>DATMEZ010000059.1:0-7992 GCA_035556415.1 Povalibacter sp.
GTGGTCGTGCAGGGCGATCGCATCGTCTCCGTCGGCAACGCGCAGTCGGAACCCGCCAATGCGCAGGTGGTCGATCTCGGTGACGCCACGCTGCTGCCCGGGTTCATCGACTCGCACGTGCACCTGGGCGATGAGTTGCAGAAGGACTTCTATCGCGGCTTCTACGACGGCATGCTGCGCTTTCCGGTCGAGCAGTCGCACTACGCAGCCCTGTATGCAAAGCGCACGCTGGAGGCCGGCTTCACCACCGTGCGCAACGTCGGCGCCAACGATTTCATCGACATCGGCCTGCGCAATGCGATCAACGCCGGCATCGTCGAGGGGCCGCACATGCTCACCGCGGCCCATGCGATCGGCTCGACCGGCGGGCATTGCGACGGCACCCCGTTCCCGCCGGACGTGATCCCGCCGCGCGGTCCGGTCGAAGGGGTATGCAACGGGCCGGAGGAATGCCGCGCCGCAGTTCGTTATCAAATGAAGTGGGGCGCGGACGTGATCAAGATCTGCTCCTCCGGCGGTGTGCTGTCCGAGTCCGATCCGGTCGACGTGCCGCAGCTCACGCCAGCGGAACTTGGCGCGATCATGTCCGAGGCACACGCGTGGAAGCGCAAGGTCGCAGCCCATGCGCACGGGGATTTGGCGGCCCGGCAGGCCATCGAGGCCGGCGTGGATTCGATCGAGCACGGCAGCTTTCTTACCGAACAGACGCTGCAGCTGATGAAACAGAAGGGCGTCTATCTGGTGCCGACCCGGTTGGCCGTGTACTGGGTCAACCTGCAGGCACAGACGTTCCCACCGCAGATTCGCGAAAAGGCGCTCGCGGCGGCGCGGTCGCACGGCGACATGTTCAAGGCAGCGCTGCGTATCGGCGTGCCGATCGCGTTCGGGACCGACTCCGGCGTGTCCCCGCATGGCATGAACGCCAAGGAGTTCGCGTTGATGGTCGAGCTCGGCATGTCGCCGTCGGCCGCGCTGTTGGCTGGCACTCGCGAAGCGGCCAAGCTGCTGGGCGTGGACACCGAGGTCGGCACCCTGGAAGCCGGAAAATTCGCCGATGTGGTCGCCGTGCCCGGCAATGTGCTCACCGACATCGCGGCCACCGAAAAGCCGCTGTTCGTAATGAAGCACGGACACATCGTGGTCCAGCCGCACTGAATCCGGCTCGACGCCCGGCCGTTACAGCAGGGCGTTGGCCAGCGGTACGGTGATGAGCGACAGCAGGATGCCGATGCCCAGGATGGTGTTGGCGAGCTGCGGCTCGAGCTTGTTCTGATCGGCCAGGATGGTCGCCGAGATCATCGGCGCCATGGCCGATTCGAGCACCGCGACGGCCAGCACCTCCCCGCCCACGCCGATCGCCAGACCGGCCGCCCAGACAATGGCCGGCCCGAGCAGCAGCTTCCAGCCCAGGCTCCAGCCGATGGCTGCGAGCTGGCCTTCGCCAAGCTGCAGCCGGAACTGCAGCCCCACCGAGAACAGCGCCAGCGGCACCAGCGTCGCGCCGAGCCGGGCGAGAATGCTGTCGATCGCTTCGGGCCATCCACCCAGCGCACCGACCGCCATGCCGACGAACAATGAGATGAACGGCGGAAACAGGACCACGCGGCGCGCGATCGTCAGCTTCGAGACACTACGTCCCGAATACACGGCCGCGATGATGGTCCCGCCGACGGCGAACGCCACGAAACAGCCGACCTGGTCGGCAATGAGCGCGAGCTTCAACCCCTCCTCGCCGCGCATGGCTTCGATCAGCGGAAAGCCGATGAACGAAGTGTTGCCGAGTCCGCCCACCAGCGTCAGGGCACCGATGCGTGCCTGCGACCAGTGCAGGGCCCGCCCCAACAGGCTGAAGAAGGCCCAGCCCGCGAGAAAGACGAACCAGATCGAGGCGACCAGGAACCATAGATGCCAGTCGAAGCTGAGCCGGGGAATCAGGCTCAGCACCAGGGCCGAGTAGGCGACGTTCAGCACCCACCAATTCAGGCTCTGCGACAGCGCCGGCGGCGGCCGTCCCAATCGGGCGGCGAGCCAGCCGAGCACCAGGCAGACCACCAGGAGCAGGAAAGCATTCATCGAAGTGCAATGGCGATGCGGGCGACAGGCATCGCGTCAGTATAGCCGCGCGCACCGACGGGCCTGGGTTGGCCAAACCTCACCCACGCCAGAGCGCACGCAGCTGCCCCTCCGGTAAGTCGTCGCTCGCTTTCAGTCCTTCGCCTTCTTGAAATCGGCGGGCACTTCAAAGGTCTGCGGACTGGCCGCGTTGCGGCTGACCGAAATCAGTTCGGTACTGACGGTCATCAGCGGCACCAATCCTGCAGGTACGGCTGGCGACGTGGCGGTGGAGTCCGGCGGCGCCTGTTCCTTCTTCTTCTTTGCGAACAGACCACCCAATGCCCCTCCCAATGCACCACCCAATGCGTGGCCGACGCTCGACGGTGCGCCGCTGCTCGCCTGCGTTTCCTGCGAGATCTGGCACTGTGGACCGCCCACAGCGAGGGAGAAGCTGGATTTCACCGGATAACCTTTGATGTCCTGCATCTTGGCCGCGACCTCGCCCCAGATCCCCTCGTAGCGACCGAACATGGATTGCGCGCGCTCGGCGAAATCGCGCGAGGTGGATGCGCTCACACCCAGCTTCTCTGCATAGGCACGCCGGTATGCAAGCGTCTCGGCGGCCGCATCGAAACTCGGCGTCAGCCATTGATCGAGCGTCAGACCGAACTCGCACACCTGACCGGTCTTCTTGTCCTTGCAGCTCTGGCTGGCGTTGATCTGCACACGCTCGGACTGATAACCGCCGATCGAGGCCTGCTCGCCGCTGCGCGTCACGTCGGCTTTCGGATCCGACCAGTCGCATTGCGACTCGTCGATACCGGAGGCGGCACGCTGCTGGGAGGCCTGCGAATCCTGCATTTTCTGCATCGACTGCTGCATGACGGCGCGCTGCTCGGCAAACGTGGTTTCGGTGTAGGTCTTCTTCTCGGTATTGAGCTCGTAGATCTTGTCCTGATCGAGCCGGACGATTTCGCTGCTCTGGCCGGCGCCACGCGCCAGCGCACGCATCATTCCGGATTCGAATTCCAGATTGCTGTCGGTGCGGGCACGGTCGCCGGCGATGATGGTCACGGTGCGGCCGCTCATGTTGGCCATCTTCATCAGGCCGGCGCCGCTGACCGACATGCTTTCTTCCATGGTGATATCGGCATGCGCGATCGGCAACATCGCAGCAGCTGCACACATGAACAAGATGTGCCGGCATTGCGAGTTGGTCTGGATAGCCATCGTTCGTCCTCCGCTGTTTGTCTGGCGGCACGGTGCGCATCCCAATCCGCCAGAAGCGCGCGCCGGTCGTTGTCAATCGATTCGATGCAGTTTGCCAATGCTAGCAGCGCTGCGCACCGGACAAAGGTTCAGTCGGATAGTCGTGCCGTGAGTAATTGCCGAAGTTTGTCGCAATGCAAGGCGGCGAAGGCGCGTGCTTCGATCTCGAACACATTGTTCCAGTAGCCGCGGCGCAACCATTCCAGCACATAGCGCCAGAGCGTGAGCCGGCGCGGCTGCCATTGCCGCAGCACGTGGAAGTATTCGTGCAGCACCAGATCGGGGTCGCACCAGAATTCAGTCGCCGAGTCGCGCAGCAGAATGCAATTGCGTCGTGTGGTGGCGCGAGCACCGAAATGCAGCCGCGCGTAGGTCGAATGCTCTATCACTCGCACGTGATCGACCGGCTCCCCGAAGATGGTGCGCAGAGCCGCGGCAATCTTCGGCGGCGCAGTGGTGCGGTTGGCAAAACTGACCATGAGGGGTCGAGCGACAGCAGTAACAGTCTCTGCAAGTGCAGCAAGGAGCCCGGCGAACATGACGTGACTGCAACTTACACGATCAGCCGCCGCCAGGCACAGCACAGTCCAAAAGCAACGGGCCCAGCCGATCCGTCGGCTGGGCCCGCTGTTCTACACGAGTCGAAGAGGGTTTAGCGCTCGATGGCACCCTCGCCCTGCACCTTCACTTCACCGGG
The DNA here is from genome assembly GCA_035556415.1 of Povalibacter sp. GTDB lineage: Bacteria > Pseudomonadota > Gammaproteobacteria > Steroidobacterales > Steroidobacteraceae > Steroidobacter. Next base: position 4,022 of record DATMEZ010000059.1, read on the forward strand.
GTTGTCCAGCACGAACATGACCACGCGGCGATTGTGAGCACGTCCTTCGCTGGTAGCGTTGCTGTCGATCGGCTGGCCTTCGCCGTAGCCGCGAGCCACCAGCTGGCTGGCCGGCACACCTTGATCGATCAGGTGCGCCCGCACCGCGTCAGCGCGCTGCTGCGAGAGCGTCAGGTTGTACTGATCCGAGCCGCTGCTGTCGGTGTGGCCCTGCAGCTCGATCTTCAGCCGCGCATGCTTCTTCAGGTCGGCAGCCACGTTGTCGAGAACGCCGGCCGAGCCGCCGGTGAGGCGCGCGGAGTTCAGTTCGAACGTCACGCCTTCCAGGGTGATCGAGCCTTTGCGGACACAACCGAACTCATCGACCGCCACGCCCGCTTCGGTGCCCGGGCACTTGTCCAGATCGTCGGTGACGCCGTCGTTGTCGCTGTCACGCGGCGCAGGCGGAGGAGGAGGCGGCTCGGGGGCCGGCGGCGGCGGAGCAACAGCCGCCGTCTTCACCGCGGCCGGACCGAACGAGAACTGGAAGCCCAGCGTTCCGATGTAGTCGACCAGGTGGCCATCGGCGCCGGCGTCGTCCCAACGAGCCTTGAGCTCCGGGCGCAGCGCGAAGCTGCTCGAGCCGCTCTGGTTTTCCCACAGCTTCATGAACATGCCGAGACCGGCCTGCGTCATGAAATCGGTGGCATTCGAGCCAGGGCTGCGCTCGTTCTGCGCCACGCCCATGCCGACGGTGACGTACGGCGAGACGCGGCCGGCGCGATTCATCACTCCGAGAAAATCGATCGAGCCCCCGTAGAGACTCAGGTCGGCACGGCCCGGGCCGCCGCCGATCTGCGAGCCGTTCAGATTCATTTCGACGCTCAGGGCGTCGCTCACGTGCTTGCCGATGCTCAGTCCGTAGAGCCAGTCCTTGTCCTGCAGCGGGCGGTCGTTGTCGACCGAAATGCCGCCGATCTGCGGCGTCACGTACCAGTGACCGACCTCACTCGCAGCGGCGATGCCAGGTGCGGCCAGGGCACAAAGCAATAATACTTCCTTCATCATCGACTCCTTCTGGGGATTCTTCGTGGATCGAGCGCAACCGCATCGATTGCAGGCGCTACCTTAGCGGCCACGGTCCGGCAAACAAGCCGTTGGGACGGAAGTATCGAAATACGGTACCTTAGGTGGCACCATGCGAAACGCGCGAGATAGGGCCCACCGATGAACGAGACCAAGAGAATGCTCGAGACGCTCAAGCGCTGTCTGCGGGCGCGCGGCATGACCTATAGCAGCCTGGGCAAGGCGCTGGGTCTGAGCGAATCGTCGGTCAAACGTTTGTTCGCCGACGAGTCGTTCACGCTGACGCGCCTGGAGCGTGTCTGTAGCGTCATCGATATGAGCGTTGCCGACCTTTCGCGCATGGCCAGTGGCGCGCGCGAGGCCCAAACGCAGCAACCATACAGCCTCACGCTCGAGCAGGAACGAACGCTGGCTAGCAATGCCTCGTTGCTGGCGTGCTTCTACCTGCTGCTGAACGGTCGAACGGTGGAGGAAACCGAACGTCGCCTGGATCTCAACTCACGAGCCATGCGCTCGTTGCTCAGCCGGCTCACGGCTGCCCGGCTCATCGAGATCGATGCCAAGCGCAACGTGCGGCTGCACGCCAAACTGCCGATCGCATGGCGGCCCGATGGCCCGGTACGCCGGCTGTACGAGCGACAGGTGCGCGCGGAATTCCTGCAAGGACCGTTTTCTGCACCCAGCGAAGCGCTGACATTTCATTCGGCGGAGCTGTCGCCGGCATCGGTGCGCATCCTGCTGCGCAAGCTCGAGCGACTCGCCGCGGACTTCGCGGATCTGGCCGCGCTCGATGTGCACGTGCCTTCGCGGGACAAGACCAGCGTGGCGGTGCTGCTGGCTTGCCGGCCGTGGGTATTCTCTATGTTCTCGGCTTATCGCGCGCGGGGTGCGGCGTGAGACGGCGCGGTGGAAATTCGAACATCCGCGCAAAGCTGCACACGCCCACGTGCTCGATGAACTTACACGTGGGCGGCGCTGGGCCGACTCTCGATCGTTCAATCGAGAGTCTCGGTCCGACAGGCTGCCTCTAGCGGGCGGCTACCTGCTTCTCATCGTCATGAATCACGTAGACCTGCACCAGCTTGAGATCCTGGGCGCCTGATATCGCCGTGTTCTCGCCGGTCTTGGGGTCGGGATAGGCGTCCGCCAGACGCCGCAGCGCCTTGTACATCGAGGCTGCGGAGGCCTGGCCATAGGCGGCGTGATGAGTCGCCCAGGCCGTGTTCATGGCGTAGTACCACTGCTCGACATCGAGGAAGCCGGTCAGCACGCCCTCGGCGCCCTCCGGAGTCAGCCTGAAACGCACCTGCGCGTCCTTGTAGATGATGATCGCCGGATCACCCATTCCGTCTTCGGGCACCAGGACCTGCTTGAAGGGCTGGGTGGTCTCCAGCACTCCGTCGACGATGCGCCCCTTGGCGGTAGAGATGAATCGCTTGCCCCAGCGCGAATCCACGCGCTGCGAACCACCCGGCAGGTAATTTCCGGTCGGTCCGGCGAGCAGGGTATCCAGCGTGCGGTAGTAGGTGATCGTGACTTCCGGGTCGTTCCTGAGGCTTTCCACGCCGGTCAGCTCGAAAGCGATGCGGTTGAACGCCTTCTGCGCGCGCCATTTCGTCGTGATGATGCCCAGCTCGCCTTCCTGGCGGTAGTTGCGCACGCAACCGACGACGCGGAACAGCTGGTTGTCGATTCCCTTGCGACCGTCGTCGCTTTCGAAGTCTTCCGGTGAGCTCTTGCCATCGAGATCGACGCCGAGGGCGTACTTGCCGGCGGCCTCGTGGAACTCGAACTCGTCCGGCGCTGTATCAGGATCCCAGATCGCCGCCTCGCGCATCAGCTGCGTGTCGGTCAGGGAGCGTTTCTTGCCGTCCTTGGGAAACAGTTCGGCAAACTGCTCGCGCGGTCCGATGTTGAAGCCGTTGGGGCACTCTTCCTTGTGGTCCGCCGTCTCGCGTACGCCCCACGAGACTTCGTGCCACACCACGTATCCGATCCGGCCATTGGGCGGCGCCCAGTCCGCTTCCGCCGCCGCGGCCGACTCGGTCAGTGCCACCGCCGGCAACAGCAGCGCACCCACCGCCACGCCGCGGATCGCGCGGCGGACCAACGAATTCCAATCCCGATCATGGTCGTTCATCGTCCACCTCGCCCGAAGTCAGCGCCCAAAGTCGGCGCGCAGCCAGAAAGCCTTGTAGCCGTTGCGGTACCCGTAGAACTCGCCCCACTGGTCCGCGGTCATGTCACCCGGTGCCCGATCGCGGTAGTGCGTATAGACCGGACGCCCGCGATAAGCCCATACGTGCTGCGCTCCGGATTGCCCGGGGCTCGCCCACTTGCCGGTCAGCGGATCGATCCAGACCGCCGTCCAGAGCAGGCTGTCGCTGGTCGTGCCGTTCGACACCTGCACATAGGGGAACCGTTCGAGACAGCGCTTGGCATCGCCGCCACCACACACCGTGAAGCGATACACCTGCGGTGAATCCGGATGGTCGCAGGCCTGCTGATCCAGCGCGTCATCCGCGCAGTTGTACATGTACACCGTCTTGCCGCTGCGGTCGGCCAACACCAGGCCGGTGGGGCTTTCCTGCACCGTGAAGTCGGCGGGAGGCTTGGGGGTGTACTGCGTGTAGACGTTGTACCAGCCGGGCTCGTCGCTGCCGTACATCTTGGCGAACGGCTCGCCGATATGGGTGTACAGCGGCTGCCGGCGGAACGTCCATTGGAGGATGCCCGGCGAGCGTTCGATGATCCCGAACTCGCCGCGTGCCTGCGCATAGGCCGGTGCCTGGATCGGCTCCCATTCCTGCAGACATGCACCGGTACAATTGGACTTGTCCGGGCCGTCGCGCGTGCTGGCGTAGACGGAGTAATTGCTCTTCGTCTGCAGGACCCGCCCGGTCAGC
>DATMEZ010000060.1:0-4315 GCA_035556415.1 Povalibacter sp.
CGAGACCACGGCCAGCAAGTTGCAGATCGACGCGCTCAACACCGAGAACCGCGTCCTGCAGCTGCAGCGCGAGAACAACCGCCTGTACATCGCTCTGCTGATCCTGGTCCTCGGCTTCATCGTGTTCTTCGCCTACAAGACCAAGCGCTCGCAGCTGTACTTCAAGAAGCTGTCGCAGCAGGACGGCCTGACCGGCATCGCCAACCGGCCGCACTTCATCCAGCAGGCGGAGCTGGTGCTGGAAGCGAGCCGGCGCTCGCAGCAACAGGTCTGCGCCGTGCTGTGCGACCTGGACCATTTCAAGTCGATCAACGACAAGCACGGCCACGCCATGGGCGATTACGTGCTGAAACAGGTCGTGACCTCCTGCCGGGCGCAGCTGCGGCCGGGCGACATTTTCGGTCGCTTCGGCGGCGAAGAGTTCAGCGTCCTGTTGCCGGGTTGCAGCGTCGACACCGCGCGCCAGCTGTGCGAGCGACTGCGTGCGGCAATCGCCAGCGTCGCGGATCTCAAGGAAGGACTGGAGGCAGGCGTCTCGGCCAGCTTCGGCATCGCCACCACGGACGCCTTCGGTTACGAGCTGCGGCAGCTGCTGGCCCACGCCGATGCCGCGCTGTACCAGGCCAAGCATGCCGGGCGCAATCGCGTGGTTGCCTATGACGCCATTGATTTTGCCGAGCTGTCGTCGCTATCGCGCGAAATGCCGGCGCAGGCGTCAAACTCGATCTGAGCAGCGCATACCTCACGATTTCTCGAACAGCCGCTCCAGATCGCTCGCCTGCAATGCGCGCCACTGCCCTTCGGGCAGCTCACCCAGATCGAGTCCGCCGATCCGGCTGCGATGCAGCGTCTGCACGTGATTGCCCACCGCCGCGAACATGCGGCGCACCTGGTGATAGCGCCCTTCGGTGAGAGTCAGGCGCGCCTGCTTCGGCCCGAGCACTTCGAGAACGGCCGGCGCGAGCGGCGTATCTTCGGACTCCAGCATCAGCTTGCCGCTGGCGAAGATCGCGCCTTCATCGCCGCGCAGCTCACGATCCAGCACCGCCTCGTACACTTTCGCCAGCTTGCGTTTGGGCGAAACGATCCGGTGCAGCAGGCCGCCGTCGTCGGTCATCAGCAGCAAGCCGCTGGTGTCGCGATCGAGCCGTCCGACGCTGGCGAGAACCGGTGAGCGCAGTCGGAACCGCGATGGAAAAAGGTCATAGATGATGCGACCGGGATCGCGCGTCGAGCAGGTATAGCCGGTGGGCTTGTGCAGCATGAGCGTCAGGCCGGGCGGCGGATCCAGCGGCTCGCCGTCGATGCGCAACCGCGCGTGCTCGACCTTGTCGTCGGCGTACAGCACCTCGCCGTCGGCATCCGTGATGCGGCCCTCGCGGAACAGGGCCGTGACCTGCTTGCGGCTGCCGTAGCCGAGATTGGCGAGCAGCTTGACCAGCTTCATCGGCGGCCTTGTGGCGCCCGGATCGCCTCGACGATCTTGAAGCCATGTTCCTGCGCGAGCGTACGTACCCGACCGAAGCTGTCGGCGAGTATGGCCTCGTAGGGCAGATGCCGGTTCGCAACCAGCCAGAGTCGCCCACCCGGATTCAACGCTGCTGCAGCTACCGCGATGAAGCGCCGGCCGACATCTGGACGATCCGCGCCACCACGCACATGAAACGGCGGATTGGTCACGATGACGTCGTACGTATGCGGCAAACCGGCAGTCACGTCGTGCCAGAAATACTCGAGCGCGACGCGCGACTCGTACTGAGCAAGATTCTTGCGGGCCAGATCGAGCGCCCGGTACTCAGCCTCATAGAGATGAAGCGCGGAGATGCCGGCGTTACGCGAGAGCAGCTCCGCGGACAGATAACCGAAGCCCGCTCCAAGATCCGCCGCGCGACCGGTCAGCGCCTTCGGCAGGTGCCGAGCCAGCAGTTCCGAGGCGACATCGATCCGATCCCAGGCAAAAACGCCCGGACGACTGACGAAACGTCCATCACCGATCGGACGCACTGCATCGAGCGCCTGCCACTGCGCGGCGAGCGACGCGTCGGCCGCTCCTTGCAACGGGCCGCTCCAGAACACGCGGCACTTGTTCTTGACCATCGTCTCGAGCGGACCCGCGAGGCGCGCCAGGTCCGATTCGCCGGAACGCGCGCCTTCGTTGTTGCCGAGACAGGCTATGACTCGCCCACCGGGCTTCGTCAGCGCGATAGCACGCGCCAGCAATGCCCGCGCTTCATCCCGCTGTCGAGGCGGCAGCACCAGGACCAGTTCGTACCTTTTCCCGCCATCCGCGGCCGCCGGGCTTTCAAGGACTTCAAACCCCGCGCGCTGCAGCGCTTGGGCATCCGGTTTGAAACTCTGCTCGCAGATCAGACCCGGCAGGGGACGTTGCCGCAGCGGCCAGCCGTCGCGCGCGCGCAGAAATAGCGCGCCGTCCTGCGGCCAGCGCAGTCGCGCGTCGAGAATGGGCAGAAACAAGGTTTCCAGCGGGGCGTCGTCGAAAGAATGATCCGGCATGCGCGTAGTTTACGCACCTGCCGCAGCGAATGATGCGCTTCGTGTGCCGCTGACTAGAACGTGATCGGCGTCCGCAGCGTGAAGGTCACGTCTGGCGTGTCGCGGGTAACGCCGACGCCGAGTGACAGGTTGAGCGCGGCATGCGGATTGTAGCGGTACGAGACTCCGAGCAGCAGCGTGCCCAACGTGGTGCGTACCGCGCCCGGCACCTCTTCGCCGTTCTGCCGGGTCTTGTCGATGATGTTCTGGTCGTAACCGATGCTGAAGGAAGCTTTCTCGTTCAACGCCAGCCCCATGCCGACGTTCAGACCGTAGATCGCGCCCGGCTCGACCTTGCCCAGGAACTGCTGCCCGCCCTGCAACAGCGTGCGGCTCACGTCCTGGCGCGGGAAATTGTAGAGATAACTCAGGCCGCCGAAGAACACCGCCGGATCCGACGCGTACAGCCAGGTGAGCCCCGCCTGCGCCGCATCGAAGCCCGAGCCGGTCGGCAGCTCCAGCGGCAGGCCGGTGCCAGTGGTGTTGGCGACACAGCGGTCCACGCAGTCGGTGACCACCTCGAACGGATCCTTGCCGGTGGCCCATTTGTAGCGCAGCCAGCCGATCCAGAACGGCTTGCTGTAATCGCCGCGATTGAGCTGCACCCGCGCGGTCAGGTCGACATCGCCGAGGCCGTGACCCTGCGCCTTGAACACGTCGTCCTGCGCGGCGCCGGTGAAAATCTCACGGCTGACGGTGTCGACATGGGTATAGACGTACGGCGCCCGCGCTTCCAGCTCGAAGCGGTTGCCGATGCCGATGCGCGTGGTGAGCGCTCCAACCAGCGTCGTGGTCTTCACCCGGCGTACGTCGACCAGCCCGACCAGCACCGCCGGAATCACCGTGTAACCGACCAGCGTGACGCGGTCGCTCGCCCAGTACGCACTCTGCACCGAAGGCTCGATCACGAATTTCCCGCCCTGCGTCAGCACGGTGGGCTCGGAAAAGATCTGTGCAACCTGCGGCGGTCGGGTTTCTCGCGCGGGAGCCTCGCCAACGGGCTTCGCAGGTGGCGAATCCGGCGTCGGCGGTTGCGCGCCTGCACCACGCTGGCTGTCCAGAATTTCTTCGTTCAGCGCCTCACGCAGTGAGGCGATGTTCTGCTCCTGCCGGCTCAGCGCATCGCGCATGCTCTGGAGCTGCGCCGTCTGGTCGGCCAGTTGCCGGCGCAGATCCTCCAGACGGTCCTCCCTCGGCTGCGCCTGCAGCGGCACCGACGCGATGGCGCTCAGCAGAACACCCGAAACCCCCGTGAGGGAAATCTGCCGCATTCCACTCTCCACTACCGGGGGCCCGCCACCCGGTCCAGCGCCTGCTGCAGCGAGTCGTGCAGGTTGAGCCCCTGGAACAGCGCCAGCGTGTTGACGCTGGCGGTGAGCGTCGTGTTCGTGACGATGCGCTGATCGTTGAGCGTGTTCTGGATGACGGTCGAGCCGGCCGCCAGACCAGTGAGGTCGAGATCAGGGACCTCGAACCGGCCGTTCGGCCCGTTCTGCACCAGCAGGATCTTGCTGGCCGCCCGGAAGGCTTCGGCCTGCTCGTGCGTGACGTGGCCGACGTCCGGAATGAACACGTGGCTGCTCGCGACCAGCTCGCCATTGACATACGTAGTGCGATCGATGGCGAACGCCACCCGCAGTCCATCGGCGGTCTCGAATCCGCCGCGCGCGGCGTCCAGGCTGCCGGCACTCACCGCCGTCCAGCCGGCATCGAGCAAGTCTTCGCCGCAGGCACTCACGCAGGTCAGTCCGAGGGCGGCGGC
>DATMEZ010000061.1:0-4799 GCA_035556415.1 Povalibacter sp.
AGCCGGGCACGTCGCCGGTCACCTGCTGCTCGCCGCCAAAACCTCCGCCAGAAATACCGAAATAGATCGGATGCCACGGCTGATAGCCGCCCATGAAGCCACGTGCTGTACGGTCGGGTTGGAGCGCCAGGCGCAGATGCACGTTGCTCAGCTGCAACTCGGGCGCCACCAGCGGGTTCTGAAGCAGCCGCAGCTGACCGTGTTCGGTGATGGAGACCGTGCCGTTCTTGACCTCGCCGCGATACGTGTTGCGCGAGCGCGGATCGGGATCGATGCGATAAGCCATGTCGAAGCGCGGCGTGCCGTCGCTGTTCGAGCGCAGATACTCGAGCGCACGCTCAATGGCGATGCTGACCGGACCGTCCTTGCTCAGATCGTCGCCGCTGACCGTGATGATCCAGGCCGGCTGCGAGTCCTTGAGCTGACCCCACGCCCAGGCGTAGTAAGTCGGCCGACTCTCCAGCGAGCCGCGGAAAGCGCGGGTACAACCCAATGCACGGTAAAGCTGATGATCGACACCGCGCTCATGGGTCTCGGGATCCTCGAACGCGTTCGGATCGTCCGCGCCCTTGCCGTCGAGGTTGAAACCGAAGGCGTACTTGCCATCGAGTCCCGGCATCTGCAGATCCACCACCGCCGCCGGCTGCGTGTACGGGTTCACCGGCTTACCGTCGATACGGCCGCGATTCATCATCAGCTGATCCAGATCCCGCACGTCCTCGCCTTCCATCTGCTTGCGGCGCCAGGTCGCGATCTGCGCCGGCGTGGCGCCCAGGCGCTCGGCATAGCGCAGGTAGATCTGCTCCACTTCCGGATGCACGCCGTGCGAGCAGTCGTGGTCGTTGGAATACGTCGCCTGCGCGAACCAGCTCACCGCGTAGTGCCTGGTCTCGGCGCCAGCTTGCGAAGCACAGCCGAGCGCAGCGAGCGCGAACAACAGCGGCGAGGAACATCTTTCGAAAGCAGCCATACGGAATTCCTCCTGCCTCAATGCGGCAGCTGCCCGGCAGCGATCACCCATTTCTGCACCCGCTTGCCGGCGGCTTCCGCGGTGTACAGGTTGCCTTTCGAGTCGAAAGCCAGCTGGTGCAGACGGTTGAGCTGTCCGGAATAGTTGCCGAACTCGCCGAACGTACTCAGCACCTCGCCGGTGGCGCGCCGTACCAGACGGATCTGGAAATTGCCGAGATCGGCCACCGCCAGCAGGCTCTGCGCGCGATCGGGCGAGAAGCCGATGTGACCCACGGTGCCGGGCGGGCGCGTTTCCTTGCCGTAGATGTACTCGGCGACGAACGTGCCGTCGCGCTTGAACACCTGCATGCGATCGTTGTCGCGATCGCACACGTAAACGAAGCCGTCGCGCGACACCTTCACACAGTGCACGTTGCGGAACTGCTTCGCCGGCGCCGCGGCGGGATCGTATCGACCGGCGTCGTCGTCGGTCGGCGGCTTGCCATACGCGCCCCACATGCGCTTGAACGCACCCGTGTCCGCGTCGAACACCACGATGCGGTGATTGCCATAGCCGTCCGCCACGTAGGCTTCGTTGGTCTCGGGATCGACCGCGATGTCCGCAACCCCGGAGAGCTGCGTGGTGTCGAGACTGCCCTTCGATGGCCCCGCGTGCCCGATCTGCATCAGGAATTTTCCTTCGCGCGAGAACTTGAGCACCATGCCGTCGGGCGGCTCGCCGTTGCGCCCCGGGCGCGTCGAGCTGCCGCCGATCCAGACATTGCCCTTGTGATCGACGGTGATGCCGTGCTCCACCGTGGGCCAGTCGTATCCTTTGCCGGGGCCGCCCCACGCCTGCACCACGTTGCCCTGCGGATCGAACTCGATCACCGGCGGCGCCGGATAACAACAACTCGCGCTCGGTGGATCGAGTGCAGCAGCCTTCTCGAACGGCAGCAGCGTGCCAGGACGCTGCACGACCCAGACATGATCACGCGAGTCCACATAGAGCCCGCCCATCTCACCGAGCGCCCACTTGTTCGGCAGCGGCAGCTTGGGCCAGGCGAAATCCGCCTGGTAGCGCAGCGGCTGCGCCGCTTGTGCCTTGTCCGCGGCCGTCGCCGCCGCGCCCATCAGGACCAGTGCCGCCGCGGCGACCGCCGTCAACACGATGTTTTTCTTCATTGCACTCACATCCGCATCCTCACGCCAATCCGGAACACCCGACCGAGGATGTCATACAGCGTCGGATTGGTCGGCGTGGTGGCGTACGCCAGGCCGGCCGGGCCCTGCGCCACCATGGCCGGATCCTTGTTCAGCAGGTTCTGCACGCTGGCAAACGCCTCCCAGTCGAAACCGCCCGCGTTCAGCTTGTAGGAGAACGAGGCGTCGAGATAAAAGGCGCCCGGCAGGGAGTTGTCGTCGATGGTGGGGAATTCAGCCGACGATGCCGGGCAGCCGGAACTGCACCCGATGTAGTTGTTGAGATAAGTCCCCGAGCTGAAGCCGCGTCCCGTCAGCGTCACCGTGAAGGGATCGTTGCCGTACGTCAGAGTCGCGCGATACATCCACTTCGGCGGGCCGTTGCCGGAGTTGCTGCCGACCGAGTTGACCGGTGTGGTGACGCCGGTGTTCTGGTAGTTGTCGATGTAACGCGTGGCGAGCGCGCGCAAGGTCACATCGCCACCCCAGCTCGCCACCAGGCGATCGAGTCCGAAGCGGTAGCTGGTTTCGAGATCGACGCCGCGAGCCTTGAAATCAATGAAGTTGAACGGTGACAGGCGGATCTGCGAGATCACCGACGTGCCGCCGGCGCCGATGCCGCGCGTGATCGCGGCGCAGAACGCCTGCTGGCCTTCGAAGCACCTGTCGACGATCGTCTGCGCACCGACGCTGCCGATCGCATCGCTGATCTGCACGTCGTAGTAGTCGATCGATGCCGTGAAGCCCTCGATGAAGCGCGGCTGCAGGATTACGCCAATGCCCAGCGTGTCCGCCTTCTCGGGCACCAGGCTCAGGTTGCCCACCGACAGTCCCTGGTACTGGACGTTCTGGTCGTTGTTGAAGCGGTCGATGACGCTGTTGGTGTTGGCGGTGCCGGCGGCAAACAGCTCGTTGAGGTTCGGTGCACGGATATCGCGAGAGCGCGTGACGCGGAAACGCAGGTCGTCGATCGGCTGCCAGGTCGCTCCCAGCTTCCAGGTCGAGACCAGCCCCGAGGTGCTGTAGTCGGTACGACGGATGGCGGCGTTCAGGTCCAGCGCCTGCGCGCCGGGCAGCCCTTTCGCCAGCGGCACGACGGTCTCGAAGAATGCTTCGGCCACGTGATACTTGCCGAAGGTCGGCAGGTAGTTGCCGGCGAACCAGCCATTGATCAGCGAGGTCGGATCGGCGCGACCACTGACTTTCTCCTCGCGGCGCTCGACGCCTGCGGCAACCGATACGGGACCGGCCCACAGCTCGAACGGCGAGCCGCGCAGCGTGGCAGCCGCGACCTCCTGCGTGAAAGTCTGATCGCGTTGCGGCGAGCCGAGAACGTAGTCGAGCACCGCCTGCGAATTCACCCCCAGCCCCATCGGGTTGTACGGCACGCAGCCATTGTTCGGATCGACCTCCACCGTGCTGCGGCAGGCCGGCAGGCCGCTCACCGGATCGGTAATCGCATCCAGTGCATTGGAGAAGCGCGCCTTGGCACTGATGTTGTAGCCAGTCTCGGAGCTGTCGGTCGTGCCCTTCTGGTAGTACGCATCCCAATTCCATTGGGTGCCGAACAGGTCGAAGTTGCCCTCGAGGCCTGCGGTATAACGCGTGACCTGGCGCGCGCCTTCGAACGCGATGGTCGGCAAGTCACCATTCATCGTACCCAGCGTGAACTGCGTGATGTTCTGGTCGGCCATCTGCTGGGCAATGTCCGCCGGAATGAACGGATTGCCGGCGCGCACCGCGACATTGCCGAGGTTGAACTGCTGCAGCTGCCACGACAGGGTTTCCGACTCGTTGCGGGAAGCCTGCGCGAAGACCTCGAAGTTGTCGGTGATCTCGAAGCTGAAGCGTCCGAACAGCCCTTTGCGCTCCACTTCCTGGTCGAGTGTGTTGTAGCCGTTGAACTGGTTGCTGGCCCACTCGCCACCCTGCATCCAAGGATCGCGCACCAGCGAGCCGTATTCGAACTGTCGATGCGAGCCGCCCGGCCCGAAGGTCGTTCCTCGCAGCGCAGTGTTGGTGATGATGCCGCCCAAGGTCGCCGTGGTCAGGCTGGCGCCACGCACCACCAGCCGCTCGGGCACACTGGTGTTCGTTGCGGAATAGGCCGGGTTGTTCATGATGTACCAGCCGTGCTTGTTCCAGTCGCGCGGCACGCCATAGATGCCTTCGCGCTTGGTGTATTCGCCATTCAGCAGCACATGGCCGCGCCCGTCGGCGAAGGCGAAACCGCCGGTGATCGATCCTTTCCAGTTGTCGTCGTCGCCGTAGGTGGTCCGTCCCGCGGACACTTCGCTCTTCAATCCGGTGAAATTCTTGTTCAGCACGAAATTGACGACGCCCGTCATGGCATCGGAACCGTAGGCGGCCGAGGCGCCGCCGGTGACGACTTCGACCCGCTCCACCAGCCCCTGCGGCAGATCGTTGACATCGACGATGCCGGTGATGGCCGAGGGCACCGAGCGCCTGCCATCGAGCAGCACCAGCGTGCGCACCGTGCCGAGGCCGCGCAGATTGAGGGCGTGGATGCCGGCCTGGCCGTTGCTGAGCGAAAGATTCGAGTTCTGCGGCGTGGCGCTGCCCACCACCGAGGGCAGCTCGTTGACCAGGTCCGCCAGGTTCTCCGGCGCCGATTCCTTGATCAG
>DATMEZ010000062.1:0-8440 GCA_035556415.1 Povalibacter sp.
CATTGATCTCGCCAGACCACGTGCTCGGCACCATTGCGAGGTCGCTGGGCGTCGCAGCCGACTTGCCCGACCCCCTCCAGGGCATCATCCAGAACCTGGCTGGACGCGATGCGCTGCTGCTGATCGACAACTGCGAACACGTCGTGGATGCGCTCGCGCTTCCAATCACGCGCCTGCTGACGGCCCTGCCCGGCCTGAGCATCCTTGCGACCAGTCGGGAACCGCTGCGCGTATCGGGCGAGTACGTCCAGCGCCTGTCCGCGCTCGCCGTCCCCGATGCCGAGAACGTCACGCTTGCACAAGCACTGCACTGGCCCGCAGTCGAACTGCTCATCGAACGGGCCAAGGCCGCCGGCGCTGGAGGGTTCGAGGAATCGGATGGCCCGCTGCTCGCCAGGATTTCGCGCCAGCTCGACGGCATTCCCCTGGCCATTGAACTGGTGGCCGCACGCCTCGGCGTCCAGTCCGCCGGTAACCTCGCCCTCAGGTTGGATGACCACATGCGGCTTCTCTCCATCGACAGCCGGGCGGCGCTTCCGCGCCACAGGTCGCTTGCGGCGGCACTCGATTGGAGCATTGCCCTGCTGGACGAGGACGAGTCGCGGGTCTTCCGCCGGCTCTCGGTCTTCAGGGGCCGCTTCAATGTCGAGTCCGCACTTGGCGTCGCCGCTGGCGACATGGACCCGGACCTTGCGTTCGATGCGTTGATCTCGCTGGCCAACAAGTCGCTGGTTTCCTTCGATGGCAACGATGCCATCGCGCCATATCGCCTGCTTGATACAACCAGAAGCTACGCAGCCTCGCTGCTTGCGCAGAGCGATGAGCATCGGGCATTGCTGCGCCGCCATGCGATGTTCATGCTTGACCTGATGAAGGCCGCGACGGCGGATTTGCCAAACCTTACGGCGCACGACTGGGGCGATCGGTATGCGCATCACCTGGATGACGTGCGCTCTGCGCTTGAGGCCTGCCTGGCTGACCCATCGGATGCAAGGACTGCCGCGGCACTGGTCACGTCGTCGGCGCCCTTGTGGTTCCACGTATCCCAGGTCGCCGAGTATCGCGACAGGGTCGAAGCGGCGCTCGAACTGATCGATCAGCAGCCGGATCCGGATAGGGAGACGGAGACCTGGCTGTTGAACGCGTTGATCATCGCGCTACTGCACACGGACGTCCTGAACCCCGATCTGGCTACGGTCTCCGACCGCGCCCTTGCCGGCGCATTGGCAGCCGAGTCGCGCGTACTGGAACTGCAGGTCCGCTGGGGGCGGTGCACGCATGACATGTTCCGCGGCGAGTACGTCGCGGCGCTTCAGCAGTCGGCAACACTGCTTGCGATTGCGCAATCGTGGTCCGACCCCGCTGCACTCAATCTCGCCCACCGCGTGAGCGCGATGGCGAATCATTTCTGCGGCAACTTTGCCGCGGCAAAGCAGCACTGTGAAACGTCTCTGCAATTGAGCGGCGGCGCCGGTCGCACGCGCACCAACATGGTCGGGGTGGACCCGGCCGTCGCGGCGAAGGCGATGCTGGCACGGACGCTCTGGATCCAGGGAAAAACGGCGAAGGCCCTGGAGACAGCAAGCGATGCGGTGGCCCGCGCCGAATCGTCCGGGCATGCCGTCTCTCTGTGCGCCGCACTTTACGGTGCCTGCCCCGTCGCCCTGTGGTCGGGCGAACTCGAGCTTGCCGGCAAGTGGATCCGGGTGATGACGGACGAAGCACAGCGCAAGGGGTTGGTGGGTTGGCTCCGATACGCCGACTGGTACTCCCAGGGCCTGCAGCTGCGCACCGCCCAGGATCCCGCCCTCCATGTCCGCGATGTGTCCGCCCAGTTTGCGAGCTACGACGCGCCGCGCAGGGAGATGCTCGTGACGTTCTGTACCGACTGGGTCGACGACGGGATGGTTGCGCGGCTCTCGCTCGGGGAAGGCCTGTGGAGTGCCGCGGAAGTCTGGCGTGCCCTTGGTCGGAAAAGCGAGCTGCGGGGGATGACCGATGAAGCCGAAGGTTTCTACCTCCGGGCGCTCGAAACCTCGAGGCAGCAAGACGCAAAGGCCTGGGAACTGCGTGCTGGTCTGAGTTTGGCAAGGATGTGGGCGCACCTGGACCGGCCGCAACAGGCGCTGCAACTGCTTGAGCAGACGTGCGCGAACGCCCCCGACCAGGACGACCCGGCGATCACACAGGCCTGCGGGTTGCGTGACGAGATCGCCCGAAGCCTGCCTTTGGACCAGGACAGCACCCGGGCGGCAGCAGGTCCGCCCCACGCCGACGGCGGTTGAAGCTACGAGCCCCTGTCGTGCCCGTGCTGGATTCGATCCAGCGGCGGAAAAGCACGCCGATCATCTCCTTTACATGCATTGACAGGCATTAACTGGCGCTTGAGGCGTCTGGGCGCGCACGGTAGGCGAGCGGTTCGCATCGCGAGATCGAACGCCCCGCCCTCACCAAGCCGGAAGCCGCTGCCATGCCCTCCTCCACGCTCCTCGCCCCTCCCACGGACCCCCTGGCCACCAGCTTCGCCACGACCTACGCCGGTGTCGTCGCCTTCATCGCCGTGGTCACGGAAGGCAGCTTTGCGCGGGCGGGCGACCGCCTGGGCATCGGCCGCTCCGCGGTGAGCCGCAACGTCCAGAAGCTGGAAGACCAGTTGAACGTTCGGCTCCTGCATCGGACCACCCGGAGCACCGCTCCCACCCGCGAAGGCGACCTGTTCTATGCGAGCTGCCATAGCGGAGTCGCCCGGATCGTCCAGGCAGTCGAGGAAATGCGGGATCTTCGGGATGGTCCGCCGCGCGGCCATCTTCGCGTCAGTTCAGCCACCGGCTTCGGCCGCAAGGTGGTGGCACCACTGCTGCGCGAGTTCCAGGCCATCTATCCAGAGGTATCGATCGACCTGCTCCTGAGCGACAAGCCGACCGACTTCACATCCGACCGCGTTGACATCGCATTCCGCAATGGCCGCATGGAGGATGCCGACATCATCGCCAGGCAGATCATCCCCATGCAGCTGCTGGTCTGCGCCTCGCCCGAGTACCAGCAGGCACACGGACTGCCTGCCGTGATGGACGACCTGGCCAATCACGAATGCATCAACTATCGGCTGGGTTCCGGCCGGATCTTCGAATGGGAATTCAAGGCAGAGGGCCAGATCCGCAAGATCCTGCCGCAGGCCAGGCTCACCTGCAACGATCCCGAAACGGTGCTGCAGGCCGTACTCGACGGGCAAGGCATCGCCCAGATGCCGGGCTACCTGGCCTGCGAAGCATTGAGGTCCGGCGCACTGGTTTCCTGCCTGACGCAGTACGCGCCCGATGACAGCGGCCATTACATCTGCTACCTGAGCCGGCAGCACATGCCGTCGCGCATGCGGGTGTTCATCGACTTCATGACGGCCAGGATCCGGGCTTCGGACCTGCAGTGCCTGACCGGGCTGGCATACGGCCTCGACAACCCGACGCGCCAGGCCGCTTGATACTGCACACACTCTCGACGCCATGCTGAACATCCTGCTGCAAACCACGATCGACGACGTTCCGGACGACTGGAACATCGGACGTTTCAGCCACCTGGCTGAATTCCTGTCACAACTCAGGGACGACCAGGGCCAGCTTGCCTTCGAGGTGACTGCACGCAATCGCGCCGCGCGCGGGAAACCGGATCCCGTGCTGTCGAACCTGCACGACTCCGGCTACCAACAGCTTTGGCTCCTCGCCGTCGACGGCGGTGACGGCCTGGCTGCCGAGGACTGCGCGGGCATCAGCCGCTTCCGCCAACTCGGTGGCAGCCTGATGGTCACGCGCGACCACATGAACCTGGGCAGCTCGATCTGCAACCTGGGCGGCGTCGGCGCCGCGCACCACTTCCATAGCCACAACCCGGAGCGCAACGAAGCGCGTCGGTGCGTCGACAACCTCTTCTCGTCCCCGATCTCATGGCCCAACTACTACTCCGGCGCGAACGGAGATTTCCAGCGAGTCCGTCCGGTCGGCAACATCCATCCGGTGATGCGGGACAGGCACTCGCCCACTGGCGTCATCCAGTACCTGCCGTCGCATCCGCACGAAGGCGCAGTGAGCGCCCCGCCGGACGACCCGAGCGCCCGCGTCATCATGGAGGGACAGAGCCTGGCGTCGACCCGGCGATTCAACATCGCCGTCGCCTTCGAACGCTCCGGACACGGCGGGCGCGCAATCGCCCAGTCGAGCTTCCACCACTTCACCGACTACAACTGGGCCCCCGAAGCCGGCTGCCCCTCCTTCGTGAGCGAGCCTGCCGGCGATGCAATCACACGGTTCCCCGAGGCACTCCGCTCGACGAAGCAGTACGTCCGCAACGTCGCCTTCTGGCTCGGCGCCTGAAGTCGACCGGCTCCAGAAGCCTGCCATCATCGCGGCTGCACGTATCCGGCATTGATGCATCCAGGGAATCGCTGCAGTTCCGGCTATGGAGCTACCGCAGCACGAAGGGGCCTCCTAGCATCGAAGCGCAAGCCGGGATGCGAACGCGTGACACGCCAGCCGGCACCTCACCAGGAGGCAGGCATGAACATCATCGTTATTGGCGGAAGGGGCCTGGTAGGCCGGAACATCGTCGAGAGGTTGCGCGCACAGGGCCACCGTGTGTCGGCTGCATCCCGTTCGACCGGCGTTGACCTGGTGACAGGGCAAGGGTTGGCCGACAGCCTGGTTGGTGCAGACGTCGTTGTCGATGTCAGCAATTCACCAACCTTCGACGACATGGCTGCCTTCGAGTTCTTCAAGACCGCCATCTCCAATCTGATCGATGCCGAGAAGCGCGCCGGAGTGAAACACCACGTATCGCTTTCCGTGGTCGGGACTGGCCGCCTCGATGCAAGCCCCTACCTCCGCGGGAAGGCGCTGCAGGAACGCGTGATTGCCTCATCGGGTATCCCGTTCACCATTGTGCACGCCACGCAGTTCTTCGAGTTCCTCCTCGACATCATCAACTACGCCATCGACGGCCAGGCGATCCACTTGTCGCCAGCCTACATCGAGCCCGTCGCCTCCGATGATGTCGCCTCGACGATCGCGCGGGCTGCCACTGAAGTGCCCGTCAACGGCTCGATCGAGATCGCCGGCCCGGAGCGGGCCCGGATGTCCGAGCTCATCCGGCGATTCGTCATCGACATGGAAGCACCCTACGAGGTGTGCACCGACCCCGAAGCGCCCTACTTTGGCGCCACGCTGGACGAATGTGTTCTGCTCCCGCGCGAAGATGCCGAACGCGGGGAGCTGGGTTTCCAGGCCTGGTTCGAACGGTCGGAGTACGCGCGTGCCAGCTGGTGATGCCCCGTTCCGGGCGTTGATGTCACCTGCGCGTCAGCGCAAGCCAGATGCATGAGATTTCATCCTTGCCGCATACGCTGCGATCTGGATTGATGCCTGCGCGACAACTCGGTGGCTACCGGTTCCCGTCTTCCGCTCATCAGCGCCCGAACCCAGAATTGCTCCAGCTTCCCCCCATGGCAACGAAGACGACGGGTGTCAGGTCGTCGAGGCGGCTGTAACGGGACGTGCACTTTCCACCCGTTCGTGCACGGGACAAACCCACGTTGGCGCGGCGTCCCCGCGGAGTACCAATCAGCCACACGACGACGCCTTGGGCGGGAAGCCTCGGTCCCCGAATCAAATCGACCCGGGAAGGCCGCATAGGGCATGCCGCGGCCAGTCCGCAAGCGCGGCCACGCCGGCGAGCATGCCACCGTCGGCGTGCACCAGGTACGCGCGAAAGAACTCCGGCAGGTCCCGGTTGATGAAAGCGGCATGCGTGACGCGCGTGCCGCATGGGAATTCTTGCCAGACCTCGACCGTCGCGTTCTCCAGCCGCTTTTCAAGCATCGCCCTGCGGGCGCAGCACATGGAATCCCGGTGCGATTGCTGCACGCAACGCAACACGGCGGGGCATTCCGATGCCTTCCGACACCGCGTTGCACTTCCTATCTTGAAACCACGCCGCAGTACCGGGATGGCGTCAAGCCGATCCCGGTCGGCGCAACTTCACCCAATCCACAGAGGTCCCCATGAATACCTTGATCAAGCGACTGGCGCTCTTCGGCGTCCTGTCCATCGCCTTCACTGCGCTCTGTGCCGAACCGAAGCAAGCCGCGCATCCCACTGCCAAGCCGACGATCGTTCTCGTCCATGGCGCATTCGCCGATTCCTCCAGCTGGAATGATGTGGCAAGCGACCTCGTTGTCCGCGGCTATCCCGTCGTCGCCGCAGCCAATCCCCTGCGAAGCGTCAAGTACGACGCTGCCTATCTCGACGCCCTGCTCGAAACGATCGATGGACCCGTCGTGCTGGTCGGTCATTCCTATGGCGGAATGGTGATCAGCGGCGTCGATTCCGGGCGCCATGAGATCAAGGCCCTGGTGTACGTCGCCGCATTCGCACCGGAGATGGGCGAAAGTGCCGCCGGCCTCTCTACAAGGTTTCCAGGGAGCACGCTCGCTGCCGCCCTCGAGCAGCCCGTCGCGCTGCCCGATGGCAGCAATGATCTCTACATCCAGCAGGCACGCTTCCATCAGCAGTTCGCGGCTGATGTCCCCGCTGGCCCGGCAGCCGCAGCAGCGGTCGCCCAACGACCCGTGACCGACAAGGCACTGAACGAAGCATCCGGCCCGCCGGCTTGGGGATCGATTCCTTCGTGGTCAGTCTTTGGCAGCCTGGACAGGAATATTCCACCGGAAGCCCTGCGCTTCATGGCCCGTCGTGCACGGTCGCGCCGGATCGTCGAGATCGATGGCGCCTCGCACCTGGTCATGGTGTCGCACCCGGACGAAGTGGTCCGTCTCATCGTCGAAGCTGCGAACTCGCGCTGAGCCCGCAACAGCCGGAGAACTCCCATGCAGGAACATATCGACAAGCGGCGGCGCGCGATCATCGGAGGCGCCGCAAAGGGGGTCGCCCTGGGCGGCATCACCGTGGCTGCCGGCCGTTCCTTGATCACGCGCGCAGCCGCCACGCCCCCACGCGCCGGGCTGCGCGCCGAACTGGGGCAAGCCAGGACGATCAAGGCGGGCCAACTGGAGGTGGCCTACTTCGAATCCGGTCCGCGGGACGGCAAGCCCGTCCTCCTGCTCCACGGGTTTCCGTACGACGTCCATAGCTATCAGGAAGTCGCGCCGATACTGGCCTCACGGGGGTGTCGCGTTGTCGTCCCCTACCTGCGTGGGCACGGGCCAACGCGCTTCATTGATGCCGACGAGCCTCGCGCGGGACAGCAGGGTGCGATCGGCGCGGACGTGATTGATCTGATGGATGCATTGGAAATGCCCAGCGCCGTCCTGGCTGGCTATGACTGGGGTGGCCGGGCCGCATGCGTGGCCGCCGCGCTTTGGCCCGACCGGTGCCGTGGCCTGGTCTCCGTGAACAGTTACCTGATCCAGGACATCGCGCACGCGGGGCGGCCTGCGCCCGCACGCATCGAATGGGGCTTGTGGTACCAGCACTACTTCCAGAGCGAACGCGGCCGCGCTGGCTTGACGGCAAACAGAAGGGAAGTCGCGCGGATCCTGTGGGAGAACAATTCACCGACCTGGGCATTCGACGATGCGACGTTCGAGCGCAGCGCCAAGGCCTTCGACAATCCGGATTTCGTGGACGTCGTGATCCATTCGTATCGTCACCGGATGGGTTTGGCGGATGGGTTCGCCCGCTATCGGGAGATCGAGCACCAACTTGCCTCGCTGCCACCGATTACCGTGCCTGCAATCACCCTGGACGGTGATGCAGACGGCGTTGTCCCAGCCACGGACGGCAAGTCCAGCGCGGCACTGTTTGCCGCTCGCAGGACGCATCGCATCGTCCAGGGGGTCGGCCATAACCTGCCGCAGGAAGCACCACGAGCATTCGCCGACGCGGTGCTGGACCTGCTTGCCCCAACCGGATCTCCATAGGAGGAACTCCCATGCAAACGCTGTCGAGCATCGGCCGGGCGTTGCCCTCGTACTCGCCCTATTCCCGTGAGCCCGCCACGCGCACCCTGGCCGGGATCACCTTGCCGGACACACTCCTGGTCTCGCGGGCGATCGAGTACGTGCGCGAAAGCTCCGAACCCTACCTCTTCAACCACGTCATGCGGTCCTGGCTGTTCGCAGTGATACTGGCGGACCGGAAGGGCGAGCCCTACGATGCCGAGGTACTGGCAGTTTCGACGCTGCTGCACGATCTCGGCCTGACGAAGGCGGCCAGCGGCCCCCTGCGTTTCGAGGTGGAAGGCGCCAATGCCGCGCGTGACTTCGTCCGCGGCGAGGGCGTTGATGAACGTCGCGCCCAACTGGTATGGGACAGCATCGCACTCAACTCCACACCCTCGATCTGCCTCCACAAGGAAGCCGAAGCCGCGCTGTGCACCCGGGGTGTCGGCATCGACTGGGGTGGATGGGGCTATGAGTCGATTCCGCAAGCCGACA
>DATMEZ010000063.1:0-12822 GCA_035556415.1 Povalibacter sp.
ATAGGCAAACGTGGGCTGGACGAGATGGTGTTCCGCCGTCTTCTCGAAGATCTCGATCTGCAACTTGCCGGCGCCGTCACCCGGCTTGTAAGGAATGCCCAGGCGATCGCAATGCGCGCGCAGATACTCGACGTCGCGCAGCTTCGTGCGGTCCAGCCCTTCGTTGAAATGAACCACCAGGTCTTCGATGGTCACGCGCCGGAACGGCTGCGCGAAGTCGAACACCTGACCTTGATACTCCACCTGGCGCGAGCCGTGCACTGCATCGCAGATGCCCTGACACATCTGCTCCACCAGATTCATGATGTCGCCGCAGTCGGCATACGCCTGGTACAGCTCCAGCATCGTGAATTCAGGGTTGTGCCGCGTGGAGACGCCTTCGTTGCGGAAGTTGCGGTTGATCTCGTATACGCGCTCGAAACCGCCCACCACCAGCCGCTTCAGGTACAGCTCCGGCGCGATGCGCAGGTAGAGATCCATGTCGAGCGCATTGTGATGCGTCACGAACGGCTTGGCCGCTGCGCCGCCGGCGATCGGCTGCATCATGGGCGTTTCCACTTCCATGAAGCCCATCGAGTCGAGGTAGTCGCGCAGAAATTTCACGATGCGCGTGCGCGTCTGGAACACACGCCGGCTCTCCGGGCTGATGATCAGATCGACGTAGCGCTGGCGGTAGCGGGTCTCCTGATCCGACAGGCCGTGCCACTTGTCGGGCAGCGGGCGCAGCGACTTCACCAGCAGGCGCAGCTTCTCGACACGCACCGACAGCTCGCCCGCCCGGGTCTTGAACAGCACGCCCTCGGCACCGAGCACATCGCCCACGTCCCAGGTCTTGAACTCGTCGTAGACCTCGCCCAGCGGCTCCTTCTGCACGAACAGCTGGATCTGGCCGGAGCGGTCCGCGATCTTGGCGAAGCTGGCCTTGCCCATGATGCGCTTGACCATCATGCGGCCGCCGACCTTCACCCGCACGGTGTTCTGCTCGAACCATTCCGGCGCATGCTCGCCGTAACCGGTCAGCAGCTGATCGGCCAGTACATCGCGCCGGAAATCGTTCGGAAAGGCGACGCCGGTGCGCAGCTTGTCCAGCTTGGCGCGCCGCTCGGCGATCAGCCTGTTCTCGTCCTCGGGGGTGGCTTGTGGTTGGTCGGTCATGCTCGGACTCCGGCGCGTGAGCGCCTGGGCTCACAGCCCCTGCTTCAAACTCGCTTCCAGGAACGGATCCAGATCGCCGTCGAGCACCGCGGTGGTGTTGCCGATCTCGACGTTGGTGCGCAGATCCTTGATGCGCGACTGGTCGAGCACGTAGGAACGGATCTGGTTGCCCCAGCTCACGTCCGACTTGGCGTCTTCCAGCACCTTGGCGGCGGCGTTGCGCTTGTTCACTTCCAGCTCGTACAGCTTGGCCTTCAGCTGCTTCATGGCTTTGTCGCGGTTCTTGTGCTGGCTGCGCTCGGCCTGGCAGGCGACCACGATGCCGGTGGGCATGTGCGTGATGCGCACCGCCGACTCGGTCTTGTTGACGTGCTGGCCGCCGGCGCCGCTGGAGCGGTACACGTCGGTCTTCAGGTCGGCCGGGTTGATGGTGATGTCGATGTCGTCGTCGACTTCCGGCGAAACGAACACGGAGGCGAACGAAGTGTGGCGCCGCGCGTTGGAATCGAACGGCGACTTGCGCACCAGCCGGTGCACGCCGGTTTCGGTGCGCAGCCAGCCGTAGGCGTAATCGCCGGTGAAATTGATGGTGGCGCTCTTGATGCCGGCGACTTCGCCGTCGCTCACGTCGACCAGCTCGGTCTTGAAGCCGTGCGCTTCGCCCCAGCGCAGATACATGCGCAGCAGCATCTGCGCCCAGTCCTGGGCCTCGGTGCCGCCGGCGCCGGCCTGGATGTCGAGGAAGGCGCTGTGCGGATCCATCTGGCCGGGGAACATGCGCTGGAATTCCAGCTTCTTGACGTCCTGCTCGATGGCGCCGATGTCGTTCTGCACGTCCTGGGCGGTGGACTCGTCGTCCTCCTCGACCGCCATTTCCAGCAGTTCGAGGGCGTCGCCCAATGCGTTGCTGACGCGATCGAGCGTGCCGACCACCATGTCCAGGCGCGCGCGCTCCTTGCCCAGCTCCTGTGCCCGGTCAGGCGTATTCCAGACGCCCGGGTCCTCCAGCTCGCGGTTTACTTCCGTCAGCCGTTCACTCTTGTTGTCGTACTCAAAGAAACCTCCGAAGCGCCTCGCTGCGCTCGGCGAGATCATCGAGAGTACGGCGGATGTGATTGACTTCCATGGGAAACCGGGGTTGGGACAATGAGGGGCGGCGATGGTAACACTCTCAGATGCTCCACCACCAATTGCAGCCGCTCGCTGCCGTTGTAGCGATTCACGTCCAGCCGGTAGGCCAGCTCGACGCATTGTTTCGGCGCCACCTCGGGCGCGTCGTCGTGATCGAAATGCCGGAAGGCGATGGCCTCGCACACCGGCCCGCCGGGGCTGCGCACTTCCATTTTCAGGTGGCGCTCGCCCAGCACGCGCACGTTGCGGACCTCGAACTCGCCGTCGAACAGCGGCTCGGGGAATGCCTGCCCCCAAGGCCCCGACTCGCGCAGCAGATGAGCGATCTCAAGTGTCAGTTCCTGCGGCTGCAACTCTCCGTCCGAGTGCACGATGCCGGTGGCGTCCTCCACGGTCATCCAGCGACCGACTTCTTCGGCAAATGCCGCGCGGAAATCCTCTAAACGAACGGCCTGCAGCGTCAGGCCCGCCGCCATCGCATGTCCGCCGAATTTCTCGATCAGGCCCGGATGACGACTCGCCACCGCATCCAGCACATCGCGGATGTGCACTCCCGGCACCGAGCGCGCCGAACCCTTGAGCATCATTTCATCCGCACGCGCCATCGCGATCACCGGGCGGTGGACTCGATCCTTCACACGCGAAGCGACCAGCCCCACCACGCCTTGATGCCAGGTCTCGTCGAACAAGCACAGCCCCAGCGGCAGTGCCGCATCCTCGCGCATGTCGGCGATCGCCAGCATGGCTTCCTGCTGCATCTGCAGCTCCAGCTCGCGCCGGTCGTGATTGAGCTGGCTCAAGCGGCCGGCCAGCAGCCGCGCCGTGTCCAGGTCATCGGTCAGCAGACACTGGATGCCGATCGACATGTCGTCCAGCCGACCGGCCGCATTCAGTCGCGGCCCGACCTGAAAACCCAGATCGGCCGCCACCAGATGCGAGGTGGTTCGATTCGACACTTCGAGCAAGGCGAGAATGCCCGGCAGGCAGCGCCCGGCTCGAATGCGCCGCAGCCCCTGATTGACCAGGACGCGGTTGTTCCGGTCCAGTGGCACCAGATCGGCAATCGTGCCCAGCGCCACCAGGTCGAGCAGTTCCGCCACTGGCGCAGGCTGCGAACAGAGTCCGCGCGACTGCATTTCACGCGTCAGCGCAGCCATCAGATAGAACGCAACGCCGACGCCAGCCAGCGCCTTGCTCGGAAACTCGTCTTGCGGTGCGTTCGGATTGACGATGGCGGCCGCTGCCGGCAACGGCAAACCAGCCGCCGGCAAGTGATGATCCGTCACCAGCGTCTCGATACCCAGCGTGCTCGCTTCGAGCACACCGGCATGGCTGGAGATGCCGTTGTCCACCGTGATGATGAGCCCGGGCTGCTGCGCAGCCGCCAGACGCACGATCTCCGGCGTCAGCCCATAGCCGTACTCGAAGCGATTCGGAACGAGAAAATCGACCTGCGCGAAACCCAGACGCCGCAATTGACGCACTACCAACGCAGTGCTGGTCGCGCCATCCGCGTCGAAGTCGCCGACCACCACGATGCGGCTTCCCCGCTCGCGATGCCGGCACAACAATTGGACCGCAGCCTCGATGCCACCGAGCTGACGGACTGGAATCAACTGGTCGAGTGTGAGTTCCAGCTCATTGGCCACACGCACCTGACGCGCCGCGTACAGACGCCGCAACAGCGGATGCAGATCGGCTGGAAGCGTCGCGCCTTCCGCAACTGGACGCCGACGGATCGTACGCAAACTCACGAGAGCTTCTCCGCGCTCGCCCGCTCACCCAGAGGCCATTGGGACAACGGCAAGGCCCGCCGCCAGAAACGCCGCAACGCCGACCGGCTGACATCGCAATGTAGATCGTCGAGCACCAGATCGAGCCGACGCAGCGCGCCCGTCGTCAATGCTCGCGTCAACGGCGCAACCCACTGCTCCTCGAGCGAATCGACATCAGCGACTTTCACGACCACGACTGCGCGCTCCACCTGTGCCAGATTCGTGAGCAACGCACCGCACTGCCGCGGCAGGGATCGAACGGATCGACCGTGCAATTGATAGATACCTCGCAGATAGGATTCTTCGCCGAAAGCAACCGGCAGAGTTTGAGTTGCGACAGACACAGCCAGCACCTGCGCGGCGGGCGACGTCGAAGCTGACGTCGAAGCTTGTGTCGCAGATACGGCAACACCGCTGCCCCACAACCATACCGCATTGATCGCCGGCAACCCGCGACGCGCACGAGCCTCGTTCACCGGATGATCGTGCAGCAGCATCTGCAACTCAGTCATGAGCCGCCGTACCTCTCCCCCATCGGGACCGTGCGGCATGACACATTCAAGCTCATTGGCTGCTGCCGCCTCAGGGCATGCAGTGTGTACCGCGAGTAGCCGATCAGACCGGACAAGCCACTCGCCCGCGCCCGAATGAAACGAGAAACCACTCGCGGCCAGATGCTCCGCAAGCACCGGCTCGAGCGCCGCGCGTTCGGCATCGCTCACGCGGGCTTCGTCGTGCAATGGGAGGAAACTGAGACGATCCAGCCCGGCGACGAAATGCACCGGCTCGGCGTGAAGCCAGAATCCGCCCGCCAACGCGTCGAAATTACCCATCGCGCTCACCGCCGCACTGGGAAATTGCGCCGCCGGTAATCCCAGGGCAGCCAGCAAGCCCCGCTGCCACGGCCTCAGAGCCGCATTCGGATCGCGCCGGTCCCATTCCTGGCGTACCGAGCCACGGCCAGCAAGACGCGCGAGCTGTGGCCATCGCACCGATTGCGCCTGCGCGGCTTGCGCAAGCTGCGTCCCGATACCGGGAACGATGACAGTGAGCCAGGAAGATTGAGACATCGGCAGCGCTGGGACGGAAAGGTGCGCTATCGTAACGGAATGAAATTGACTGACGACAGAATTGCCGGCTCCAACCTGGTGCGCGCCTATGCCCCCGGGGAAATCCGCATCGGCGAACAGGTGTTGCACCGTAGCTGCCTGGTACGCGCGGACCTGCTCGTGACCGACTGGCGCCCGCAAACGCTCGCCGAGCTCACGCTCGAGGATCTCGACGCCATCATCGAGCTGGAACCGGAAATCGTGGTGCTAGGCTCCGGCACGCGACAGAAATTCCCCGATACCCGGTTGCTCGCGAAACTCCTGTCGCGAGGCATCGGCTGCGAAGTGATGGATACCGGCGCGGCCTGCCGCACGTACAACGTGCTCGCCAGCGAGGACCGGCGCGTAGTGGCCGCACTGTTTCTTCAGGACGAGTGACTCGCGCCCGCGCGACGACACGTTTCTCCCGATCTCTAGTCCTGCAGAAACAGCGCCGCTACAGATTCTCCGGGCCGCCTTCGATCCCCACTCTCCTGACCTTGATCCCCGATTCTTTAGTCCGCTGACTCGCTGACTCTCTGCTCTCCAAGCGCCACCACCCTATCCAACTACGGGCAGTCTCGGGTCGGGGTCGCTCGTTTCGGGACCCTCAAAAACAGGATGTTTTTGTGGGAGCCCCCAGGGACGGGTTCACGGCGTTCCCGAAACGAGCGACCCCGACCCGAGACTGCCGCTGCCAGACGAAGCCCTCTCGTCTGAATCTCCATCCTCTGCACCCGGCTACACAACACTGCCCGCACGCGAGCAAACCCATACAGGCGATATTCGTCAGCAGCTACATCAATAGACGACTGCTCACACTATCGGCCTTGTAATCAGGATCAGCGGTCCGCCTGCGAATGCATGCTCTGGATGCCAGCCCGCCCACACGGTGGCAGGCTCTACTCGGACATGACGAGATTGCGGGACAGTGCCCACATTACAGGCCACTGCAGTTGGAACGAGTCTTGCTCTGCGAGCGATACGAGACAGGACGCCCTGACGGGCTGCGTCACTCATCCTGCTTGGTTTTCCCGATCAGGACGACCGGGACACTAGATTTGTTTTTTTGCTTGCTCCCGGTCACAAGGTGACCGGGAGAAGACGCGAGGGACCGAAGTTCGTTCGACCAACTCGCCGTGGCGTGCTCGTTGGAGCATTCGACCTGGCGAAGTATTCTTTTTCTTTTCGTTTTGTTCTTCTTCGCGCTGTTTCCTCGAATCCCCCTCCGCCCCCGCGTCTTCTACCGGTGACCCTGCGGCCCGTTCACCGGTCGAGCGCTTCGAGAGCGTCTGCAGCCGGCGACGTTGGGGGCGGATGTTAGACACACGAGCGAGGTAAGTGCAACTACCTGTGCTCATTGTTTTCATCACAGCCGCGCAATCCGGCCCATTGCAATGATCGCGCCAGCGACGTGAATCGCGGCACTGACGACCCGACACGCGTCGAGGCGCTTGTGAAGTCAAAGATGCGACAAGCCGAATGCGGGCTCCATGAGCCTCGTAATCGGGGCCACCGCCCGACCCATGCACGACCCACCGAAGTGGCCAGCATGGAGCAACACCCTGCGTTGCGTTCGCAAGCGAATGAAATGGAGGCCACCAACCGCATCCATCCCGGTCCGGCAATCCGTACCTCAACGTCGTTGAGGCAACAACGACAACGGATTTCCTGGCTCGCCATTGATGCGGATCTCGAAATACAGCATCGGCGAGCCCTGCGGCCCGTTGCCCATGGTGGCAATGCGCTGCCCCGCCGTGACCGCATCGCCCTCCTTCACCGCTACCGATTGCGTGTGACCATACGCGCTCAGGTACGTGTCGTTGTGCTTAATGATGACCAGCTGGCCGTAACCCAGCAGACCGGTGCCCGTGTACACCACCCGTCCGTCACCGGCCGAGCGGATGTCTTGTCCGGCCCGTCCGCCGATCGTCAATCCCTGACCGCCGTTGGGTCGCGTGGTGAGCGTGGCCGTGCCGCCTTCGACCGGCCATTGCCATTTCACCGGCGGCCCTATCGGCTTTGCAATCGGGGCACGCTTGGGCGCAGCAGCGCGCGGAGCTTTTGCCGTGGCCTGCGTGCGTGAACTCGAAGCCTTGCCACCTCGAGCTTGCAGACGCAGCACCTGTCCAGGGTGAATGACATAGCCGCGGCCGATGCCGTTCCAGCGCGCCACGTCGCGATAGTCGAGGCCATGACGGGCGGCGATCGAATAGAGAGTGTCGCCGCGCTTGACCGTATAGGTGGCGGCATTTCGTACGGGTGAGCTGCCGCACGCAGCGAGCAGTGCCAGCACCATCAGGCAGACGCAACGAGCGAGCAGCGGAATCGGAGACGAGGCGGACGACGCGGACCAGGCGTACTTGCGATTTCCAGGCGGTACCCCCGTCACTCTGGTCACCCCGTGACGGCCCTCACCCCAGCCCCTTCAGGAGCGGCACGAAACTCACCAGGCCGAGCGTCTCGGTATGGAGGTCGTCACCACGTCGGGTAATACGCAGCAGTTGCTGGCGGCCCTCCGGCCCCACCGGCGCGATGAGCCGGCCGCCCTGCGCCAACTGGGCGAACAGGACCTCAGGAATCGCCAGCGGCGCGGCGGCCATCAGGATACCGTCGTAGGGCGCGTGCGCGACCCAGCCCTGGAAGCCATCACCATGGCGCAGATGAACGTTGCGGATGTTCAGTTCCTTCAGGCGCAGTCGTGCGCGCTCCAGCAATGCACCGATGCGCTCGATGCTGTACAGGAATTTGACGAAAGGCGCGAGCACGGCGGTCTGGTAGCCGCAGCCGGTGCCAATCTCCAAGACCTTGCGCGGCGCGGTTCCTTCGATGAGCGCCTCGGTCATGCGCGCCACCACGTAGGGCTGCGAAATCGTCTGGCCCTGCCCGATCGGCAGCGCCGTGTCCTCATAAGCGCGCGTGGCCAACGCTTCATCGACGAACAGATGCCGTGGCACGTTGCGAATCTGATCCAGTACCTGCGGATCGGCGATGCCCTGGTCGCGCAGACGCTGCACCAGCCGCTCGCGCGTGCGCGCGGAGGTCATGCCAATGCCGTTGCGCCGTCCGTTGCCAGCTGCATCGTTGCCGCTTCCCTGGCGGCCATTGCTACCTGCAAGGCCGTTGCCGCCCGCAGGGCCACGCGTGGGCTTCATGCTTCGCGTCCCTTGAGCCAGGCGCCGATGTCTTCGAGCATGGCATGGCGCGTCAGATCGATCTGCAGCGGCGTCACCGAGACGTATCCATTGGCCACCGCGTGGAAGTCAGTACCTTCGCCGGCGTCCTGGCCGATTCCGGCCGCGCCAACCCAGTACACCGGCCGACCGCGCGGATCCTCTGAGCGCACGATGCGATCAGAGCGATGGCGGAAGCCCAACCGCGTGACGCGGTAGCCCTTCAGCGCTTCGTACGGCAGATCGGGCACATTGACGTTGAGGATCGTGGCTGCGTGCAGCGGTGAGCGCTGTACGCGCATCACCAGCTCCGAGGCGATGCGTGCGGCCGTGGCGAAGTGCCGGCCGGAGTCGGGCTGAATCGCCAGCGACATCGCTATCGCCGGCAGGCCCAGGAAGCGGCCCTCGATCGCGGCAGCGACGGTGCCCGAGTACAGCACGTCGTCGCCAAGGTTGGGGCCGTCGTTGATGCCGGACACCACCATGTCATGCTCGTAGTCGAACAGACCGGAGATCGCCAGGTGCACGCAGTCCGTCGGCGTACCGCCCATGACGTAGTAGCGATCGGTATCGAAGGGGAATACCCGCAGCGGCATGTCCAGCGTCAGCGAATTGCTGGCGCCGCTGCGGTTGCGGTCCGGCGCCACTACCGTGATCTCGCCCAGCGGACTCATGGCGTCGGTCAGCGCGCGCAGGCCCTCTGCTCGGTAACCATCGTCGTTACTGATGAGAATCTTCACTTGGAACGTGCGTGCCTGGCGCCAGAAATGTACTTGTTCGCGCAGGGCCGGAAGCGTTTGCGCGGCGTCAGACTATACTGGAAACGAGGCGGCGCGGCATCGACATGAGCGAATCGGACGAGCGTGACAAGGAAATATTTCGTGCGGCAATGCGCGAAGTGAAGCGCCTGCGGCCAACGTTGCGTAAGCCCGAACCGCCGAAACCCGCAGCGCAGGCGCGCTTCACTCGGCTGGACCAGCGTGAAGTCTTGCGGGAAAGCCTGCTGCCGCCGCAGGACGAAGCCCTGCTGAACACCGGCGACGAATTGCTGTTCCGCCGTCCGCACGTGCCCGAAGCGGTGCTGATGAAACTGCGCCGCGGCCATTACGTCGTCGATACCGAAATCGACCTGCACGGACTGAACGGCGCCGAAGCAAAGGCCGCATTGCGCGATTTCCTGGCTGAGGCCGCACAGCGCCGGATGACTTGCGTGCGCGTCATCCACGGCAAGGGCAAGCGCTCTGGCCCACGCGGGCCGGTGCTCAAGAATGTCGTCAACCGTTGGCTGCAACATTCCGATGCGGTGCTGGCATTTGCCTCGGCCCGCAGCGTCGACGGCGGCAGTGGCGCGGTGTACGTACTGCTGAAGGCTTGAGCGCTTGCGACGATCCCTCACGCTTCTTCGCCCGCCTCCGGCAGGCTTTGAACGAATGCGTTGCCCAGCAACTCGTGCAGCACCGCGGTAGCAAAGGCGCCCCGCGGCAGACGAAACTTCAGGCGCAATTGATCGGCTTCGAGTGCCCAATCGATGTTGCTGACGCGCAGGCGCAGCGCGCGGCGCTCCTGCTCCAGCCCTGCTTTGCCAAGCGCATCGGCGAGAAGCGACTCGCTCGCAACAACCTGCTGTTCGAGCTCCGCAACTTCACCCTGGGACCTGGACGCGCCGCGACCCCAGAGCGGGCCGCTCGGATGGATGTCCAGCTGCCGACAGCGCTCGGCCAGCACTTCGTCCAGTGCATCGACACTGAAAATACTGTTGCTGCCATCGAGGTTCGCGACATCGCCGGCAAGTAGCCGGTTCCAGGTGCCGTCCGCCACTCGTCGCGCCAGCACGGCATTGAAAATCGCCGAGCGCGCCGCGGACAAAGCGAAGCTGCGTTCGAGCCGGTCGTGCAGCTCGATCTCGCCCGACAGCCATTGCCGGGCGCGCAGCAGATTGCCGCCCTCGATACCGAAACGCTGCGGGCCGAAGTAATTCGGCACACCCTGGGCGGCGATGGTCTCCAAGTGACCTGCGAGGGCATTGGTGTCGCCACGCAGCTCGCGCACCGTGATTTCAAAGTCGTTGCCACGCAGCGCACCACGCTTGAGCTTGCGTCGGTGACGAGCTGCCGTGAGCACCTCGAAGCCATCGCCAGTCACCCCATCCCACGCGCAGCCCACGGCTGAGCGGACCGGCACGGTGAACGCCTGCTCGGTGACGGCATTGCGATCCTTCAGCCCGGCGAACCCGACATCGCGCGGATGAATCTGCGCCAGCTTCGCGAGCTGCTTGGCCACCCAATGAGTATTGGCGCCGCGTTTGCGCACCGTCAGCAGCCAGTGATCGCCTTCGCCATCGGCCTCAAAGCCCAACCATTCGCGCACCAGGAAATCTTCGGGTGTTACGCGCAGCTGACCAGTGATGGGGGGTGCACCGTAGGCGCACGGCAGGTGTAGTAGATCCACGAAAACTCGCTTAAGCAGGGGTGATTGCCGCGCTGCGCTCGATCAGCGCGATGGCATGACAGGCCAGGCCTTCCCGATGGCCGATGAATCCCAGCCCTTCGCTGGTGGTGGCCTTGATGTTCACGCACTCGACATCGATGCCGAGGTCTTCGCCGATGTTTGCGCGCATGACGTCCCGATGCTTACCCAGCCGTGGCGCTTCGGCGAGAACCGTCAGGTCCACGTTCACGATCGAGTAACCGCGCTGTTCCAGGAGCGAGCGCGCGTGACGCACGAACTTGCGGCTGTCCGCTCCCTTCCAACGTGGATCGGTATCCGGGAAGTGCATGCCAATGTCGCCGAGCCCGGCCGCACCGAGCAGCGCATCGCACAGTGCGTGCAGAACCACATCGCCGTCCGAATGCGCACGAACACCTTGCGAGTGGGGAATCCGCACGCCGCCCAACGTAACGTAGTCTCCGGGCTGGAACGCATGCACGTCGTAGCCCTGCCCGATTCGCAATCCCGTGGTCATGGGGCGCTTTCCGTCATGAAGGTTGCATCGTCGCCAGAATACGCTCGGCGCGCGGCAGATCTTCCGGCAGAGTGATCTTGAGGTTGTCGGTGCTGCCCGCCACCAGCAGCGGCCTGAATCCAGCCAGCTCGACCGCCTGTGCCTCATCCGTCACGGCTATCCCGCGCTGCGCCGCGTCCGCCAGTGTGCGGGTCAGAACTCCAAAGCGAAACATCTGCGGCGTCAGCGCCCGCCAGAGGCGCTCCCGGCTCATGGTCTCGGCAACCCGACCAGAACCGTCGGCACGCTTGAGCGTGTCCACCAGAGGCGCTGCCAGTAGCCCGCCGACCTCGTCACCGCGCACTCGATCGATCAGCGCCGTCAACTCGCCCGCTTGCAGGCAGGGCCGTGCGGCGTCATGCACCAATACCCAGTCGTCATCGCCAAGCTGGCTGCGCAGCACTGCCAGCCCCTGGCGCACCGAGTCGGCCCGCTCGACTCCGCCGATGACTGTCTGAACCTTGGCATTGCGAGCCAGCGCCAGCGTGGGCCAGTGCTGATCGCCGGGCGCCAGCACGACGATGACGCCCGCACAGTCCGGCCGCGCCAGGAACGGCGCTGCAGACCATTCGAGCACGGCTCGACCGGCCAGCTGTAGATACTGTTTCGGTAGCCGGACGGAACGACCGGCCTCTTCACGCGAATCGGCAGCGCACTCGACAGGATGCTGGCGAGCGGATTTCGCCACACCATCGGCCATACGGCGCGAGCTACCCGCTGCAGGTATCACTGCCCAGAACCGGAAAGGACCACTCATGGGGATCGAGCGCTACTGCTGCGGAGCCGCGTCCACGCGGGGCTCGTCGTTCTCGGACGCCGGCGCATCCTGATCCTGCGTTGCAGGTTTCTGCGGCGCTGCCGGCGGAGTCACGACCTGGAAGAACGTCTCGCCCGGCCCCACCATGCCCAGATCGGTGCGGGCACGCTCCTCGATGGCGGTCGTGCCCTTCTTGAGATCCTGCACTTCGGCCGCGAGCGTCCGATTACGCTCACGCAGCGTGGCGTTCTCGACCTTCTGGTGATCGATCTCCTCGCGCAGCCGCGCGACTTCGCGCATGCCGCCGTCGCCCAGCCACAGCCGGTACTGGAGCAGCACCAGCAGGACCAGCAAACCGGCGGCCAGAAACTTCATCGCACCTGGATCAGCAGGAAATGCCCGGCAGCGGTACGGGGAACGCCTCGACACCCGCGTAGCGTGCGTCGGCGCCGAGTTCGGCTTCGATACGCAGCAGCTGGTTGTACTTCGCGATGCGGTCCGAGCGCGACAGCGAGCCCGTCTTGATCTGCGTGGCGCGCGTGGCGACCGCGATATCGGCGATGGTCGCGTCCTCGGTTTCGCCCGAGCGGTGCGACACCACCGAGGCATAGCCGGCATCCGCCGCCATGTCGATCGCCGCCAGCGTCTCGGTGAGCGTGCCGATCTGGTTGGGCTTGATCAGGATGGCGTTGGCGATCTTTTTGTCGATGCCTTCGCGCAGGATCTTGGTGTTGGTGACGAA
>DATMEZ010000064.1:0-1718 GCA_035556415.1 Povalibacter sp.
GCGGGCTCGGCGATCATCATGCTCGCGAACGTGGCGCCCGACGGCGGGCTGATACGCCCCGTGAGCGGTTCGCCCATGCCGCGCGCCGAAGGCAGACTGTGCGCGGCAAGCGCGTAGGCGCGCCCGGTGGAATCGAGGAAAGCCACGGTCTGGTTGCTGCGACCGCGCGCCACCAGCTTGAGCTTGTCGCCGGATTTGTACTGCAAGGCTCCCGCGTCCACCTCGTGGCCCTTGGCGGAACGCACCCAACCGGCTTCCGACAGTACGATGGTCACCGCTTCGGCGCTCACCAGCTCGGTTTCGGTGAAGGCCTGCGCTTCGGCCCGCGCCACCAGCGGCGAACGGCGCTCGTCGCCGAAGGCTTCGGCATCGGCGGCCAGCTCTTTCTTGATCAGCGTTTTCATGCGGCTCTTGGAAGCCAGCGTGAGCTGCAGCTGCACGCGCTCGGCTTCCAGCGCGTCCTGCTCGCCCTTGATCTGCATTTCCTCCAGCTTGGCCAGGTTGCGCAGTTTCAATTCCAGAATCGCTTCGGCCTGGCGGTCGCTCAGGTTGAAGCGCGCCATCAATGCCGGCTTGGGATGATCCTCGGTGCGGATGATGTGGATCACTTCGTCGATGTTGAGATAGGCGATCAGCAACGCTTCGAGGATGTGCAGCCGCGCCAGGATTTTCTCCAGCCGGTACTGCAGGCGGCGGGTCACGGTCACGGTGCGGAATTCGAGCCATTCGCGCAGGATTTCCAGCAGATTCTTCACCTGCGGCAGGCCGTTGGTGCCGATCATGTTGAGATTGACGCGGTAGCTGCGCTCGAGGTCGGTGCAGGTAAAGAGATGGCTCATCACCGCGTCGACGTCGATGCGGTTCGAGCGCGGCACGATGACGATGCGGGTGGGGTTTTCGTGGTCGGATTCGTCGCGCAGGTCGACGATCATCGGCAGCTTTTTCTTCTGCATCTGCGCCGCGATCTGTTCCAGCACCTTGGCGCCGGACACCTGGTACGGCAGCGCGGTGATCACGATGTCGCCGTCTTCCCGATGATAGACGGCGCGGCATTTCACCTGGCCCTTGCCGCCGGCATAGAGCGCGGCGATTTCCGCGCGCGGCGTGATGATTTCCGCCGCGGTGGGAAAATCCGGACCCTGCACCAGGTGCAGCAGATCGTCGAGGCCGGCACCGGGGTTGTCGAGCAGATGGATGCAGGCGTCGGCGATTTCACGCAGGTTGTGCGGCGGAATGTCGGTGGCCATGCCCACCGCGATACCGCTGCCGCCGTTGAGCAGCACGTTCGGCAAACGCGCCGGCAACACCACCGGTTCTTCCAGCTCGCCGTCGAAGTTGAGCTTCCAGTCCACCGTGTCCTGCCCCAGCTCGCTCAGCAGCACCTCGGCATAGCGCTGCAACCGCGACTCGGTGTAGCGCATGGCGGCAAAGGATTTGGGATCGTCGGGCGAACCCCAGTTGCCCTGCCCGTCCACCAGCGGATAGCGGTAGGAGAACGGCTGCGCCATCAGCACCATGGCTTCGTAGCAGGCGGAATCGCCGTGCGGGTGGAACTTGCCGATCACATCCCCGATGGTACGCGCGGATTTCTTGAACTTGGCGCTGTTCTTCAGCCCCAACTCGCTCATCGCGTAGATGATGCGCCGCTGCACCGGCTTGAGGCCATCGCCGATGTGCGGCAGCGCACGATCGTTGATGACGTACATCGAATAGTTCAG
>DATMEZ010000065.1:0-24746 GCA_035556415.1 Povalibacter sp.
GGCAAACCCAACCAAGAACGGCGGTGACTCGCTCTTGCCGATGGTCGCGAGCACATCCGGCGCACGCGTCAGGGCCAGCGTCATGTTGTCGCTGGTCTTCTTGATCTTCTCGCGGGCGATTTCGCTGCAGCGGTAATCCGACACGGCGGCGGCGGCGATGAAGATGTCCGCACCGACGACGTGCTTCTGCACGGCGGCAAGCATCTGTTCGGCACTCTCGACTTCGACGCGCTCGATGCCCGGCGGCGTCGGAATCTGCACCGGACCGGTGACCAGCACCACTTTCGCGCCGGCTTCGCGCGCCGCCGCAGCGACTGCGTAACCCATTTTGCCGGAGCTGCGGTTGCTGATGAATCGAACCGGATCGATCCCCTCGCGGGTCGGGCCGGCGGTAATCACGACCTTCAGGCCCTTGAACACGCCATCGACCGGCAGGGCGGCGTAGATCTCTTCGGCAATCTGCGCCGGCTCCAGCATGCGCCCGACGCCGACTTCACCGCAGGCCTGCTCGCCGCTCGCCGGGCCCAGCACGCGAATGCCACGCTCCTTGAGCAGGTTGACGTTCGCCTGGGTCGCCGGATTCATCCACATCTGCCGATTCATCGCCGGAGCGATCGTGATCGGCGCAGTGGTTGCCAGACACAATGTGGTCAGCAGATCGTTCGCAAGGCCATGCGCGAGCCGGGCGAGAAACTCCGCGGTGGCCGGCGCGACCACGATCTCATCCGCCCACCGGGCCAACTCGATGTGCCCCATCGCTGCTTCCGCGGCTGCATCCCATAGATCGGTGCGCACCGGCTTGCCGGACACCGCCTGAAAGGTCAGCGCCGTCACGAACTGCTGCGCCCCCTTGGACATCACGACCTGAACGTCGGCGCCGCGCTCGGCGAGGCGACGCACCAGGTCCGGACTCTTGTAGGCGGCGATGCCGCCCGTGACGCCGAGGAGAATCTTGTGGGGTTGCGAACTCATGCCGTGGATTATGGGCGCTGGCCCCGGAAACCGGCAAACGACGGGCGTGCATACCGGCATTCCCGTCCGGCATGCAGGTTCATCCGCCGGATCGGGCATGGATTTCTGCGCGTATCGCGCAGATTTGGATGGATTCTGCGGCGGCCGGCAGCGCGCATCCTGTCGCCCCCAAGCGATCCTTGAGCCCAAGCGATTTCCCCTATGGCAATTCGAGATTGGCCAGCCGCGGAGCGCCCGCGGGAAAAGCTGCTGGAACTGGGGCCTCAGTCGCTCAGCGAAGCCGAGCTGCTGGCCATCCTCATCCGCACCGGCATCCGCGGCCTGAGCGCGCTCGACGTCGCGCGGGAACTGCTGACGGAGTTCGGCTCGCTGCGGGGCGTCCTGACCGCGGACCGCAATCGCGTCTGCGCTGCCCGGGGACTGGGCCCGAGCCAGTATGTGGCGCTGCAGGCCGCCCTGGAACTGACCCGCCGGCACTATCAGCAGCTGATGGCCGCCCGGCCGGCGCTGGTGGACTCCCGCGCCATCCGGGATTTCCTGCGGATGCGGCTGCGGGACCTGCCCCACGAGGTGTTCTGCTGCGTCTACCTGGACGG
Source organism: Povalibacter sp. (assembly GCA_035556415.1). Lineage (GTDB taxonomy): Bacteria > Pseudomonadota > Gammaproteobacteria > Steroidobacterales > Steroidobacteraceae > Steroidobacter. The sequence continues at coordinate 1,569 of DATMEZ010000065.1, forward strand.
CCACCACCGGGTCAGCGGCTTCGAGGAGCTGTTTCGGGGCACCATCGACAGCGCCACGGTGCATCCGCGCGAAGTCGTCAAACAGGCGCTGGCCCAGAACGCCTCGGCCGTGATCCTGGCGCACAATCACCCCTCCGGGCATCCCGAGCCCAGCCAGGCGGATGAGCTGATCACCCAGCGGCTCAAGAATGCGCTGTCCGCGGTGGAAATCCGGCTGCTCGATCACCTGATCGTGGCCGACGGGGTGTGTGAATCGCTGTCAGAACGGGGTTTGCTGTGATCGCAGCGAGGAGTCCTTGCCCGGCCGGCGGCTGAGCTGGTATAAAGCGCGACTCATTTTTAGGGCCTGCCCTCCCAAGTTCGGGAGCCGTCGCGGGCGTTCGAGGAATCCGCCATGTCCAGAGTCTGTCAGCTCACCGGCAAGAAGCCGATGACCGGAAACCGCGTTTCGCACGCCAACAACAAGCGTCGTCGCCGCTTCCTGCCCAATCTGCACACCCAGCGCTTCTGGCTGGAGAGCGAGCGCCGCTTCGTTTCCCTGCGGATCTCGGCCAATGCGCTGCGGACCATCGAAAAGAAGGGCATCGACAAAGTCGTTGCCGAACTGCGCGCCCAGGGCGTGGCGGTCTGAAACCGAGGGTTTGAGCCATGCGTGAAAAGGTAAAGCTGCTGTCCACTGCCGGCACCGGTCACTTCTACACCACGACCAAGAACAAGCGCCTGCACCCGGACAAGATGGAAGTGAAGAAATTCGATCCCAAGGTCCGCAAGCACGTGGCCTACAAGGAAGCGAAGATCAAGTAATCGCCTCCTTCGGATCACACCCACGAAAAAGCCCGCCAATCGGCGGGCTTTTTTGTTATCCAAGGCCCTTTGCGGTGCCGCGCTATTGCGGCAGCCGGCCCTCGATCTCCTGGTAGACCTTGGCGATGGCCAGGCGCGCCTGGTTCTCTTCCCACGCCCAACCCATGTAAGGCCCCCAGTTGGCCTGCTTCAGCGCTTCGCAGCTCGGGGGCTTGCCGGTGTTCGGACAGGACAGGCCCAGCGCATGCAGCCGCTTGCCTTCGGCAATGACGTACTCGAGCGCAACCCGGTAGCTGTCGAGGTCGGCCCTCATCGACGCCATGTCGTCGACGAAACCGTGACCGGGGACGTACCAGGAAACATCCATCGCCTGGGCCTTCTTGATGGTCTCGACCCATTCCGACGGAAAGCCGCTGCGCAGCGCCGGGAAAATGTGGCGCATGTACAGCTCGCTCATGAAGAGCACCTTGCTCTGCGGCAGATAGGCGACGAGGTCGCCGCCGGTATGGCCGCGCCCGATGTTGAGGATCTGGATTTCCGTGCCGCCCAGGTTGATGACACGCTTGTCGGCGACGGTTTCGGTCGGCGGGTTCGCGTTCTTGGCAAGATTGCGCTGCGAAACCGGCGAGGAGATGAAAACCACGTCCGGATAGGCGGCCTTGAACGCCGCATTACCCGCCACATGGTCGATGTGATCGGAAGCGACCACTACGTAACGGATGGGCTGCGACGTCCACTTCTTGATGGTGTCGACCATCTGCTGTGCCTGGGGCATGTCGCCCTGCCCATCGACCACCACGACGCCCTGCGGCGTCACGACGACCAAGCTCACGGTCGTGACGACGATCTCTGCGGTATCGGGAAATTCGAGTCCCTCGTAGGCGTAGACGTTGGGGGCCAGCTCCTTCCAACGAGGGAAGTCGGCCTTGGTCAGTCCGCGCTTCGCGATGTCACCCGACTGCGGAAAATCGGCGGCATTGGCCGAACTCGCGAACACGAGCGCAGCGAGCACGAGTGAGAACACAGTCTTCATCGAATCCCCCCGGATGGACGTGCGGTTTTTGATTCTATTCGTATAAAAAAACAGGGAGCGCCATGCGCTCCCTGTTCGCAACCCAAAAGGTCGTTCGGACTCTGCGCTGAGGCTTACGCCGGCTGCATCGCATATCCGCGCAGGCTGGCGGCGAAGTCCTGCAGAACCTTGATGCCACTGGCCTCGGCCTGGGCGATCCAGTCCTTGAGGTGCTGCAGCAGGTTCTCGTTGCTCATGTTGGCGCCGCCGCTCCACAGCACCCGCAGGCGCTCGCGGAAATCGTGAACCGTCTGCAGGGTATGGTTGTTCGCCAGCACTTCCTTGAGCCGCGACTGCGCCGCCTGATCCAGCAACACCGGCTCGCGCACCAGCAGCTTCTTTACACGACGGCTCAGCTTGCCACCGGCAGCCAGCACCTGCTCGTGGAACACCGGAATCGTGACGGTGCGCGAGTACTCACGCAGCACGTGCATGCGGTTCACGATGACGGCGCGCACCGTCTCCAGATCGACGTGCTTGCGCGCGGCAATGCGGGCCGGAGCCGGTGCTATGCGGATCACGCGGGCCAGGCCCAGCGCCTGGAAAATGCGGATGTACAGCCAGCCGATGTCGAATTCCCAGCGATGGATCGAGAACTTGGCCGAGCTCGGGAAAGCGTGGTGGTTGTTGTGCAGCTCTTCGCCGGCGACCAGCAGGCCCCACGGTACGATGTTGCGCGCCGCATCCGGGCACTCGAAATTGCGGTAGCCGTAGTAATGGCCGACGCCATTGATGACGCCGGCCGCCATCAGCGGGTTCGCCAGCATCTGCATGGCCAGCACGATGATGCCCGGCACGCCAAACAGCAGCAGGTCCACCACCACCATCAGCACGATGCCGAAGTTGCGGTAGCGCAGGTAGACGTTGCGCTCCATCCAGTCATCGGGGGTGCCGCGGCCGAACTTCTCGGTGGTTTCCGGGTTGCGGGCCTGCGCCTGGTACAGCTCCGCACCTTCCAGCAGCACCTTCTTCAGGCCGAAGACCACCGGGCTGTGCGGATCTTCCGCCGTTTCACAGCGGGCGTGGTGCTTGCGGTGCACGGCCACCCATTCCTTGGTGACGATGCCCGAGGTCATCCACAGCCAGAAGCGGAAAAAGTGCCGCAGGGCCGGGTGCAGATCGAGGCTGCGGTGGGTGGCGTCGCGGTGCAGGTACAGCGTGACGCCCATGAAGGTGACCTGGATCATCAGGAAGGTCACCAGCACATAACCCCAGAAGTCGAGGTTGAGAATTCCGTAGAGAAAATCCAGGTTCACGGCGGGCCCTTGAGCGTTTCGAATTAAGGAAAATCGGGCAGACACGGACTATAACGGACGTATTCCGAGCGTACAAATGAGCGAATCCCTGCTCCGCGCGTACGCGACGCATAATCTTGGCCCGCGACCGTCCATACTGTGAGGGCAATCTCAATGCTTTCAATCGGTCGGGCCGACCTGGCGGCCGCCGCCCGTTCAGGTTTTGCCTCATAGCCCCATTTCGCCAGCCACATGCCCGAGCTTCCCGAAGTCGAAACCACGCGCCGCGGCATCGAGCCATCCGTCGTCTCGCGGATCATCAGCCAGATCGTCGTACGGGAGCCACGCCTGCGCTGGCGTGTGCCCAAGGAGTTGCCGGCGGAAGCGGCAGGACAGCACATCCGGGAGCTGCGGCGGCGCGCCAAGTACCTGCTCTTCGACCTGGAGCGCGGCACGATGATTCTGCATCTCGGCATGTCCGGCAGCCTGCGCGTCATGCCGGCGACTACGGCACCGGTCACGCACGATCATGTCGATATCGTGCTCGATTCAGGCTTGTGCCTGCGTTTCAACGATCCGCGCCGCTTCGGCAGCCTGCTTTGGACCACCGACGATCCGCTAACACATCCATTGCTGAGATCGCTGGCGCCCGAGCCGCTGTCGGACGAGTTCGATGCCGACTACCTCATCCGGGCCGCCAAGGGCCGCAGCGTGGCAATCAAGCAACTGCTGATGAACAGTCAGGTGGTGGTGGGCGTGGGCAACATCTACGCCAGCGAGGCCCTGTTTCATGCAGGCATCCGTCCGCGGCGCAGCGCCGCACGCATCAAGCGCAGCGAATTCGAAGCGCTGGTGAAATCGATCAAACAGGTATTGCGCGCCGCGATCCGCGAAGGCGGCACCACCTTGCGTGATTACGTGAATCCGCAAGGCATGCCGGGGTACTTCCGGCAGAAATTGTTCGTCTACGAGCGCACCGGCGAGCCCTGCCGTGTCTGCAAGACACCGGTGCGGCATTTCGTCCAGGGACAGCGTTCGACTTACTTCTGTCCCAGCTGCCAGAGCTGAGGCCGTCAGTAAACGACGCCGACGCCCACCCCGCGCGGATCCGACACGGCTTTCACTTCGCCGCTCTTGTAGTCCCAGGTCACGATCTGCATGTTGCCGGGCTGGCGCGATTCGCGCAGCTTCTGGCCGTATTTCTGCAGCGTCGCCTGCTCTTCGGGGGTGAATGCGCCCGGCTCGAACGACAGCATGTCGGGCAGGTACTGGTGGTGATAGCGCCCTTTCTTGATGAACTGCTCGGCGGGCATGCCGTCGAGCCAATCGAGTGTCGCCAGCAGCACCATACCCATGATGTAGCTGCCACCGGGCGTGCCGAGAATCATCAGGCCATCGGGCTTCTCGACGAAGGTCGGTGTCATGCTGGACAGCGGCCGCTTGCCCGGCGCAATCGCGTTCGCCTCCGCGCCGACCAGGCGGAAGCCGTTGGGCACGCCGGGCTTCGCCGCGAAGTCGTCCATCTCGTTGTTCAGCAACACGCCGGTCCCCGGCACCATCAGGCCTGAACCGAAAAAGAAATTGATGGACATGGTGCCGGCGACGCGATTGCCCTCGGCGTCGAGCACGGAGAAGTGGGTCGTCTGCTGACCCGGGTCGTGGGCCGTGATGCCAGGCAGCGCATCGCTTGGCGTCGCGCGGTCCGTGCGAATGGAAGTGCGCTGCCCTGCCGCGTAATACGGATTGATCAGTCTTTCGACCGGCACGTTTACGAAGTCGGGATCGCCCAGGTACTCGGCGCGATCGCGATGCACACGGCGCATCGCCTCGACGACCAGGTGCTTGCGCGTGGCACTGTCGAAACTTTTCATGTCGAAGCCGGAAAGAATATTGAGCGCATCGACCAGCCCCACACCGCCGGAGGACGGCGGCGGCGCGGAAATGATTCGCGCGCCGTGATATTCGCCGTAGATGGGCTTGCGCTCCTTGACCTGGTAATTCTCCAGATCCTGCAGCGACCAGATGCCGCCCATGCCGCGCACGCCATCCACCATGCGCTTGGCAACGGCACCTTCATAGAAGCCATCGCGCCCCTGCTCGGCGATGGCGGTCAGGGTACGCGCCAGATCCGGCTGCACGATCAGCGTATTGAGTTCCGGGACTGCCCCGTTGCGCAGAAAGACTTTGGCAGCTGCGCCCTTGTTGAAGGTATTGCGCTTGGCTTCGATGCCGCCGCGCAAACGCGCATTCAGGGGAAAGCCTTCGCGTGCCAGACGGATCGCAGGTTGCATGCTGACTTTGAGCGGCAGCTTGCCGTACTTCGCGGCAAGGTGCGCAAATCCAGCGGGCTCACCGGGAATTCCGGCTGCCAGCGCCGAATTCGTCGACAGGCCCGGCACGACGTTGCCTTCCTTGTCGAGAAACATGTCGTGCGATGCTGCGGCCGGCGCCACTTCGCGCGCATCGACCATGGTTTCGAAGCCGTCGGAAGCCCGATGCAGCAACCAGAATCCGCCGCCGCCCAGACCCGAGCTGCTCGACTCCACCACCGCCAGCGCCGCGCTCACGGCCACCGCAGCGTCGAACGCGTTGCCGCCCTGCTTGAGAATTTCGAGCCCTGCCTGCGTGGCCAACGGATGCGCGCTGGCAATACCGGCTTTGGCGGGCTTCGCTGGCGCGTCGGCGTAGAGCGCCAGTGGCCAGGCAATGAACGCAACGAGGATCAGGCGCGGCAACGCGCGCAGCGAAATGGTCTTCATGACGGAAAGCGCAACCGATGAAAGTGAAAATTACTGGCCGCGGCGCCGCCCCCCGTCGGGGGTTCCGTGGCGTCGCGCCCAGGCCTGCTTGAGAGCCGTTTCGACCGCGGGATGCACGAACTTGGCGACGTTGCCGCCCAGTCCGGCGATTTCACGCACCAAGGTCGAGGAAATGAAGTTGAACTGCTCGGTCGGCGTCAGGAACACGTAGTCGACCTTGTCGCTCAGGTGGCGGCTCATGGTGGCCAGCTGAAACTCGAACTCGAAGTCGGAAACTGCACGCAGCCCGCGAACCACCACGCGCAGCCCATGCTGACGCGCGAAATCCACCGTCAGGCCGGCGTAGCCCGTCACTTCCACATTGCTGATATCCGACAGCACGGTGCGAGCCAGCTCGACACGCTCATCGAGAGTGAACAGCGGGGCTTTACCCGGATTGGCTGCCACCGCCACCACCACGCGCTCGAAAATATCCGCCGCACGACGCACCAGGTCGTAATGACCGTTGGTGATGGGGTCGAACGTACCGGGATACATGGCGCCGGGCATAGGGATTCCTCTGCAAGTCGTCTCAAGGCGAGCGCAGCAGATGATAGCCCACTTGGCCGGCGCGCTTGGCGCGATGCACCGACCAGCCGGCGGGCAGCGCCGGCAACGGCTGATCGGCTGCAGACTCCAGATAAATGCAGGCCTGCGGCGCGAGCCAGCCGCGTGCAGCCAGCTTGTCGCAGACCTCCTGCAACAACCCGGATGCATAGGGCGGATCGAGAAAGACGATGTCGAAGGGCTGAGACGCACCGTCGAGATACTTCAGCGCATCCACTCTGTGGATCTCGGCCTGCGATGCATCCAGACGCTGCAAGGTCTCTTCGAGATACCGCGCGACGCGCGGCTCGCTTTCGACGAAAGCGACATGGCTTGCGCCTCGCGACAACGCTTCGATTCCCAGCGCGCCGCTGCCGGCGAACAGGTCCAGACAGCGAGCATCGACGATCAGCGGCTGCAACCAGTTGAACAACGTCTCGCGCACGCGATCGGGTGAAGGCCGCAGCGCTGCCACCGGCGGAAACGTAATCGAGATGCCGCGCCAACGCCCGCCAATGATCCGCAGCCGATTCGGCATGGATTTGCCGGCGGACGCGGCCGACTCCTGACTGGAGGAGCTGCGAGCGGGTCGGGGGGCGCGGCTGCGGGTCATAGGCACTCGAAGGACGTCGAGGCGATTCATCATGTCGGGTTGGCGCATCGCCTACAAGATCGAAGTGTTATCGATGCCAGGGCTGCGGATATTTGCGCGCGTGCCGGGGCGGCAGGCCGGGATGCTCCTGCTAGAATCGCCGCCCTTCCTTCCCAGCTCGAGTGTGACCCAGCGATGTTCGGCTTCAGATCGAAAGCCACCGACAAGGCCGCCGATGCCGCCAAGGCCGACAAGCCCGGCCTGCTGCAGCGGCTGCGCGCCCGGCTCAATCGCGGCGACTCCTGGCTGACCTACGATCTGGCGAACCTGCTGCCGGGCGGTCGCATCGACGAGAACGTGCTCGATGAGCTGGAGACGCGGCTGATTACGGCCGATGTCGGCGTCGAAACCACGGAACGCATTCTCGGCGGGCTGCGCAAGCAGGTAGCACGCAACGAACTGGGGAATCTGGACGCGCTGCTCGAGGCACTGCGCAATGAGCTGCTGGCAGTCCTGAAACCCGCGCAAGTGCCGCTGACGATCGATCGCAACGTCGCGCCTTTCGCCATCCTGGTCGTCGGCGTGAACGGCGCCGGCAAGACCACCTCCATCGGCAAGCTCGCACGGCGTCTCAAAGACGCCGACATGAAAGTCATGCTCGCTGCGGGCGACACGTTTCGAGCCGCTGCAGTGGAGCAGCTGCAAATCTGGGGCGAACGCAATGGCGTGCCGGTAATCGCACAGGCAGCCGGCAGCGATCCCGCGGCGGTGGCATTCGACGGCATCCAAGCCGCCAAGGCGCGCGGCATCGATGTGCTGCTGGCGGATACCGCGGGGCGATTGCACACGCAATCGAACCTGATGGAAGAGCTCAAGAAAGTGAAGCGCGTGATGGGCCGCGTCGATCCGGCCGCGCCGCACGAAGTTCTGCTGGTACTCGACGCCAGCCAAGGACAAAATGCCTTGCAGCAGGCGCGCCTGTTCAATGAAGCGCTCGGCGTCAGCGGCGTGGTGCTCACCAAGCTGGACGGCACCGCCAAGGGCGGCATCGTGCTCGCCATCGCCAGCGAGCTGAAGATCCCGATCCGCTTCATCGGCACCGGCGAGAGCGCGGAGGACTTCGACGAGTTCGATGCCGAAGCATTCGTCGACGCTTTGTTGAAGCGCGACGCCTGATACGCCGTATCGCAAGCCCCCCCAAGAGTAATGATTCGCTTCGATCACGTCTTCAAACGCTATCCGAACGGTCGCGAGGCACTGAGCGACCTGTCGCTGGAGCTGGCCGCCGGCGAGATCGCGTTTCTCACCGGCCATTCCGGTGCGGGCAAATCGAGCCTGCTGAAGCTGATCGCGCTGATCGAGCGCCCCACGCGCGGCCAGCTCATCGTCAACGGCCAGAACGTCGCCGGTGTGTCGCGCTCGAAGGTGCCGGCGTTCCGTCGCCAGATCGGCATCGTGTTCCAGGATCACAAGCTGCTGCCGGACCGCACCATTTTCGACAACGTGGCGCTGCCGCTCATCATCGCCGGCGTGGGCACGAAGGAAATCGGCAAGCGCGTGCGCGCCGCATTGGATCAAGTCGGTCTGCTTGGCCGCGAACAAAGTCAGCCGCTCGAACTCTCCACCGGCGAACAGCAACGCGTCGGCATTGCGCGCGCCGTCGTGAGCAAGCCAGCGCTCCTGATCGCTGATGAGCCCACCGGCAACCTGGATCCGGACCTGTCGGTGGAAGTGATGAACATTTTCCGCCGCTTCAACGAAGTCGGCGTGACCGTGCTGATCGCCAGCCACGACGTGCTGCTGCTGGAGCGCTTTGCGGTGCGTCGTATCCGGCTGGAGGCAGGCCGGATCATCGAAGCCGGCTCGGTCAGGACGGCGGCCATGGCCGAGCCGAAGCTGCTCGATCCCAGCAAGCTGGTCGGGCTCGAAGGGCAATCGTCATGACCGCCTGGATCACGCGGCACCTGCAAACACTCATCGGCGCGCTCGGCCGGCTGTCGCAGCACAAGCTCGCGACCTTCCTGACCACGCTGGTGATCGGAATCGCGCTGGCACTGCCGGCCTGCCTGCACCTGCTGATCGCAAACGCGCAAACGGCCACCGGGAATTGGAATCGCGCAGTCGACGTGTCCGTGTATTTCAAGATGCCGACGTCGGTCGATGAGGCCACGCGTGTAGCCGAGCGCCTGCGGCAGCGACGCGACGTGGCGGAGGTGGACCTCGTCACCGCCGACGACGCGCTCAAGGAATTTCGCCGCGAATCGGGCTTTGGCGCTGCCATCGACGCGCTGACCAGCAACCCACTGCCGCACGCACTGGTGGTGCGCCCGAAAGGCGAATACGCGACGGCGGCGCACCTGGAAGAACTGGCCGGCGACATCCGCGGCCTGCCTTCGGTCGAGCTCGTTCAGCTCGATACAGCCTGGGTCAACCGCCTGCAAGCCATCCTGGAAGCCGTCCGTCGCGGCGTCGTGTTGACGGCGGCCTTGCTGGCGCTCGGCGTCATGGCCATCGTGGGCAACACCATCCGGCTGGATATCCAGAATCGGCGGGCGGAAATCGAGGTCACCAAGCTGGTCGGCGGCAGCAATGCCTTCGTGCGCCGGCCATTTCTCTACAGCGGCGTCTGGTATGGCATCGGTGGCGCAGTGATCGCCTGGCTGCTCACCGCCGTCGTGGTCGGGGTCCTGCGCGATCCGGTGAGCCGGATTGCCGGGCTCTACGGTAGCGGCTTCCAGATCCAGGGCTTGGCTCCGAAGCCGACGCTGATCCTGCTGGGCGCCGGGATCGTGCTGGGCTGGCTGGGGTCCTATATCGCTGCCAGCCGACATTTGCGGCAGATCGAGCCCAGTTGAGCGCGCTTTCCGCGCCGTTCGTCCACGTTCCGAATGTACTTGCAAAATCAATGGGTTAACTCCCATTGAAGCGCCCGCCAGCGCCCCCATCTCCAGGAACCTTTGCCAGCTTTAGCACTCCAATGACCTGACTGCTAAACTCGGACTCGCATCTGGAGGGGAATCTTCGCAATGACAACTGCTACCGCGCTCGTTCGTTCGAATACGGATCTGGTGCTGGCCGGCCCGGTCGGCAGCCTCGATGCCTATATCGAGCGTGTCGCGCGCATCCCGGTGCTGAGCCGGGAAGAGGAGCTCGCGCTGGCGACCCGGTTCCGCAACGACGCCGACCTGAACGCCGCCCGTGAGCTGGTTCTTTCGCACCTTCGTTTCGTGGTGCACATCGCCCGCGGTTACAGCGGCTACGGCCTGCCGGTGGGCGACCTGATCCAGGAAGGCAACGTGGGCCTGATGAAGGCCGTGAAGCGCTTCGATCCGACCGTGGGCGTGCGGCTGGTGTCCTTCGCCGTGCACTGGATCCGCGCCGAGATTCATGAATACGTGCTGCGCAACTGGCGCTTGGTCAAGATCGCGACCACCAAGGCGCAGCGCAAGCTGTTCTTCAACCTGCGCAAGTCCAAGAAGAACCTGGGCTGGCTGTCGGGCGCCGAGACGCAGGCGATCGCCAAGGAGCTGGGGGTGTCCCCGGCCGAGGTCACGGACATGGAGCAGCGGCTGAGCTCGCGCGACCTGTCGTTCGACCCGGCGCCGGATGCCGATGACGAGGATGGCAGCTCCTATTCGCCGTCTTCGTACCTGCCGCATCCGGAAGCGGATCCGTCAGTCGCGGTCGAGCGCGAACAGTGGGAAGACGACACCACGGAGCGCCTGGCGCAGGCGCTGGAAACGCTGGACGACCGCAGCCAGCACATCCTGCGCAGCCGCTGGATGACCGAGCAGAAGGCCACGCTGCATGAGCTGGCCGACAAGTACGGCGTCTCCGCCGAGCGCATCCGCCAGATCGAGGCGAACGCGATCAAGAAGCTGCGTGGCATGGTCAGCGAGCCGGCCGAAGCGTAAACCAGGCCAGCAAGGAATCCGTCAACGAAAAGGGCCGGCTCGAAATGAGCCGGCCCTTTCTTTTTGCCCGCGTCCTGCGGCATTCGAGTTGCGGGTGCAGCGACCACCCGGACTCAGGGTTTCAGCCCTGCGTGACTGGAACGATCGTCAGCTCCACGCGACGATTCGCCGCCTTGCCCTGCTCGGTGTCGTTCGAAGCCACCGGCCGACTTTCGCCGGCGCCCACGGTGATCAGGCGCTTGCCGGAAACACCGTGGCTGCCGAGATAGCTCGCCACCGACTGCGCGCGACGCTCCGACAGCGCCTGGTTGTACTGGTCGGTGCCGCTGCTGTCGGTATGACCCGCTACTTCGACCACCGTCTTCTCGTACTCCTTCAGCACCATCGAGACGCCATCGAGCGCGTTGTAGAACTGCGCATTCAGATCCGCGCTGTTCGATGCAAACGTAATGCTGCTCGGCAGGTTCAACGTGATGTTGTCGCCCATGCGGGTGACGCTGACGCCGGTGCCTTCGAGCTTCTGCCGCAGCTTCGCTTCCTGCACGTCCATGTAGTAACCGACCCCACCGCCGGCGATCGCACCGACACCCGCACCGATCAGTGCGTTCTGCAGCTTGTCGCCCTTGGTGAGCAAGCCGACCACTGCACCGGCCGCCGCGCCGATTCCCGCGCCCTTCGCCGCCTTGCTGGTTTGCTGTTCTCGCGTATACGGATTGATCGTCGTACAGCCGCCGATGAAAGCCACCAGCGCTGCCGCTGCAACCGCCGACTGCCAGCGGCCGAGCTGCAGGGTGTGGGACTTCACGAATCGCTCCATAAAAATCTCCTCCTCGATGCGGAAAAAACCGCGCAAAGCCTTACCAAAAAGGACTGAATACTTACTGAACTCTCATGACCGCCAGCTCTGGCCAAACGCTACGCTCGCGGCCGCAGCGCGACAACAGCGACGTTTGCTGTGCAGCACTGCTTGATCGGCCGAGCATTCTACGCGAGCACACCATTTCCTTGCGGTATGATCGCGACAGGAGAAATCGCATGTCTGCAAACCCCAACACCGCACCGAAATCCGGCACGCCACAGCTCGATCCCCTCGACCTGTACAACATCCGCTCCATGCTCAGCGAGGAGGAACGGCTGGTACAGGATTCAGTGGCCAAGTACGTCGACGACCAGGTCCTGCCCATCATCGCCGACTGCTTCGAGCACGAACGCTTCCCGCGCGAGCTGATCAGCGGCGTGGCCGAGCTCGGCCTGCTCGGCAGCTCCATCGAGGGCTATGGCTGCGCCGGACTGAACGGCGTTTCGTATGGCCTGATCTGCCAGGAGCTGGAGCGCGGCGATTCCGGCCTGCGCAGCTTCGTGTCGGTGCAGTCGAGCCTGTGCATGTATCCGATCTACGCGTTCGGCAGCGAAGAGCAGAAACAGCGCTGGCTGCCGCGCATGGCCAAAGGCGAAGTCATCGGCTGCTTCGGCCTGACCGAACCGCATGGCGGTTCCGATCCGGCCAACATGAAGACCCATGCACGCAAGCAGGGCAAGGACTGGGTGCTCAACGGCGCCAAGATGTGGATCACCAACGGCTCGATCGCCGATGTGGCGGTGGTCTGGGCCATGACCGATGCCGGCATTCGCGGCTTCCTGGTCGAGAAGGGTTTCAAGGGCTTCAGCGCCGAGACCATCAAGCACAAGATGAGCCTGCGTGCCTCGATCACTTCCGGCCTGTTCTTCGACAACGTGGTGGTGCCGGAAGAAAACGTCCTGCCCGGCGTCGTCGGCCTGAAAGGCCCGCTGTCCTGCCTGACGCAGGCGCGCTTCGGCATCGCCTGGGGCGTTACTGGCGCGGCACAGGCGTGCCTGGCGCAGGTCATCGACTACACCAAGACGCGCACCATGTTCGGCAAGGCCATCGCCGGCACCCAGGCGATCCAGATCCGCCTGGCCGAGATGGCGCGCAAGATCACCACCTCGCAGCTGTTGTCGCTGCAACTGGGCCGCCTGAAGGACGCGGGCCAGATGGCGCCCACGCAGGTGTCGCTCGCCAAGTGGCACAACACCCGTGCGGCAATCGAAGTCGCGCGCGATGCGCGTGACATCCTCGGCGGCGCGGGCATCAGCGTCGAGTACGTTCCGATCCGTCACGCGCTGAACCTGGAAAGTGTCATCACTTACGAAGGCACGGAAACCGTGCACCAGTTGACCGTGGGGCGCGCGCTCACGGGCATCAACGCGTTCTGATCGCCGCTACGAAAGCGAGCGGACCATCCGGCCCAGGCCGACGCCCGCTCGCTTCGGCCTCTCGCAATCTCGTCACTCCCGCGCAGGCGGGAGTCCATCCTGCGGACTCGGATGGATTCCCGCCTGCGCGGGAATGACCAGGAAATGAACAGATCGGGCCTTCCCTAAGGAGCAACGGCTTCCAGTCGTTGCTCGCCATGCTCCTCCGCCGCATGGGCGAGGCGCATTCGTGACGGCGAAGCGTGCTGGTCCAACCGAAACGCCGCATCCCAGCACACGACCAGCACCAGCAGCGACGCCCACGCCCAGAACACCTCGAGTCGCGCCCGACTCGCTCGTGAGCCACGTCGTACGGCTGTCGCCCGCAACGGGGGCTGCCCGCTCGAAACCTCGAACATCGCCTGGACCTGATTGTCGACACGCATGGCCGTGGGCTCCCATCGATTGACCACGGCAGTCATTGCAGCGAACGGCTCCGGCAAACCGCCGCGTCGGGCTGACCGATTACGGGCGGATTGTGATCAATCGTGGCAGGTGCGTTCGCGGCCGGTGGCGGCGCTACACTGTGCCCGACTCAACGGAAAGCCCGCCTGCAGCGAACATGAAAAAGCTGATTGCCATCGTCGAAGACGAGCCTGCCATCCGCGACAACTATGCCGCGGCCTTCCAGCGCCACGGCTATTCGGTGCGCACCTACGGCACACGCAAGGAAGCCATCGAAGCCTTCCGCGCCCGCCTGCCGGACCTGGCAGTGATCGATGTCGGTTTGCACGACGAGCCCGAAGGCGGATTCGAGTTGTGCCGCGAGCTGCGCTCGATGTCCGCGGAGTTGCCGATCATTTTCCTGACGGCCCGCGACAGCGAGCTCGATGCGGTCTCCGGGTTGCGGCTCGGCGCCGACGACTATCTCACCAAGGATCTCAGCCTCTCGCATCTGATCGCGCGCGTGGTCGCCTTGTTCCGACGCATCGATGCACTGACCCAGCCCTCGAACCGCGACCAGATCGTCACCCGCGGCCAGCTCATGATCGACACCGCACGCCTGCATGCAACGTGGCAGGACCAGCCACTGGGCCTGACGTTGACGGAGTTCTGGATCGTGCACGCGCTGGCGAAGAATCCCGGGCACGTCAAGAACCGCCAGCAGCTGATGGATGCGGCCAGCGTGGTGCTCGACGACAACACCATCACCTCGCACATCAAGCGCATCCGCCGCAAGTTCCAGGCCATCGATACCTCCTTCGATGCGATCGAGACCATGTACGGCATGGGCTACCGCTGGAAGGAAGGTTGAGGCAGGCGGCCGCAGCTGCAGCCGGCATGATGCAGACGATCGTGCTGCGCTGCCCGCATCTGGCTTTCGAGGCTTAGGGAACGCCGGCTCATGTCCCTGCGCGCCAAGTTGCTGCTGTTGAGTCTGCTGACTCTGATCCTGCCGTGGGCGGGCTGGCAGTACGCCGACCGCATGGAGACGACGCTGCGTCGCGGCCAGGAAGACTCGCTGATCACGACGGCCGACATTCTCAGCCGCGTGGTCGCATCGCAGCCGGAACTGCTGTATCGATTTCCCGAAGAACTGCGGCAGGAGTTCGATCCACGGCACGGCGATCTGTTCGCGCCGCTGCTGCTCGCAACGCCGCTGATCGACGGCTTCGCGGATGAGTGGCCGGCGCCGTCGCGGCCGGTTCCCGGTTTCGATGCGGCGCCGGGATTGCGACTCGGTGTCTCCGGCCGCTTCATGCACGTCTACTTCGAAACCGAAACCAGGGACGTGCGCTACGAGAAGCCGGTTGCCGACGACAGTTCGCCGGACATGCATGCAAGCCGCACGATTTTTCTGACTCGCGACGAGTTCGACCGGGAGCGCGCATGGTCGATCAGCGCCGTGGCCCCCGGCCCCATCATCGCGCGCCCTTGCGAAGTTGGCGCGCCGTGGAAACTCTCGCAGGAAGAAATTCCGCACATCAGCGGCATCTGGCGCGCGACCGATCGCGGTTACGCAATCGAGTTGCGTGCACCGCTCGCCATTTTCGGCACTCAGCTTGCGGTGTTCACTCTGAATGATGGCACCGCCGGACCTCAATCCACCCGCCTCGGCACGCTTCATACAGGCTCGGATGCATTGAAGGCGCGCCTCGAACAATACGCACCGCAAGGACTGCGGGTGTCCGTGGTGGACGCTCGCGGCTGGCTGCTGGCGCGCGCCGGCTCGGTGGCCGTCGACATCCCGTCGGATTACACGGGCCTGCGCCAGGATGAGAACGGTTTCGTGCGCTCCATCTACCGCGGGCTTTTCGGAAGCCGCGACACGATGGCACCGTCGTACGGCCTGCCGTATGGCATGTGGGGCGCTCCGGTGGACGAAGCTCGCGACGGCAACGACACGGCAATCTGGTTCGAGCCCGCGGGCGGCGAACCCTCGCTGGTCCGCGCCGCAGTCCCCATCAAATATTCGGACCAGACCCTGGGAGCGCTGGTCGTCGAGCAGCCCGGCGAACGTCTCGCGATGGTGCGCGAGGAAGCGCTGACGCGCCTGCTCAATCTCACGTTGCTGGCCACGCTGTTCTCCGTTGCGGTGACGCTGGTATTCGCAGCCCGCCTGTCGCAGCGCATTCGCCGTCTCAGCCGTGCGGTGTCCAGCGCGATGACGCCGGAAGGACGGCTGGAGCCGGTCATCCCCGATACGCACTCCAAGGACGAACTCGGCGCATTGGCCCGCAGCTACAGCACCCTGCTGCTGCGCTTGAAGGAATACACCAGCTATCTGCAAACGCTCGGCACCAAGCTCTCGCATGAGCTGCGCACGCCGCTGACCATCGTGAGCTCCTCGCTCGACAATCTCGCCTCGGAGGAGGCTCTGACCGAAACCTCGCAGAGCTACCTGGAGCGGGCGCGCAGCGGCGCTGGACGCATGCACTCGATTCTCACGGCGATGACGGAAGCGACGCGGGTCGAGCAAAGCATCGAGCACACCGATCGGGTGGAATTCGACCTGGCGGCATTGGTCCGCAACATGGGCCAGGCGTACCGCGCCACGTTCGCCAGCTACCAGGTGGAAACCAGCACACCGGAAACCCCCTGCCCGATCGTCGGCTCGCCCGATCTGATCGCGCAGCTGCTGGACAAGCTGATGGACAACGCCGCCGACTTCTGTCCGCCCGGAGGGCGCATCGCGCTGGCGCTGGAGGCGGACGCACGCACTTGCTGGTTGAGTGTGAGCAACGAAGGACCGTCGTTGCCGCCGCAACTGGACGGCCGGCTGTTCGAGTCGCTGGTCAGCGGCCGCAGCGCCAACGACGGCCGGCCGCACCTGGGCCTGGGGTTGTACATCGTGCGGCTGATCGCGGACTTCCACGGCGGTGAGGCTGCGGCCACCAATCTCGAGGATCGCAGCGGGGTCCGGATCTCCATCGAGCTGCCGCGGGCCTCGTGATTTCGGCGGTGCGGCGTCGGACGGCTTTACATCCGGCCGCCCGCAAATTCGGCAGCGGATGTTGTGTCTTTACGACGGCTATTGCTAACTCTCTGTTTCGAGCGGCATACTCCGGCCCGTGGCACACCACTTGCTCGTTATTGCAGGCAATCGTTCAACGCCACTTGCGTCGGACGATTGAAGGCAGAGAGGCGGGGATGGCACCGCAAGGGGAGAGAGGATAAGAGCGATCGAGCGTCAGGACGGCCGGTATTCGACTTGAGAGCGACAGCGCGTTTTCCGCAATTTCGCCGACGCAGCCCAACAACTAGAAGAGTCGTCGGCCCGGAAACGAAAGGCCCCGCGCAAGCGGGGCTTTTTTTTGGCCGGCTATTTCGTGAAGGTTGACGAATCGCCACGGGCCGCCCGGATCAGCCAATCCGCCACTGTTGAAACCGCATCGGACACCGGCCGCCGATCGGGCCTGAGCACATGGTAGGCCATGCCTTCGAGCCGCGGTTCGGCAACCACCTGCAGCAATCCCAGGCGCAGCTCATCCTCGACCAGTAGCAGGCTCAACAAGGCCACGCCCTGGCCGGAAACGGCTGCCTGGATGGCATGGCTTTCCTCGGAGTAGCGGATTTCGGCAGAACGTTCCGACAGACTGCGTCCACTGGCCCGCGCCCAGGCGTCCCAGGTCAGCTCCACCGGCAGTGGGCGATGCCAATCGAAATGGATCAACGGCCATTGCGACGCCTGCGGTCCGATCGTCGCCAGCAGTGCCGGACTGGCCACCGGCGCGAAATGATCCTGCAGCAGCAAGGTCGCGGTGACACCGGCGTAGTGACCATGCCCGTAGCGGATCGCCAGGTCCGCAGTGCCGGTATTCAGATCGACGGGCAGGTTGGATGCGTGGATGTGCAGGTCGATGTCGGGATGCTCGGCCTGGAAGCCGGCCAGCCTGGGCACCAGCCATTTCGTGGCGAAAGCCGGTGTGGCCGACAGCGTGACCGACGCCCGGTGGGGTTGGCGTATCTGCTCGATGGTCGAGGCGATCGTCTGAAAGCTGCCGCTGACCGCGGCGAGCAGCATCTGTCCCTGCGGCGTCAATTCGACCGACCGCACCTTGCGCACGAACAGCGGGCGCTCGAGGTACTCCTCCAGCACGCGCATGCGGTGACTGACGGCCGTCGCCGTCACGGACAGTTCCTCCGCAGCCTTCTTGAAACTCCGCAGACGTGCGGCTGCTTCGAAGGCCCGAAGAGAGCTCAGCGGCGGCAGTTTCACGCTCATGGAAAGATGATTTCATATCATCCATCCATTGAAAACATGTCGTTTGTAGCACACCAAGTCTGCAGAGAAACTCCAGACGCCTGATCGAATTTCATCCAACTGGAGCGATTGACGATGCCTACGCTACTGCACATCGATGCCAGCGCCCGCCCTGGCAGTTCCGACCGGGTTGCCCACGGATCGCACACCCGGCACCTGACGGCGCGCTTTGTCCGGCAGTGGACTGCCCTGCACTCCGGAACCAACGTGATCTACCGCGATGTCGGCCAGGACCCGCCGGCTCCCGTCAGTGGTCGATGGATCCACGCGGCCTTCACACCCGAGTCTGCGCGCGAGGACTGGATGCGGGATGAATTGCGCGCCAGCGATGCGCTGGTCGATGAACTGCTGCAGGCGGACCTCATCGTCGCTGGCGTGCCGATGTACAACTTCGGGCCGCCTGCACAGTTCAAGGCGTACATCGACAACATCGTGCGCGTGGGACGCACCTTCGGATTCGATCGCAGTCGCAAGCCGGAGCCCTACTGGCCGCTGCTGGCAAACGCCGGCAAGCGCCTGGTGATCCTGTCCTCGCGAGGCGACTATGGATACCAGCCGGGTGAGCGCCTCGCGGAGCACAACCATGTGGAGGCATCGGTTCGCACCGCATTCGCCTACATCGGCGTGACCGACGTGTACCAGGCAGCCATCGAATACGACGAGTTCGCCGATCAGCGGCTGGCGGATTCGATCGGGCGGGCGGAAGCCGCGGTGGATGAGCTGGTGTCGAAGATGACCAGCGGCTTGCCCTCATCAAAGGCACTGGCTCGGCGGACGCAGCCGCGACTCACGCTCTGCGCCTGAATCTCCTGTAAAGACGCGCCCGGCACTCTTTCGCGACGGCTCGCACTGATGCCAGCGGCAAACAGCCGCCGGCATCAGTGCATCGGGCGCGCCAGGTATGGGGTGCGACGATCTACTTGCGTTTCCAGGCCCCGTTCTTGTCCTGGTAGTACCAGCCTGCGGAAGCCTTGCTGACCCAGCGTTCGGCGAAGGTTGAACGGATGTCGGCCTCCCACTCGGGATGGCCGTTGGCGCTGGCAATCTCGCGATACAGGTTGGCGCGGTCGGCGTTCTCGTCCGACACCAGTTTGCGAGCGGCGTTACGTTCCGGCAGAGGAATGAGGTTCTGATCGCGCACCTCGACCAGTCCGTCGCGGGTCAAGCCCACGGCGCCGGCGTCGTAGTATTTCTTCAGCTGCGGATGCCGCGCCTCCATCGATTGCGTCAGCTGTCGCACGGCGGGCGTCGCGACGTTCAGATCGGCGCTCTGGGCGTTGGCCGTCGGCACCAGCAGATCGAGCACCGATCCGGCGGCCGCCAGCAGGACACTGGGCCCCGGGGAGCCAAACACTGCCGAGGTCTGCTTGTCCTGCGACTGGCTCGACGGCGCGCTTTGCTGCTGGCCCCACACATCCTCGATGATCTTGTCGGCAGCCTTCTCGGCCGCGGCGGCCGGGAAATACACGTTGATGGTGACGCAGGCCGACAACGCCAGCGTGAGCGCGGCAAGTTTCAGCGGAAGATATCGCGACATCGTACAGCTCCTTTCACTTTCGATCCGGTCATCGCCAGTCTGCGGGTGATGCTTGAATGGCCGATGAATCGTACGCCCGAACCGTCCGCATCTGCCACTTGAGCGCTCATGCATTCGCTATCTCACCACCGGCCCTTCGGATTGCGTGAGCGCGATCAGCTGCTGCACCAACCGCGGCCAGTCGACGCGATGCGCACCGCCGATCACGTCGATGCGCGGCAGGCCCTTGCCCTTGACCAGGTAGTAGCCGCCATTCGGCGCAGGCGCGACGCCATCGATGTAGCAGACTTCGTTCTCGAGCCGGCATGACAGGCCCAGCCGGTCGTAATTGAAGTCGTCGAAGAACCGCATGACGCCGCTGGACAGAGCCGCGGTCACGCCGGCCCCACCACCGCCGATGCTGCCGATGTTCTGCACTGCGCGCTGGCTGATCCGGTGCCGCGAGCGATCGCCCGGCGGCGTGAACAGGCGCGCATCGAACGCCACCGGCGTCCAGTTGAACAATTGCAATCCGTTCACGGCGCCCGACAGCCGGCCGGTGATGCGACCGAAGGAAAACGCGCCGGTCACCAGCTCCAGGTCGAGGTTGTCCAGCGCGATGTTCGAATAGAACCGCGGCCATTGGCTGAACGGCTGTTCCAGTCGCAGATCGCTGATCTTCACCTCGCCGTCGAACACCTGCGCCTGCAAGGTGGTGCCCAGCGTCACCACTTTCTCGCGCATCCGCAGCTTGGAGATCTTGCCGCCGATCCGTCCACCGAATTCCGGCCAGCCGAAAGCCCGGCACAGCTGCTGCACGCTGATCGGCTGGATGGTGGCATCGACGATGAAGGCCACGCTCGGCAGGCCGGCGTTGCGGATCCGGAAGCTCTCCAGTTCCAAGGCGCCGTCGAGGATGGGCAGCCGCGCAGGCTGCAACAGCCGCAGCTGGCGGCCCTGCGTGTTGAACTGCAATTCGCTCGGGCCCAGATCGAGGTTGAGCAAGGTCCCGCCGCTCCACCGCAGCAGAGAGTCCGCAGCGCGCGACTGTTCCAGTTCATCATCATCGTCGCTGGCAGTGCTGCGTGCCGGCTGTGCTTCCAGCCAATGCCAATCGCCGGTGAGCTCTTTCAGCACCAGATTGCGATTGCCGTCATCCAGGGTCACGCCGGCCAGTTTCAGATCGATCTTGCGGGGCACTCCGTCTTCCACCCGCACCTGCCCGGAGATCTCGCCCGCGGTCTGCAGGGATTTGAAATTGGTATCGAGCAGCAGCGGCTGAAAATAACTTTCGTAGGCGCCGGGGAACTCGAGCGATTGCAGGTCCAGCGACAGGGCGCGCAACGGCTGCTCGTCGTCGAATCGAAGCGTGGCGCTGCCCTGCCCTCGCGCGACGTCACGATGATCGATGCTGAACTGCTCGACTCCAAGCACGCCATCGCTTCCCCATTTGCCGCTCGCACTCAGATTGAGCGCATGCGCGCCCAGGTCGAGGAACACCGGTTGCGCGTAGGCTTGCCCGCTATTGGATTGCACCTCGGCCTGGAACAGCCAGTCGCCTCCCGACTGCCTAACATCCGCGCGCAAGGAGAACGACAGTTTGTCGGTGGCAAGACTCCCTTCCTCATTGTTGGCGGTGAGATCGACAAACTTCGCGGCGATGTGCGCTTCACCCAGCGAAGTCTGCGATCCGGCCGCGGTCAACGACAACGACGTTTCGCCGCTCGCAGTGAGCTGCGGCAGCGGCAATTTCAGAGCGTGCGCCAGTTTCAGCAGTGGCTCCAATTGAGCCCGATCCATGTCGAGGCGTGCATGCCAGCCGGACTGGCTCATCCCGGCCTTGACCTTCGCCAGACCCTCGCCGAGGCGCAAACCACCAAGCTCGATATCGAGCGCGCCGCTGTGGCGGCCGAACACGACTCGTCCCGTCAACCTCTGGACTCCCAACGACGGCAGGTTGCCGGCAATGCGGGCGTCGCGACACGCAATCGTGGCCGCTGAAATCTCCACCGACGGACATTCGATGCGTACGTCACGCAGCTCCTGTTCCTGTGCGGCCAGCCGTATTCGCGCAATGGTCGCCGACGCACGCGTCGCATTGGCCGGCAGATCGAGCCGAATCGCGATGTTTTCCGCGCTCCAGCCCGCTCCATCGATGCGCTCGACTTCGAAACCGACATCGTCGACCGCACCGACCCATGTCGCCGCCAGGATGGCTACCGAAGCTCCGGGAACGAGCAGCCGCTTGTAGAAACTACGTGGCCCACGTCGTGTCGTATTCGCCACCAATCGAGCCGGGCGCGCGTCGCGCGGCCGGTCTCGGCGTGGCCTGAATCCCATCCGTTTCATCGCACCGATGATGAACGGCAACGGCGGACTGGGGAAGCTCCAGCGGCTTGATCGAACGCATCGCGACGCGCGCAATCATCGCTTTTGATCGCGCCGGCGGCTCTGGCCATCGCGCCCGCCTTGCGCTCTGGCCCGGCGTATCAGTAGTTTTGAACCTTGGCCGCTCATCCAACAAGCACCAGGGAGCTCCCATGAAACTCTCCATCGCCGTATCGAGCCTGCTCATTGCTTGCGCGCTCGCCGCCTGCGGGCAATCGCAACAAAACGCCCAGCAAAGCGCCACGCCGGCCGTTCCGGATGAAAATCCAGCGGTTCCCGCACCTGCGGCTGCACCCGCCGCGGATACCGCAGCGATTCAGGCCGCACTGAGCAACCCCAATCGCCTGACCGGCGACGCCGAAGAGGACGCCTGGCGCAAGGCGCCCGAAGTGCTGAGCTTCCTCAATGTGCAGCCGGGGATGCATGTCATCGATTACCTCTCCGGCGGCGGCTACTACTCGGAGCTGCTGGCCAGCATCGTCGGCCCGCAGGGCCAGGTCATCGCGTACAACAATCCGGCCTATGCCAAGTACGCCGGCGAGAAGGTGGCGCTGCGCTACGTCGACAACCGACTGCCGAACGTCACGCAGATCACCAGCCCGCCGGAACAGCTCGACCTGCCGCCGAACAGCCTGGACGCGGCCCTGTTCGTGCAGTCGTATCACGACCTGCACTGGATCTCGAAGGACTGGACGCCCACCGATCCCGCGCAGTCGCTGGCGAAGCTGGTGCCGGCGCTGAAGTCCGGCGCCGTGGTCGTGGTCGTCGATCACGTCGCGAATGCCGGTGAAGATCCGGCCAAGACCGTCGACGCCCTGCATCGCATCGACCCGGCCGTGGTGAAGCGCGAGTTCGAGGCGGCCGGCCTGGTGTTCGATGCCGAAAGTCCCATGTTCAGCAACACGGCCGACGATCACAGCAAGGTGGTGTTCGATCCGTCGATCCGGCACCAGACCGATCAGTTCGTGTACCGCTTCAGGAAGCCCTGACATCCTTGCCCGCTGGGCAGTCCCTCTTCCTGGCAGAGGGACTGCTCGTAGCGCTGACGCGCAATTGCGCCAAAGAACACACCCTCACCCGCGCTGACGCGCGACTTCTCCCTGGAGGGAAAGGTGAAGGAAAAGAAACAAAGACAGCTTCTGCTACGGATGCGACGTTCCGCTTTGGAGTGCGAAGTTCTGCTTTCCCCTCTGCCGCAGGCAGAGGGGCAGGGGTAAGGGCCTTCCTATTCCTCATCCACCGTCTTGAACGCTTTCATCAGGTCCTGCTGCTTGCGCGGCGGGACGGGGTCGTAGTGGCTCAGCTCCATGGTGAAGGTGCCTTCGCCGCCGGTG
>DATMEZ010000066.1:0-2209 GCA_035556415.1 Povalibacter sp.
CAGATGTACCAGGCGCTGAAAAGCACCGGTGTGGATACCCAGCTCATCATCTATCCCGGCCAGTTCCACGGCCTGAGCAAGCCGAGCTATCTGCGCGACCGGATGCAGCGCTACATCGACTGGTTCGGCAAGTATCTGCAATCCGAACCAAGACGGTCCGGCGCTGAATAGCACGTCGAGGTTCCGTTCGACCGCCCGGCACCACATTCTCGAGGACGATCGAGGTACTCCTCACTCCCGCGCAAGCGGGAGTCAATCTCGGCTGATTCGATGGGGATTCCCGCTTGCGCGGGAGTGACGAGGGGTCTGCTCAACTGAAAGCAGCGTGCGCTTGCAAGGAGCGCACGTCGCTGCTTGGATCGCTCTTCACAACGATGAAGCCTCAACGCCGGTGTTCAAGTGATTGTCGCGCAGCGCGCTGAGATCCTGCCGCAAGGATCCGACCCCCGTCACAACATCGCATCCGAGCAGGGATTCCCGCAATCGATGCGTCCAGCCGTTCGGTACACTAGTCCCCGGCCGGAACATTGCATGCGGGTAGAGAATTGCGTGACATGGATCGAGGAGGCTATTCCGATCGGTGGCGACATCGTGCGTGGCAGGTCACCGCGTCAGAAAATGCCGATACGGCGAGCTTCGACCAGTACAGCGCTTCAGAGGATCTGACCACCAGTTCGTTCCTGCCGAACGGGCCGGACACGCCGGCTGCGTCGGCGGATCCGTCGCCCAGCGAGCGCCCTGCGGCCACTACCTACGAGATCGGCCCGGGCAGCGTGCTGCGCAACCGCTATCTGATCGACAGGCGCATCGGCGAAGGCGGCACCTCGGAAGTGTTCAGCGCCCTCGACCGGCACCGCGGCAACGGCACCGACGGCTTCAACCGGGTCGCCATCAAGATCCTGCATTCCAGATATCGCGACGACGAGCCGCGTACCGAGCGGCTGATTCGTGAATTCCGGCACATGCAGCGGCTGACGCATCCCGGCATCGCGCGCGTCTACGACCTGGATTGCGAGAACGGGCTGTGGTTCATCACCATGGAGCTGCTGGAAGGACGGCCGCTGAGCCGGTGCATCCGCGCCGGATTGAAGGATGGCGAGGCGCTGCCGATCCTCACCCAATGCGCCGAAGCCCTTGCTTATGCGCACGACCACGCCGTCGTGCACGGCGATCTGAAGCCCAGCAACATTTTCGTGACGCGCGACGGTAGCATCCGACTGCTCGATTTCGGTTCGGTCCCCAGTCAGAACGAAGCCTCCGCGCAGAGCCCTGGGCATCGACGCTTCGCGGCGACGCCGCCTTACGCCAGCCCCGAGCTGCTCGAAGGCCAGGGAGCGCAACCGCGCGATGACATCTTCAGCCTGGGCTGCGTGGCCTACGAGCTGTTCAGCGGCGGGCAGCATCCCTTCAGCCGTAAATCATCGCTCGATGCACGGCAACAGCAGTTGCGGCCGAACTATCACGGCTCGATGCAACCGCGGCATTTCGCAGTGATTGCCCGAGCGCTCTCATGGGACCACGAAACGCGGCCGGCCAGTGCGCGCGATTTCCTGCACGACTTTCTTGCCAGCCATTTCGACCACGAGGCCACGCCGCAACCCGCAGCGACTGAGTCGAAGCAGGAGAGCGCTCCAGCGACACCTGCGACTGCGCCACCGTCCAAGTTTGATGACGTGACAGCGGCCTCGAGCAGGTCGCAACCCGAATCTGCAGGCTACGGCGGGCTCGCGACCGCGGCGCAGCGCCAGCCTCCAGATCCGACCGCGACTCCTACACCGCAGCCGGCCCATCCGATTGGCTCGACCGCAGCTTGCGCTGACCGGCCCAAACCGTCGGATTCGACGGCAATCTCGACCGGGCAACCACCCGATGCATCGGGCGCTACGGCGCAGCCCCGATCACCCGACTCGACTGCAGCTTCGGCGGCCCAGCCATCGAAGTCTGCGAGCTCTGCTGCGACAGCAACCACTCACGAGCCGACTGCTCACAGCTACGAGGAAGCCCGCGCCCGCTTCGCCGAACCCATCCCGGCGGAGCTGTTGGTTTCGACGTTGCGATTCGCGGCCGAACCTTCACTGCCGACGCCGCAACCGAAAGTCAAAGCATTACTGCGCCAGCGCTGGTCCTGGTTGCGTCCCGCGTTGCTTGCAGCGGTGTTCGTGCTGACGGTGGTGGTCGCCGTCGTGGTGTGGCAGCAGTTCTCGATGCG
>DATMEZ010000067.1:0-1920 GCA_035556415.1 Povalibacter sp.
GCCGACTTCTGGCCGGATTGCCTGAGACACCATTTCCTCGAGCCAGCCGGGCGAAATGACCTCGATGTCGTTGTTGACCAATCCGACGAGCGATCCATCGCATTGCCCGACCGCCCAGTTGTTGATCGCCGAATAGTTGAACGGTGCGTCGTAGCGAAGCACCCGCACCCGCGGGTCGAGGGCGATCTTCGCCAGGTAATCGAGCGTGGTTTGGTCTGAGGACTGGTTGTCGACAACCACCACCTCATAGTTGGGATAACGGGTCTTCGCGAGGATGCTGTCCACGCAGGTTCGCAGCAGTTCCACCTTGTCGCGGGTGGGAATGACCAGGCTTGCCTTCGGCGGCAGCGCGGGCAGCGGCCAGCGCACCCGGTAATGCCCATGTGAAAGCGTTTCGGCGCGCGCCCCCGGATGCATCCGCTCCAGGTGACCCACCACCGCGCGTACGCCGGCATCGGCGGCATAGTCCTTCGCATCCCGGGTCAGCGCAGTCGATCCCTCGATGGCGCGCCAGTGGTACAGCACCCGTGGCACGTGATGGATCCGGGACGCCGGCAACCTCTCGGTGCAGCGCAGGAACAAATCGTGGTCCTGGCTGCCTTCGAAGCCCTTTCGAAAGCCGCCCACCTCGCGCACCAGGTCCGTGCGGATTACGGTGAAATGGCACACGTAGTTCTGCGACAGCAGCAGGTCCGGGTTCCAGTCCGGCTTGAAGTACGGATCGATGCGCTGGCCGTCTTCATCCAGCTTGTCCTCGTCGGAATAAAGCAGGGCAAGCCCGGGGTCGGCGACGATGGCCTCGGCCATTTCCAGCAATGCATGCGGGCGCAGTTCGTCATCATGGTCCAGCAGCCCCACATAGCTGCCCCGCGCCATCGAAAGCGCGCTGTTGGAAGCCTCGGCGATATGGCCGTTCGCATCGCGACGCATGACCTCGATGCGCCGGTCCGCAGCCGCATACTCGTGCAACACTTCCATGACGCGGGCATCGGCCGACGCATCGTCGGCGATGCACAGTTGCCAATGCGGATAGGCCTGCCCGATGACGCTCTCGATGCAACGCCGCAGCCACCGCTCCGGCGTCATGTAGGTCGGCACCAGGATCGAGATCAGCGGTGCATCCGATCCGAAACGGGCCGCGCGCATGCGCAGCTCCTGCATGCGCTCGGTGGTGAGGGTGTCGTAACGCGCCACCCAAGTGGCGTAGTCGCCGATGTCTTCGGGAAGCAGTCGCCGTAGGTAGTCCCGGTACAACGCATCCACCGCGCGCGACAAGCCGCGCCCGCCGACATGGCCAAGGAACCGGAGCACGCGTGCCGGCATGCCGCCCGGTGCGCGCGCAGTCGGACGGAGCATTCGCCACAGCGCGGCCAGGCGCTCGACGCGGCGCAGGGAAAATCCCTGCAACTCGAAACGCACCGGTCCCTGGGCAGGGCAGAAGCGCAGGCCGACGACGTCATGCTTGAACAGTACGAGTGCATCCATGCGGCCGTCGGCATCAGGGTCGGGCAGCACGATCTGCGCGTCACCCTCGCATCCATCGACATAGGTCGGATACAGGCATGGCGTACCGGCCGTCACGTCAGTGACGGACAGGTGCCCGACCAGTCGGTACCAGCCGCCCGGCAGCGTTTGCCCCAAATCGCCAAGTGCAACCGTGAAGCAGGCCAGTTCACTGCTCGCCCTCCAGGCCCCCCCGGCAATTTCGCCGGGTGCGTGCAGGTTCGCGTCCGGTATCAGCACGGCTTCGCGATCCGGGAGGCCTACTGCGGGCGAAATCGTCCACTTCATGATGCGGCCGGGCCGTCCTGGGGGAGATGGGGCATTGGGAATCTCAACGTCTGTCTGTCGTGCACGCATGTGGCAATCTCCGGGAAGCGCTGCATCCGCGTACCGGATCGCGCTACACCGGAACGTTGC
>DATMEZ010000068.1:0-12375 GCA_035556415.1 Povalibacter sp.
AGCCCGGCCGCTCTCTCAAGCCATCCGAGCCGCAGATCGAGGTCGAGGAGCCGGCGACGCAGGAAGACATCACGCTGGAAGGCCGGCACATCGAGATCACCGGCACCTACCGCACCCTCGACGATGCGGACGATCCGCAGATCCGCCAGGAAGTGATCGAGGAATGGGTGGAGATCGACGAATTCGCGGACGACGAGCTCGCCGACGAGGATGAGCCGCTCGCCACCGACGGCATCGAGGTGTCCGAGCAAATCGATGCGGACCTCGAACCGGAGCCGGCGCAGCTGGTCCGGCAGGTCGACCCGGAATTCGATCGCGTGCCGTTCCACCCGGCGCTCACTGCCGGCCCGGAGACTGAAGCAGCGCCCGATCTGGATCTGTTCGCGCCGAAGCCGCAGCGCACGGCGCTGGTGTGGAAGCTGCTTGCCGTGCCGCTGCTGCTGGGGTTGATCGCGCAGGTCGTGCATCACTATCGGGCCGAATTGGCCAGGCATCCGCAACTGAGCGCACTCACGGTGCGCGCTTACGACGCGCTCGGCCTGTCGTTGACACCGGATTGGAACCTGCACGCCTACGAAGTCCGGCAATGGGGTGTGCTTTCCGATCCGACGAATCCGGGCACGCTGAAAGTGCGCGCCAGCGTCACCAACCGGGCCGACTTTGCGCAGCCCTATCCGCTGCTGAAGCTGGTACTCGAAGATCGCTGGGGCGAACAGGTACGCGCGCGTGAATTCGAGCCGGCCGAGTACCTAGATCCTGCCGTCGCCGCCGACCGGCTGCTCGGTCCGCAACAGCAGGTCAATGCCACCATCGCCATCGTCGATCCCGGTCCCGATGCCGAGGGCTTCCGCTTCGATATCTGCCTGCACGGCCGCGCCGGGCCGGTGTGTGCAACGGAAGTGCCGGAATGAACCAGCAGAGCCGACTTCACGTCCCGCCCAGGCGGGAACACACTCACGGCATTGCCTTCCCAGCATTCCCACGAACGCGGAAATCCAGTCACAGCGCCGCTTCATTCCCGCGTTCGCGGGAATGACGGAAGATCGCTGCCTGCCGTCGCCGAAGATCGTCTCAGCCACTCTCCCGTAACATCCCCCGTCATGCGCATCGGTCCGTACCAGCTTCCGAACAATCTTGCGCTCGCGCCCATGGCGGGCGTCACCGATCTGCCGTTCCGGTTGTTGTGCCGACGCATGGGTGCGGGAATTGCCGCAGGAGAAATGCTTACTTGCGATGTGCGTTTATGGCACACCGAGAAGTCGCGGCGGCGCATGGATCACAGCGGCGAGGCCGAACCGCGCGTGGTGCAGATTGCAGGCGGCGATCCGCAGATGATGGTGGAAGCCGCGCAGCGCAACGTCGATGCAGGCGCGCAGATCATCGATCTCAACATGGGCTGCCCCGCCAAGAAAGTCTGCAACAAGGCGGCAGGCTCGGCGCTGATGAAAGACGAGCCGCTGGTGCGCCAGATCCTGGAAGCCGTTGTCAAGGCCGTACATGTCCCTGTGACGCTGAAAATGCGCACCGGCTGGGACACGAATCATCGCAACGCCGTCGCGATTGCCCGCATGGCGCAGGACGTCGGCATCCAGGCGCTGGCGATTCACGGCCGCACGCGCGCCTGCATGTATCAGGGAAACGCCGAGTACGAAACCATTCGCGCCGTCAAACAAAGCGTTGCGATTCCGATTTTTGCCAATGGCGACATCGACTCGCCGCACAAAGCGCGAGCAGTGCTGGAACAGACCGGCGCGGATGGCTTGATGATCGGACGCAGCGCACAAGGCCGGCCCTGGATTTTTCGCGAGATCGCCGCGTTTCTGCACGAAGGGATTGTTCTGCCTGAGCCTTCCGTCGCGGAAGTACGTGATATCATGCTCGCTCATTTGCGCGACCTGCATGCTTTCTACGGGGATGAGACGGGAGTCCGGGTCGCGCGCAAACACATTGACTGGTATGCGAAGGGCCGCGCGGCTGCGCTCGCTTTTCGGCATGCCGTGATGCAGGCGGCAGACGCGTCGACCCAACTCGAGCGTGCGCGAGCGTATTTCGATGCGCTCGCGGACAGCCAGGAGAAGTTGCTGGTCAGCGCGGCCTGATGCCCCGAGCAGGACAGGATCTGGCGGAGAGCCCATGGCGCCGAAGAAAAAAACCAGAGCTCGCAGAGAGCCACCAGCAAAACCCGCAGCGCGCACCATGCCGTTGCGCACGATGACTGCAGAAGCCCTGAACTCCTACTTCGAGACGCTGAACGGCCACAAGCCCGGCCAGTTGTACGATCTGGTGCTGCGCGAAGTCGAGGAACCGTTGTTCAAGGCCGTGCTCGATTACGCAGCCGGCAACCAGAGCCGCGCAGCAGACATTCTCGGCATCAACCGCGGCACGCTGCGGAAGAAGCTCAAGACTTACGGACTGGATGGCTGAAGACAGCCGCGCGATGAGGTGATCCCAAGACCGTCGCTTCGTCGCTTTTCTCCTTCACTCGTGTCGTTCACTTCGCTGCCTGCTCACCGTCCGCCATGCCCACTCCCATCCGCCGCGCCCTGCTCAGTGTTTCCAACAAAGACGGCCTGATCGATTTCGCCCGCGCCCTGCAACAGCGTGGCGTGGCCATTCTTTCCACTGGCGGCACCGCCGCGCTGCTCCAGAAAAACGGCATCGCCGTAACTGAAGTCTCTGCGCATACCGGCTTCCCAGAGATCATGGACGGCCGCGTCAAGACGCTGCATCCGAAAATCCACGGCGGCCTGCTCGGCCGGCGCGACATCGACGATGCGGTAATGAGCGCGCACGGCATCGACCCGATCGATCTGCTGGTGGTGAACCTGTATCCGTTCGCCGCCACCATCGCCAAACCCGATTGCACCTTCGAGGATGCGATCGAGAACATCGACATCGGCGGCCCGGCCATGGTGCGCGCGGCGGCGAAGAACCACGATCGCGTTGCGGTGGTGGTCGATCCGACGGATTACGCCACCGTGATGCAGGAAATTTCCGGTGGCGGCGGCGTTTCGGACGAGACTCGCAAGCGCCTGGCGGCGAAGGCCTACGCGCACACGGCCAGTTACGATGCAGCGGTGGCGAGCTACCTGGGCCGCGTCACTGAAAGTGCTGAAGGCGAATTCCCGCAAGCGCTGAACCTGCAATTCCGCAAGCGCATGGATCTGCGATACGGCGAAAACCCGCACCAGGCCGGTGCGTTCTACACCGTCGCCGACGCGCAGGGTTCGAGCATCGGCAGCGCCACGCAGCTGCAGGGCAAGACGCTCTCGTACAACAACATCGCCGATGGCGACACAGCGTTCGAGTGCGTGCGCCAGTTCTCGGAACCGGCTTGTGTGATCGTGAAGCACGCGAACCCTTGCGGTGTCGCGGTTGCCGCAGACACGCTCGCAGCCTACGACAAGGCCTATCGCACCGATCCCACGTCCGCGTTCGGCGGCATCATCGCGTTCAATCGCCCGCTCACTGCGAGCACGGCACGCGCGATCGTCGAGCGTCAGTTCGTCGAGCTCATCATCGCGCCGGAAGTCGATAAAGAAGCGCTGGAAATCTGCTCGCGCAAAGAAAACGTGCGCGTACTGAGCACGGGCGGCCTGAAGCCCAGCAACCTTCGTCATGAATACCGCAGCGTCAACGGCGGCCTGCTGGTGCAAACGCGCGATGCAGGCATGATCACCAAGGCGGACCTGAAGATCGTCACCCAGCGTCAGCCCAGCGCTGCCGAGCTGGACGATCTACTGTTCGCCTGGCAGGTCTGCAAGTACGTCAAATCGAACGCTATCGTCTACGCGCGCGAGCGCACGACGCTGGGTGTGGGCGCCGGCCAGATGAGCCGCGTCGTCTCCAGCCGCATCGCCGCGATGAAGGCCAAGGACGAAGGCCTGGAGGTCGCTGGCGCGGTCATGGCTTCGGACGCGTTCTTCCCGTTCCGCGACGGCCTGGACGTGGCTGCGCAGTTCGGCATCAAGGCCGTGATCCAGCCCGGCGGCTCGATGCGCGACAACGAAGTCATCGCGGCTGCCGACGAGCACGGCATGGCGATGGTGCTGACCGGCATGCGGCACTTCAGGCACTGAGCCTGACTCAAGCTCGATGCTTGTCGTGAGCTTCGGCCCATTCGTATCGGGTTGCGACGTCTTTCTATTGCGGAGCAAACATTGAAGGTCTTGATCCTCGGTTCCGGCGGCCGCGAGCACGCCTTCGCCTGGAAAATCCGGCAGTCGCCCCGCGTCACCGCGGTTTTCGTTGCGCCGGGCAACGCCGGCACGGCGCTCGAACCGGGCGTACAGAACGTCGACATCGCTGCCGACGACATTCCGAAGCTGCTCGAATTCGCCAAGCGCGAGAGCATCGATCTGACCATCGTCGGACCGGAAGCACCGCTGGTGCTCGGCGTGACCGATGCATTCGAAGCCGCCGGCCTGCGCTGCTTCGGTCCGCGCAAGCTCGCCTCGCGCCTGGAAGGCTCGAAGGCGTTCACCAAGGATTTCCTGAAGCGTTACGGTGTGCCGACTGCGGCCTACGCCATTTTCACCAAAGAGAACTTCGATCCGGCCTGGGTGCGCAAACAGCGTGCGCCGCTGGTCGTGAAAGCTGACGGCCTGGCGGCCGGCAAAGGTGTGATCATCTGCGCCACGACGGACGAAGCCGTGAGCAGCGCGCAAGCCATGTTCGACGGCCAGTTCGGCGCCGCCGGTGACAAGGTGGTCGTCGAGGAGTTCCTGGAAGGCGAGGAAGCAAGCTTCATCGCCGTCATCAGTGGCACGGACATCCTGCCGCTGGCCACTTCGCAGGATCACAAGCGCCGCGACGATGGCGACCAGGGGCCGAACACCGGCGGCATGGGCGCCTATTCGCCGGCGCCGGTGGTTACGCCGGAAATTCATGCACGGATCATGCGAGAGGTGATGGAGCCGACCGTGCGCGGCCTGGTCAGCGACGGCACTCCCTACATCGGCTTTTTGTACGCCGGCGTGATGGTCGCGCCGGACGGCACGCCGAACGTGCTCGAGTTCAACTGCCGCTTCGGCGATCCGGAGACCCAGCCCATCATGATGCGGCTGAAGTCGGACCTCACCGAACTGTGCGAAGCCGCACTCGATGGAAAGCTGAAGCAGGTCGACGCGCAGTGGGATGAACGTGCCGCGCTCGGCGTCGTGCTCGCTGCCGGCGGCTATCCGGATACGGTTCGCAAGGGCGACACGATCGAAGGCCTGGACGCTGCCGCGCAGCTCCCTGGAAAAGTTTTCCACGCCGGCACGAAACTCGTGGACGGCAAGGTGACGACCAACGGCGGCCGTGTGCTCTGCGCCGTGGGCCTCGGCAAGTCAGTGAGCGAAGCGCAGCAGGCAGCTTATGTGCTGACAGACCGCATTCACTGGAATGGCATCCAATACCGCCGCGACATCGGTTATCGCGCGATCGAGCGCGAGAAGAGCTGAACGGCGTGTTCGGTATTCACCGCGCACGAGAACGCCGCAGGATTCTGAACGGCAGCCGCGGTACGTGACCGCCGGAACACACTGAATTATCTGCCACTCCCGCATAGGCGAGAGCCCATCGGCTGATTCGAGATGGATTCCCGGCCCCGCCTGCACGGGGGCGGGCTCTGCGCGGGAATGACCAGGAATGACTGGATCAGGCCGGGCGTTCCTGTGCGCCCGCCGATCGCTTCTTGACATCGACCTCGAAGTTCACGGTCACGGCCCCACCGCCGGCCAGCTCGAACTGGTGCTCGATGCCTTCGCGGTTCGGTAGCGTCTGCGCCAACGCTTCGATCTCACCGCGCGGAATGGTGATCCACAAGCCTGTCGGATCGCTGTCCAGCAGCCAGCCACCGACCACAGCCGGCTTCACGTTGACGCGAAGCGTGTGATTGCGCGGCAGCGCCACAGCCAGCTCCACACCCTGCGATGAAAGCAACGTATCGAGCTCGCGTTGCGTGACGCGGCAGCGGATCGAACCTTCTGAGAATCGGATGTTCACGTTCTGCCTGTTACGCGGTTTTTTCTATTGCCGGTTGCGTGCCGACTCCACCGGGCCGCTTGTTGAGCTTACGTCGTTCAATCGTCATCGACGATGATGACGGCAGCGCGCGATACCGCGCCCAACTCCGGCCCGTCATCGTCGACGCTGAGCTCGACCAGGAACAGTTCAGTATTCTCTTTGATCGAATCGGACACCAGCGGAATCGTCAGCACCAGGGTGTTGACGCCGGGCGCCATGCGCTCGGTCTCGGGGCCGATGGCGGCGAAGTCCGCGCCGGCCTCGGCTGAATTGGACAGCAAGGCCCAGTGGAACGAGGCGGCGACGCGGGTGTTGCCGGTGCGCTTGATGGTCAGCCTCACCGTGCCGTCGCTCTCGGTAGCTACATAGGTGTCCTTGTCGAAGCCGATGACGGCAGGCCCGGTGGCTGCGCCCGTCGCTTGGGGCTCCTGTTTCGCGATCCGGGTCTGTTCGCCGGCCTGTGCTTGTGCCGACTCTGCGGCCGTCTGATCCGGCTCGCCGGCTTTTGTCCGATCCCCGGCCTGCGATGCCGCCCTGGCGGGTGATCCTGGCTCCTGCTGCGCCTGGCCACCCTGCTGCGAAGACTCGTTGCCCTGCGTCGGCTGTTTTGTCGGCGCCCCGACCTGCGCATCCGATGCGGGCGGCGTAGTCTCGGCCTGCGCCGCTGACTGCTGGTCCTGCACGACCGGCGGCGCCGTTTCCACACCGGACTGTGCATTGCCGGTAGCGTCGGTCAAAGGCGGAGTGCCCGCCGTCGGCGTCGTCGTTTCAGCCACCCGCGGTGAGAGCGCGGACAGATCGAAATCCGGCAGCGGCAAGCGGTCGCGCCAGTACACCAAGGCCAGCACCGCAAACATCAGCACGGTTACAGCGATCGGACCACGCCATCCGCGTCTTTCCGATCCGGCAGCATCCGGCAGCAGCTCCTGCGGAATGGACAGGTGTTGCTGAACTCGCGTGCAGCCCAGCGCCGAGATCAACTCGATCACATCGATCTTGCGATCGGCACGCGACCACTGCAGAGCAGTGCGCAACGCGTTCCACTGTTTACCGCTCAACCCTGAAATGCGCTGCGGATCGCGGCCCTGCGCACGCGCCAACGGGCCGGAACGCCCGCCATACGGGTGCTGACCGGACAGCAGCTCGTAGGCGATGCACGCGAGGCTGTACACGTCTTCGCTGCTGCTCGCTGGTTCGCCATTGGCGCGATCCGGACTTGCATAGGCCAGCGACGCCGCGGCACCTGCGCCGCCCGGCTCAGCGATCCACGGCTCCAGGCGACCCGCATCCACCGCCCGCCGCCGGCTGAAGCCGAAATCCAGCACCTTCACATCGCCGGCCGCGGTAATCATCACCTTGGCAGGCTTGAGATCGCCATGAATCACGTTGCGACGATGCGCGTGCGCCAGGGCCGCACCGATGCCGCCCACGATGCCCAGCGCCTGATCACGCCCCAAGGGACGGCGATCCAGTCGCAGCAGCACGTCCGACAGCAACTCGCCGTCCAGCAACTCCATCACGACGAAGTAGATGTCGCCGTCGCGGTCCAGGTCGAACGTGCTGACGATGTTCGGGTGCGACAGGGATTGCGCCAGATGGAACTCGCGCTCCAGCTGCGCCAGCGCCTCGGGGTAGTCCCGATAATTTTCCTTGAGCACGCGCAGCGCTACGCACCGCGCCGTGTGATCCAGATGCGCGCGATGACGGTCGAGCGCCTTGTACACGACCCCGGCGCTGCCGCGACCGACCACGTTCAGCAGCTCATAGCGCCCCCGCAAGATGCTGCCGAGCGCGGCCCTGTCCGTGGGGTGCTCCATCGTGCGTTCTTTCGGGCGCGTGTGATGCGGCGGCCGAGTCTGTGGATCGAAATCGTGGTCGAAGGCGGTGGGATCGCCGAAAGATTCGCTCTTGCGCGATTCCGCGCTGTGCTCGGCGAGCCTGCGCCAGCGCGAGCCGGTGGTATCCGTGGTGCTGTCGACTTCCTGGGCGTCCGTGATGTCCGGTTCTTCGGTCTGGTTGGCGACGCCGAAAACCAGCTGTGCGATGTCCGACTTGAGCGAGCGCGCCAGCGTCGCATCGACGCGGCCACGCCGCTGATATTGATCGAGCAGCGCCAGCGCATCCCACGGCGCTTCCGGATTGCTGCGGCAGATCTCGAGAAACGAGGCCTGCATCTGAGCGCGGTCGCAACGGCCCGCAGTGTAATCATCCAGCCAATTGGCCAGGATGCGGCGCGCTTCCGCGCCGTCGTCTGCGGGGTTGTTGTCCATCGAGACGCTCATATCCGCTCAAGTCTAAGCCGGGGCTCTCCCTTTGTAGGCATCAATCTCCCGGCCCCGACCGGCCGGTCCGCAAAGCTCCCACGTCAATCTTTCTGTCGATCGGCGGTCAGCTGCTGCTGACACCGGCCCGTGGATTGGCGTGCCGCTCCTTCGCTGCGGGCATCCCGGCACAGGCCGGACAGGCTGCGCCAGGCTGTCCGCCGCGACCGACACCCGGCCGCGAGCGCGGCCCTGAGCGGGTCGTTCCGGGATGAACGCCTCGCCCGGCGACCGGTTCCCGAATTCATCCTCGAGCCGCAATCCGGGCGCTAACCGAGCTCCTGCCGCAGCCGGTCGCCATCCAGCGCTTTGCACCATTTCGCCACCACCACCGTCGCCACGCCGTTGCCGACCAGGTTGGTCAGCGCCCGCGCCTCCGACATGAAACGGTCGATCCCCAAGATCAACGCCAGCGCGGTGACTGGCAAGGTACCAACGGCCGATAGAGTTGCGGCCAGCACGATGAACCCGCTGCCGGTCACTCCAGCCGCCCCCTTGGAAGTCAGCAGCAGCACGGCCAGCAAGGTGAGCTGGTCGGTAAGCGTGAGGTGCGCATTGGTTGCTTGCGCGATGAACACGGCGGCCATGGTCAGATAGATGGAAGTGCCGTCGAGATTGAAGGAGTAGCCGGTGGGGATCACCAGGCCCACCACCGACTTGGCACAGCCCGCGTTCTCCAGTTTCGTCATCATGCGCGGCAGCACCGACTCCGAGGACGACGTGCCCAGCACGATGAACAGCTCCTCGCGGATGTAGCGCACGAACTTCCAGATACTGAAACCGTGCGCGCGGGCGATGGTGCCGAGCACGACGAACACGAACAGCAGGCAGGTGGTGTAGAAGCACACCATCAGCCAGGCCAGGTCCGCGAGCTTGGCAATGCCGTAGCTGCCGATGGTGAAGGCCATCGCGCCAAACGCGCCGATCGGCGCCAATCGCATGATGATGGCAATGATGCCGAACAGCACGTGCGACAGACGGTCGATTACGTCGAAGACGATGCGGGCACGTTCCCCTGCCGCATGCAGCGCAAAACCGAACAACAGCGCGAACAGCAGAATCTGCAGGATCTCGCCCCTGGCAAAAGCATCGAATGCGGTGTTCGGGATCACGTTCAACAGAAAATCCACTACGCCCTGCTCTTGGGCGGCGTGCGTGTAACCCTCGATCCGGCTGGCGTCGAGCTTGGAGACGTCGATGTTCATGCCCGCCCCGGGCTTGACCACGTTCACCACGATCAGGCCGATCACCAGCGCGATCGAGCTCACGACTTCGAAGTACGCCAGCGCCAGCACCCCGGTCTTGCCCACCGATTTCATGCTCTCCATGCCGGCGATACCGGTCACCACGGTGCAGAAGATGATCGGGCCGATCATCATCTTCACCAGCTTGATGAAGCCGTCGCCCAGCGGCTTCATCTGCGCCCCGACCTGCGGAAAGAAATGCCCCAGCACCACGCCGATCACGATGGCGACCAGGACCTGGAAGTAGAGGGACTTGTAGATCGGCGGCGAGGCCGCGCGGGTCGGGTCCATTGTTCTATGTTGGTGTTGCAGACGACCGGCTACAGGCTACCGCGGGAACGGGCAGTTGCAAGCGGAGTTGCGTTGGACAGCCCCACCTCGGCCCCAGGCGCTCTGCTACAGCTTGGCTGGATAAGGCGCGAAATCGGTCGGCACGAGCATCGACGCCGATCATGAGGTTCGCGCCACCGAGCGGCCCGGGACTACGCAGCGAAATTCAGCTGCCAGGACACGCCGAAGCGATTGTTCACCCAACCGAACCGCTGACTGAAGCCGTAGTTGCCCAAGGGCATCAGAACCTGGCCACCTTCGGACAGGACGCCGAATACACGCTCCAGCTCGACCTGCGAATCGAATTCCACGAAGGTCGAGTTCGAAGGCGTGAAGGCTACATCAACGAATGGTCATCCCGCCGGCGTGCGTTCATGAGCAGCACTCCGTAGCCAGCACACCACAGGAACCAAGCTGTAAACAGGGCTCTTTGTACAATGCCGTAAAACGGCTGAACACGAATCCAGATATCTCCGTGCCTATCAAGAACGGACATGTTCATCGCAATGGCGAGCAGCACCACGGCGTACATTGATACGGAGAATACGGCGATACCTTTTGTGCTCCGATCCTTCGTAGCAGCCACCGCGGCCACGAGCGGCGCCTGGTAGCCAACGAGCTCGGACATCCCAAAAACGTTGTGAAGCGGGTCTGGAAAAGGAAATATCCCAACGCCTGCCGTTGAGATGGCCATGGCGCCAATCAGGTACGCTGGGAGCGATGAATGACCCATTCTCCGGAGCGCTCGGGCGGCTCCGTCAGCAAAAATCGCCAAGAATGCTGCGACGAGCAAAAGCAGCGCGCTGAAGGCAATTCGCCCTGGCGAACCGATCTCGCCCAGCTCGCTGACGGTTTGCCGAACGTGACTGTAATCCGGAATCGCCTGCCCAATTGCAAGAATGCCTATTGAAAGCAGGAAGGCGGCGGCGGGACCGAACCAAAGCCGATAATGGGCGCTCATCGCAGGCCGAAGATCAGCGGCATGGAGATCAACATGCAACGCACGCCATAGCGTAGCGCGAGCGGCCGTATTGTTCGGTTCTGCGGGACGTTCTTTTGCATAGTCTACTCTCTTGATGCCCAACGTCCGCGCTGGATGGTTTACTGAAACACGTGGCCATTGTGCTTTATCCAACCTCCTTGATGTCGCCCGTCCGGATCGTGATGAGTCCAATGGACGATGCCTCCCTGCGCGCTCCACTCGTATTCCCCTCTGAACGTAACGCTGTCGCCTTCCCTCATTGACGAAACGCGTGGGGCAAGATCGATGTTATGCGCTATGAGAATCGTTTGACCGGATGGCAGGCGGACGATAAATCGTTGATGGCGGCTGCCCTCATTGTCGTCCGGGAGCACTTTTACGACAATTCCCTCTGCTTCAACCTGAATGTTGCTGGTCTGATTCTCGAACGTTGCGGCCAATACGGTCTCGGCCTCGATTGGCACGGACCCAGCAACGTTCGATAACGAAGCGATATCGTGCCTGTACGCTAAGAAGGCGCCCGCTGCCGCAACGATGATCGGGAGTAGGAGTTTTCGCATGCTGAAGCCAACCAGTTAAAGAAACTACCACGTCGCCTGCGGCGCACTGCTGGGCCAGAGCCCAGCCTTGGTACGGTCGGGACCAACGTCATGACCATGCTCGGCGCCTCGAAAGGAAGCGCCCCATGCCGTGGAGTCAAACCTCACCGATGCACCAGAGGACTCTGTTCATCGCCGACCATCTGCGCGGCACCCGCTCGGTCACTGAACTGTGTGCCGAGCGCGGCATCTCTCGCAAAACCGGCTACAAGTGGATCGATCGGTATATCCGCCGTGGGCCCCTGGGGCTGGAAGAGCAGTCGCGGCGACCGCGGCATTCCCCGCGCGAAACGCCTGCTCATGTGGTGAGCGCCATCATCGGGGTGCGCCAGCGCCACCCTCACTGGTCGTTGCCGCATCGCGCCACCTGTCGGGCTGGAAGAAATCGATGAAGGCATCTGGAATGGGTACTTCGACAAGCTCAAACTCGGCCGCCTATTGGAGAGACATATGCGTATCGAAGATGCTTATGGACGCCTGCTTCGACGCGATTGACTGTCACCCATGTCTCACGACTTTCTGTTACCTATCGCTCCGGCCGGTCACTCGCCTGCGCGTCCTCACCAAAAGCAAGAATGAGTCCATTGCAGTCACGTACCACCAACTCGCGCATGCCGTACTCTCGTGTTTCCGGGCCGTCAATGATCTCGGCTCCTTGTGCTACCAAAGCCGCGACCAAAGCGTCTATACCGCGAACCGTCAGATAGGCGTCGTAAGCCCCTGGAGCCCGACCTGTGCGTGGGAGCACGCCTGGCTCAGCTAGGTTGAAGAAGATCTCTGCGCTGTCACGAGCCACGATGGCAAAGACTGGCGGCTCTTTCCAATAGCCACGGATCTCGAATCCAAGAACGTCTCGATAGTACTCGGCTGTCTCCACGACATCCGAGACA
>DATMEZ010000069.1:0-8165 GCA_035556415.1 Povalibacter sp.
CGCGCGGCGACTCAAGCGTGAGCACGGCCTCGATCTGATCGTGCTGGACTACCTGCAGCTGATGCAGGTGGGTGGCGACGTGGAGAACCGCGCCACCGAGATCTCGGAGATCTCCCGCTCGCTGAAGGCGCTGGCCAAGGAGTTGGGCGTACCGTTGATTGCGCTGTCGCAGCTCAACCGCAGTGTCGAACAGCGCACCGACAAGAAACCGGTGATGTCGGACCTGCGCGAGTCCGGCGCCATCGAGCAGGACGCCGACGTGATCATGATGATCTATCGCGAGGAGGTCTATAACAAGGAGACCACCCGCCGCGGCATCGCCGACATCATCATCGCCAAGCAGCGTAACGGCGAGATCGGCGAGGTCCAGCTGACCTTCCTCGGCAAGTACACCAAGTTCGAGAATTTCGCGCCCGAATCCGGTTACGACGACGGTTTCCGGTGAGCTTTCCGCGGGTCACCATCGATGCAGCAGCGCTGCGTCACAACCTGGCAGCGGTACGACGCCTTGCGCCGGCTTCGCGGGTGCTCGCCGTCATCAAAGCCAACGGCTACGGCCACGGCCTCGTGCCGACGGCGAAAGCGCTGATCACCGCCGATGGGTTTGGCGTTGCGCGCCTCGTCGAAGGGCTCGAGCTGCGCCAGGCTGGCATTGCCAGTCCGATCGTTCTGCTGGAAGGCGTGTTTTCCAGCGAAGAGCTGCTCTGTGCCAGCCGCGAGCGCTTCGAGCTGGTCGTTCATACCTTCGAGCAGATCGAAATGCTCGAGCAGGCATCGATTGCGCATCGCTTTGCGGTCTGGCTCAAGGTCAACACCGGCATGAACCGTCTGGGTTTCGCGGTCGATGAATTCGAGAGCGCCCGGCGTCGCCTGGTCGCGTGCAGCTGCGTTGGTGAGGTTCGCCTGATGACGCATCTGGCAGCGGCTGAAGAGCAGGAGAGCGACAGCGCACGGCGTCAGATCAAGGACTTTCTCGCGCTGACCGAGGGCATCGAGGCCGAGCGCAGCATCGCCAATTCGGCGGGCGTGGTCGCATGGCCCGAAGCGCGTACCGAATGGGTTCGGCCGGGGCTCATGCTGTACGGGATCTCGCCCTTGCCCGATCTCGACAGTGCGCAGATCGGGTTGCGCCCGGTGATGACGCTGTCCACGCAATTGATCTCTCTACGCCGCGTTCCTCGCGGCGCGGGCGTTGGCTACAACGCCATCTGGCGAGCGCAACGCGACTCCATCATCGGCATTGCCGCTATCGGTTATGGCGACGGTTACGCACGCAATGTGCGCAGTGGTGCGCCGGTGTTGGTGAACGGTCGGCCTGCGACCGTGGCGGGCCGAGTCTCGATGGACATGACTGGCATCGATGTCACGGATCTACCCGACGCACGTGTTGGTGACACCGTGGTGTTGTGGGGAGAGGGCGTGCCGGCGGAAAGCGTTGCGCCGTATGCCGATACGATTGCCTACGAGCTGGTCTGCGGGTTGGCCAAGCGCGTTACGGTCGATTGGAAAGACTGAGGCTTTCTTCAGCGTCAGGTGCTGGGAAGGGAAACTGCTTCGTCTGACGGGCATCGACTGAAGTCGTCGGCGCTAATTCGCTGATCTTGGGGGCACGGTGGGTCTGCAGGAGAGTAGCTTCGATTAGCAGCGTGCGGTTCCGGCGAGGGTCTCTCGTTTCGGGACCGCCGTGAACCCATCCATGGGGGCTGCCTCGAAAACATCCTGTTTTCGAGGCTCCCGAAACGAGAGACCCTCGCCGGAACCGCAGAGGCTTCCAGGTCAGTGGCGCTCGAAGCGCGCGCTTCCGGAAAGAAAGAAGGTTGGCACTCTCTTTCTGGCCCCGCCCAGAACGGCGCCTGGCACGATCTCGCTCACGACAATGGTGCGCCGGTCTAAAAATATGTGCCGGCCAGAACGAAGCTAACCCACCGCTTCATCTCGCTCTTCTACTACAGGTCCATAGCCCCAAGCAGCAGAACAAAACAGCTCAGCCCTGCACGTCAGGAGGGCTCGGTAGGCGATCAGCTCTCGAAGAACCCCATCTTCACGCCGGCCAGCAGGATGACGTCGTTGTCCTGCAGCTTGCGTGCTTGTTCTCCGATGGCCGTGCCGTTGACCAGCGGGTAGTCGCTCGGCTTGCCGCTGTCGACGTGCACGATGAAGAAGCCGTCGGCGCGGCGAGTGATGGCTGCGACCTGAACGCCGGGGCGGCCCAGCGTGGTAAGTGCCTTGTTCAGTTCGAGTTCGCGACCGGCGAACGCGCCGCTCAACACCTGCAGCTTCGCTTTGGGCAATGCCACCGGATGTTCGCCGGCGGTGCCGGTGGAGGTGATAGGGCGTGTGACCGGAGTGGCCGCCGCGGGCTTTGCGGACGGATCGAGCGTCGACGCCTTCTTCGCCGCCTGGGCCGCGACCGCCGAGCCCGGCGTGATGATCATGGTCTTCTCGAATTCGTCCGGCTCGGAATCCAGGCTCTGGGTGTCGACGAAGCGCAGCTGGTGATGGCCCACCGTCACCACGTCGCCGTGCTGCAGGGCATGCTTCTTGATGAGCTTGCCGTTGACGTAGGTGCCGTTGGTGCTGTTCAGATCCTCGAGGAAGGAATCGTTGAGGATGTTGATGACCAGCGAGTGATGACCGCTGACGGCCGGGTTGTCGATGCGGATGTCGTTGTCCGGCAGGCGGCCGACGGTGTAACGCTCCTTGTTCATGTTGTACTCGGCCATTACCTGGCCATCCAGGCTGAGGATTAACCGTGCCATGTCGCGTGCCTCGTCCCCATCGAACTGGAAGGATCCTGCCGTCTCAATTGCATCGAACGCTAGCCGAACCAGCGCAGGATTTTGTCGACTACGCTTTTCTTTACTGCGAACGAATCGACAACTTGCGCAAGAACTATCGAGACGTTATCGCGTCCGCCGTTATCGTTCGATAACTGAATCAATTGCTTAGCGACCGTTTCAAGGCTAGCACCAAAGGTGCTTATAGTTAAGTGGATGTCGTCGTCCTCGACCATGTCCGACAGCCCGTCGGAGCACAGGACGTAGTAATCGCCCTTCTCGGCGGCATGCTCGTGCAGCTCGACGTCCACGGTCGGCTCCACTCCCAGGGCCCGCGTCACGTAGTTCTTGTTGGTGGCCCGCTGCGCCTCGGCCGGGGAGTAGAAGCCCCGGTCCACCAGCTCCTGCAGCAGGGAATGGTCCATGGTCATCTGTTCCAGACGGTTGGCACGCATCCGGTAGGCGCGCGAGTCGCCGACATGGGCGATCGCCACCCGGTTGTTGAAGAACAGGCAGGCCACCACCGTGGTGCCCATGCCTTCGCATTGCGGCTGGGTCTTGGCGGTCTGATAGATGATCTTGTTGGCCCGGGCGATGGCGTCGCGCAGCACGATGCTGGGCCGCTCCATGCCGGTCTCCGGGTCGGGAGAGCTCATGTCCTGGTGCTCCACCGCTTCCTTGACCAGACTCATGATGGTCTTGACGGCGATGCCGCTGGCGACTTCGCCGGCGTTGTAGCCGCCCATGCCGTCGGCCAGCACGAACAGGCCGATGTCGGCGTCCACGCCGATGGTGTCTTCGTTGTGCTCGCGGACGCGACCGACGTCGCTCAGTCCCACCGAGCGGATCTTGCCTCGCATCATGATGCCCTCCTTGGCAGCATGTCATTTGAAGCGTCGTTGGCGCAGGCCGCGGTCACGGCAGCAACCACTCGTGTTCGGTGGCGGAGCGGGCCGGCTCCAGGCTCCTGGCGCACTCGCGCAGGTCCGCGGCCAGTTCGGCGCAGGTGACGTAGCGGTCGTCCGCCGACTTGGCCAGCGTGCGGTCGACGATGGCGTCGATCCGGGTCGGCAGCTCCGGGCGCACCATGCGGATGGCGGTGTGCGGTTCGGTGGCGATCTTCTGCATCAGCCGCGGCATGGAATCGGCGCGGAACGGCAGCTGGCCGCACAGCAGCTGGTACAGGCTCACGCCCAGGGCGAACTGATCGGAACGTCCGTCCAGGCTGCGTCCTTCCAGTTGCTCGGGAGACATGAATGAGGGGGTGCCCAGGACGATTCCGGTTTTAGTTCGGCTTGTATCGGTC
Source organism: Povalibacter sp. (assembly GCA_035556415.1). Classification (GTDB taxonomy): domain Bacteria; phylum Pseudomonadota; class Gammaproteobacteria; order Steroidobacterales; family Steroidobacteraceae; genus Steroidobacter. Next base: position 4,084 of record DATMEZ010000069.1, read on the forward strand.
AGGCGCGCAATCCCGAAGTCGGTGATCTTGAGCTCATCCGTATCGGGATTGAACATTATATTAGCCGGTTTGATGTCACGGTGAACCACGTTCTGCCGGTGCGCATAGTGTAGAGCCTCGGCGGTGCGGGCGACGAGCAGCATCACGGTGTGCGGCGGCAGCAGCCGCTCGCCGTTGGTGTAGTGGCTCAGGTGCTGGCCGCGCAGGTATTCCATGGCGATGTAGGCCAGCCCCTGATCCTCGCCTGCATCGTAGACCGTGACGATGGCCGGGTGGTTGAGCCGGCCCGCCATCTCGGCTTCGCGGAAGAAGCGCACGCGGGCTTCTTCCAGATCGTCGTCGTCGAATTCGTCCGCCAGCGGAATGGCCTTGATGGCCACCACGCGATTGATCTTGGGATCGCGGCCCAGGTACACCACGCCCATCGCGCCTTTGCCCAGTTCACGCTCGATCTCGTAACGGCCGAGCGTGCGGCCGGTGCCCGAGGGTTTCGCCGCGGAGCGCTCAGTGCCGCGTCCTTCGTTCCGTTCGTCGCGCCGCTCGCTGCGCGGCGTGGGCATGGGAGGTGCTGCCTTCGGTTTGGGCTGAGATTCACGCGCGACTGGTTCATCCTTCACGCGGATGCGCCGTGCGCGCAGATCGCGGTAGTTGGGATCGCGCGTTGCGATGTAGTTGTACACAGCCGCGGCCTTTTGATTCTGGCGCCGTCGCTCGAAATCCATGCCGAGGTAGTAGAGCAACTCCATCGTCGGCGCATCCAGCGGGCAGCGGCGATAAGTCTCGAACGCGAGGTCCAGCTGGCCCTGTTTCTGGAAGGTTTGTCCCAGCGTGCGCAGGTTGGAAGTGGGGTCCTTGACCGCGCCGCTGCTCTTGACGTTCGCGCGGCGAATCAACTCGCCCAGCGTGTACACGGCGAAGCCGGCGAGCGCGGCGACACAGGCCAGCATCAGCTGGATCCAGAGATTCATCGAACCCAGCAGTCCGATATCGACGACCGCCAGGATGGCTACGACCAGTGCCGTGGCCAGCGCGCCCAGGCCCAGGCCGGCGACCGGCAGTACGAACGCCGCGAACAGCAGGACCCCGATCATCGCCAGCCACTCGACCGCGACAGCGGCGATGGGATGTGAATACGTGGGCCCCTCCAGCATCGCTGCAACGCTGCTGGCAGTGATCAGGCTGACCGACGAAGCTGCGTTTGCGGCCGTTGCATGTGTGTTGTCCGCGTCGGCAAAGCCGACGATCACGATCTTGTCGCGCAGTTGTGCGGCGGGCACGGCGCCGGAAAGCACCTGAGAGTAAGAATAATGAATCAGGCCCGCGGCAGTTGGCGCCAAGTATCGGGGACGCATCGCCAGGTGCGCGTCTAGCGGCGCCTCACGCTGCGCGATATGCAGCGCGGTCGGTGAGTCGAACTTGATCTCGCCGGGCTCGGCCGAGGCCCGCGCCGCGATTGCCGCGGCCAACGAGGGGATCAGCGAGCGGCCCGTGCGTACGGCGGTGAAGTCGCGGCGGATGACGCCATCGACATCCGGCGGCAGATACGAATGGCCGACTGCGCTCGCAGCCTGCATGAACGCGGGTAGGGGCGGCCGTGTCGTGCTGACGGGCTCCGCGGCGCTGACGACGGGCGAATCAGCATCAATGAAGAAGCGGGTCGGAAGGGTTGTCGATTCGCTGGCTTTGCCGCCGACACGAACGTCGACAGGCAACACAACATTGCCGTGAGCGGCAATCGCCATCGCGAGTTGCTCGTCCGGATCGACACCGTTCACGGATGCTTGCAGCAACGCGCGCAGTTGCTGCGCTTGTTCCGATTTGCCGAGACTCGATCTTTCCACCAGCGCGAGTGCTGCACGCACACGCTCCGTTTCATTCGCGTTTTGCGAATCGCCGAAGGGCATGGTGAACCCCACCACGCGCGCCTGATTCTCGTGCAATCGCTGCAAGAGCTGCGCGTGAACACCGCGCGGCCAGGGCCAGGGACCGAACTCCGAGAGGCTGGCCGCATCGATATCCACCAGGACGATGTCCTTGGGTGCGGCGACATCGGCGGCACGCTGCACGCCGTCATAGACGGCCAGCTCCAGGGTATTGAACGAGGCAGGCGCGAGCAGGCGTCCAATGGCAATCACGACGGCCGCCGCCAAGCCGCCCGGAAGCCAGGAAAATCGCGCCAGTTTGGATGCCACGGTAACCCCACCACCGAAACCGGCGCGAGTATAGCGAATGCCCCTGCGGCAGATTGCCGGCGGCGTCACACACCGGCGCTTGCGCTGGAGCTGTGAACCGGTTCACCGCAATCTGCGGTAGGCTTGCCGCCGACCCCGGCATCCGCAGCACGTCCCTTCATTCACATGGCCAAAGCCCGGCAGATCTTCGTTTGCGACCAGTGCGGCAATGAAAGCCTGCAGTGGCAGGGCCTGTGTCCGTCCTGCGGCGCGGGCGACTCGCTCAAGCCGATGACGGTGACCAAGAGCCCGGCCGAGCGGCGTTCGCTGGCGGCTTCCGGCGGCGGCGCGCCGCAGCGGCTGTCGCAGGTCGTAAACACCGACGATCCGCGCATCCAGACCGGCCTGAGCGAACTGGATCGGGTGTTGGGCGGTGGTCTGGTGCTCGGCTCGGTGACCTTGCTGGGCGGCGATCCCGGCATCGGCAAGTCCACCATGCTGCTGCAGGCCGGCGATGCGCTCAGCCAGATTACGTCCACCCTGTACGTGACCGGCGAGGAATCGCTGCGGCAGGTGAGCCTGCGGGCGCGGCGGCTCGGTGTGGTCGGCGACAGCCTGCAGCTGCTGGCCGAGACCGGCATCGAGACCATCATCGAGAACGCCAAGTCCTGCGGCGCGCGCGTGTTGATCATCGACTCGATCCAGACCATGTACGCGGCCGATGTCGAATCCTCGCCCGGCTCCGCAAGCCAGGTGCGCGAGACGGCAGCTGCGCTGGTGCGCTTTGCCAAGTCGTCGGGCGTCTCGGTGCTGATCATCGGCCACGTCACGAAGGAGGGCGTGATTGCCGGCCCGCGCATCCTCGAGCACATGGTGGACACCGTGCTGTATTTCGAAAGCGATGCGGGCAGTCGCTTCCGCATGGTGCGCGCGGTGAAGAACCGCTTTGGCGCCGCGAACGAAGTTGGCGTGTTCGCCATGACCGAGCAGGGTCTGCGCGAAGTGAAGAATCCTTCCGCGATTTTTCTTTCGCATCACACCCAGCCTGTGGTCGGCAGCGCAGTCATGGTGGCGCGCGAAGGCAGCCGGCCGATGCTCGTCGAAGTGCAGGCACTGACTGACGAGGCGCAGGGAATGAATCCGCGCCGCGTTGCGGTGGGCCTGGAAGCCAATCGACTGGCGTTGTTGCTCGCGGTGCTGCATCGGCACGGCGAGGTTTCGAGCGTGGGCCGGGACGTCTTCCTCAATGTCGTCGGCGGGGTGCGCATTTCGGAAACGGCTGCCGACCTGGCTGCAGTGCTGGCAACGGTGTCGAGCGTGCGCGATCAGCCTCTCGTTGCCCAACTGGTCTGTTTCGGTGAGCTGGGGCTGGCTGGAGAAGTGCGGCCGGTTCCTTATGGAGAAGAGCGCCTGCGCGAGGCGGTCAAGCACGGCTTCACGCGCGCCATCGTTCCGGAGGCGAACAAGCCGCGGCGTGCCATCGAGGGATTGGAAGTCATCGGTGTCGAGCGTCTGCGCGACGCGTTACGCCACGCCTTTTGAACCCGAGACAGGGAGTGAGAGCGGGCTGACAGATTGCCGCCAGGTCTCAGTGCCGCGTGCTTCTGTCATACCTGTCTGTTATTCCCATCTGTCATTCCCGCGCAGGCGGGCATCCACGCGGATGGATTCCCGCGTGCGCGGGCATGACAGAGTCGTTACGGTCCGCTGGACGTAACCGCAGGTCGGATGCGCGCGGTTTTCACTGCGTTGTCCACTGCTTGCAGGATTTCCACCGACAATCCACCCAGCGTCAGGCTGGTGCCCGGCTCGGGGATCTCTTCGAGATATTCGAGGATCAGTCCGTTCAGGGTGCGCGGTCCGTCGGTCGGCAGCTTCCAGCCCAGCGTGCGATTCAGTACGCGCACGTTG
>DATMEZ010000070.1:0-10851 GCA_035556415.1 Povalibacter sp.
AGCAGCAGCGTCAGATCGGGTCGTAGGTCTTTCTGCACCAGTTGCTCGAGAACCGCGATCTGCGTCGTATCCATCCCGCGTCCGCCGCCCTGGTACGCATAGGTGGCATCGGTAAACCGGTCGCAGACGACCCAGGCGCCGCGCGCCAGGGCCGGCCGAATCACGTTCTCGATATGTGTGGCTCGGGCAGCGAACATCAACAGCAGCTCGCACACGGCGGGCATCGGCTCCTCGCTCTGTTCCAGCAACAGCTCGCGGATGCGTTCGGCTCTCGCCGTGCCACCCGGCTCGCGCGTGAAAACGACTTCGCGACCGGACGTGCTCAGCCATTCGCGCAGGATGTCGAGCTGCGTCGATTTGCCGACGCCCTCGCCGCCTTCGATGGTGATGAACTTTCCGCGCGCCATGTGAACCGTCATGACCCCGATCGCTGCCGCAGCTGTCGCAGGTATCGTTGCACGGCAGCCTCGTGTTCGGCGAGCGTGCTGGAGAAGAAATGGCTGCCGTCGCCCTTGCCGGTAGCAACAAAGAAGATCGCTCCCGTCACTTTCGGCTGAGTGGCCGCGCGCAACGACTCCAGGCCCGGCAGCGCAATCGGTGTCGGTGGCAGGCCGGAGCGCGTGTACGTGTTGTAAGGCGTATCGCGGGTCAGGTCCGAGCGGCGGATATTCCCGTCGTAGGTGCTGCCGATGCCGTAGATGACGGTGGGATCGGTTTGCAGCCGCATGCCTCGGCGCAGTCGTTCGATGAACACGCCGGCAATGATCGGCCGCTCGCTTTCCAGCGCCGTTTCCTTCTCGATGATGGAGGCGAGGATCAGAGCCTCGTATTGCGTGGCGAGCGGCAGGTCGGGTGCGCGCGAGACCCAGTTTGCTTCCAGCTCCGCCTTCATCCGTCGATGCGCCATCGCCAGCACTTCGATGTCGGTGCTGCCGCGCGGAAAGTGATAGGTATCCGGGAAAAACTGCCCTTCGGGATGCATGCCCGGCTCGCCCAGCTCGCGCATGATCGCGTCCCCATCGGCGTCGGCGAACTTCGGCTGCACCGCGTCGTTGGCCTTCAGAAGTTTGCGGATGTCGGCAAACGTGGAGCCTTCGATGAACGTGATACTGTGCAGCAGCACCTGCCCGGTGCTCAGCTGTTGCAGCAGTCCCTTGGGCGTCTGGCCGGGCATGAGCTCGTATTCGCCGGCCTTCAGCCCGGTCGTTTGACGAGTCAGGCGCGCCCACGCGATCCAGGCCAGCGGCTGTTCCAGCAGCCCGCGCTGATTCAGGTCCGCGGCGACGGAGCGTACCGACGCGCCACGCGGAACTTCGAAAACGAACGGCTGTTGCAGCTGCGCGATGGGCTTTTGCAGCCAGACGTTCGCCTGCCAGACAGTAAAGACGGCGGCTGCCGCCACTCCCAGGGCAAGAACCAGCAGGATGCGCAGCGGGCGACGCATTACAGCCCCAGGGCCGCGCTCAATCGCTGCGCGATCGGGCCAGCGGACCAGTGATGCTCATCCAGCGCGGTCACCGAACGAATGCCGCGTACGGCGTTGGTGACGAACACCTCGGACGCGGTATCGAGATCGTGCGGCCACAGCGGTTCTTCACTGCTTTGCAGCCCGAGCTTGGCGGCTGCTTTGCGGACCTGTTCGCGCATCACGCCACGTACGCCGCAAAACCTCAGATCAGGCGTCAGCAGCACACCTTGGCGCACGATGAACACGTTGCTGGCCGTGCCGCCGACCAATTCGCCTTCGGTATCGAGCATCAAGCCTTCGCCGACCTGCTCATCGTTCCATTCTCGCTGCGCCAGCACCTGTTCGAGACGGTTGAGATGTTTCATGCCGGCCAGGGCAGGATTGCGGCTCAGGCGCAGCTCGCACCAGCGAGCGGTGATCGTCGTCGTCGCGGCCGGCATCGGATGCAGAGAAACGATGCGTGTACTTTGCGCGTTCTCGACTGGTCGATACCCTCTTCCACCCGCGCCCCGGGTGAGAATGATCTTCAGCACGCCTTCATGTGCCGTCGCGCTGATCTGCGCTATATCCGCAGCCAGCACGGTTTCCGGATAGTCGATACCGAGTCGGCGACATCCCGATTGCAACCGCAACAGATGCGATGACAGGAAGCGCACCGTGCCGTTGCGAAGCAACATGGTCTCGAACAGGCCGTCGCCATAGCTCAAGCCGCGATCGTCGGCAGCGATGGCCTGCGTCGCGTCGGCCGGGGCAATGCCATTCACGAGCGTCATCAGCGCTGTCATGCCTGCACCTCACCGAGGGCATTCAACACGCCGCGCGCTTTGGCGCGGGACTCTTCCAGCTCGCGTGCCGGGATCGAATCAGCAACGATGCCGGCGCCGGTCCGCAGCGAAATGGCATCGCCGCGGATCTCCAGCGAACGGATCAGGATGTTGAAATCCATGCTGCCATCGCGGTTGAGATAACCCAGCGATCCAGTGTAGGCGCCTCGCGGCGTGCGTTCGAGCTCGGCGATGATTTCCATGCAGCGCACCTTGGGACAGCCGGTGATGGTGCCTCCGGGGAAAACCGCCGCCAGTGCCTGTCCAGGCGTTACGTCGGCCCGTAGGCGGCCGCGCACGTTGGAAACGATGTGATGCACGTGCGCATACGATTCGATGATCATGAACTCGTCGACCTGAACGGTGCCGGCCTCGCAGACCCGCCCCAGGTCGTTGCGCTCCAGGTCGATCAGCATGACGTGCTCGGCGCGCTCCTTGGGATGGCCATGCAGCTCGCGAGCCAGATCCTGATCGGAGATCGAGTCCGCACCGCGCGGACGAGTACCAGCAATCGGTCGCGTTGCCGCCCAGCGGTCCTTCACCGATATCAGTCGCTCCGGCGACGAGCTCACGATCGCCAGCCCCTCCAGAACCGCGAGCGCGCAGAACGGTCCCGGATTGGTCTGCCGCAGGCGCTGATACAGATGGAAAGGTTGAACGTCCGGGTTCAGCCGTGTGCGCCAGCCGCGCGAGAGATTCGCCTGGTAGACATCACCAGCAGCGATGTATTCGAGCGCGCGCTGCACGGCTGCGAGATAGTCCTGTGGTGGATCTTCTTCGATGTCCGCGTTCAGCAAAGCCGGTGGCGTCGGGACAGTCCTGCAAACCTGTGCCAGATCCGATTCGATCTGCGCGATGAGCGACTCCGACTCGCGCTCGGCCACGATCCATCCCTGGCCGCTTGCTCGCTCGTGAATCAGCGCCGCCGGAATGCGCACCGCCTGGGCCATCGGCCCGGGTCCCGGCGGCAACCGCAGCCGCGGCTCGATCTGTCCGGCCAGCTCGTAACCGAGATACACCAGCCAACCGCCGCTGAACGGCAGGCTGGATGGTTCGACCGCGGATCGTTCCTGGAGCCACCATTGATCGAGCGCCTGCAGGAAGGAGCCATGCGTGTCGACGCCGTCATCGGCGGACAGCCGGCCATCGCCATCGAGCGTCAGACGGGTGCCGGGAAACGCAAAGAGAATGTCGAAGCGACCGATGACTTCGGCCGTGGCGGCGCTTTCGAACAGGGCGGGATAACGCTCAGGGCGCCCGGCATGCAGCGCCAAGAGGTCCGACGGCGAGACTGTGACAGGCCGAACCGCCGGACCGGTCGTCATGGGCAGAAGCTCAATCGAGCTTGCGGAAGATCAACGTGCCGTTGGTGCCGCCGAAGCCGAACGAATTGGACAGAGCGACCGTGATCGGCATCTGGCGCGCGGTCTTCGGCACGTAGTCCAGATCGCAGCCCTCGCCCGGATTGTCCAGGTTGATGGTCGGCGGTGCGACCTGGTCACGGATGGACAGCACCGAAAAGATCGCCTCCACCACGCCGGCGGCGCCGAGCAGGTGGCCGGTCATGGACTTGGTCGAGCTGATGGCCAGTTTGGCCGCGTGATCGCCGAAGCAGCGCTTCATCGCCAAGGTCTCGGCCAGGTCGCCCAGTTCGGTGGACGTGGCGTGGGCGTTGACGTACTGCACTTCATCGGGATTGAGCTTGGCGTCGTTCAGCGCGTTCGCCATTGCAAGGCGCGCGCCCTCGCCGTTCTCCGACGGCGCGGTGATGTGGTACGCATCGCCGCTCATGCCGAAGCCGACCAGCTCCGCATAGATGCGTGCGCCGCGAGCCTTGGCGTGTTCGTACTCTTCCAACATCATGGCGCCGGCGCCGTCCGACAGGACGAAGCCGTCGCGATCGCGATCCCATGGACGGCTGGCCGCCTGCGGATCGTCATTACGGGTCGACAATGCGCGCGCCTGGCAGAAACTGCCCAGGCCGAGCGGCGTCGTCGCCATTTCACCGGCGCCGGCAATCATCGCGTCCGCATCGCCGTACTGGATCAGGCGTGCAGCCAGGCCGATGGCATGCGTGGAGGTGGTGCAGGCCGTGACGGTCGCGATGTTCGGGCCGGTGAGCTTGAACTGGATCGAGACATGGCCGGAGATCATGTTGATGATGCTGCCGGGCACGAAGAACGGCGAAATCTTCTTGGGAGTGCGGGTCTCGAGATATTTCTCGTAGTTCTCCTCGATGGTGTGCAGGCCGCCGATGCCCGCGCCCATCGCGACACCGATGCGCGGCGAATTGGCCGGCGTCACCTCGATGCCCGAATCCTTGATGGCTTCTGCCGCGGCTCCAAAGCCGTAGTGCATGAACGGATCCATGCGCCGCAGGTCCTTCGCCGGCAGATATTTCTCGGCATTGAAGTCTGCAACCGGACCGTGGAAGCGCACCGGGAATGCGCTGACGTCGAAGGTCGCGATGGGCTTGATGCCGCTCTTGCCGGCCAGAACGTTTTGCCACGCGCCCTCCACCGTGCTGCCGACCGGCGAGATGATGCCCAGACCCGTGATGACGACGCGTCGCTTGGACAAGCGCTTACCTCAAGGTGAAAAAAGGGAATTGCTCAAAGGAATTTGCCGCAGGCCATCCGTGGCATGCTCGGCACAACAATTCAAGACAACGCGCGAACGCAGTGTGTCCGCGCGGTGTTCTTCAGGTCTGCGCGCGGCGCTCGGTGATGTAGTCGATAGCCTGCTGCACGGTAGTGATCTTCTCGGCATCCTCGTCCGGAATTTCGGTTTCGAATTCCTCTTCCAGCGCCATGACCAGCTCGACCGTGTCGAGGGAGTCCGCGCCCAGATCGTCGACGAAGGAAGCGTCGTTGGTGACTTCTTCCTCTTTGACGCCCAACTGCTCGGCGACGATGGCTTTAACCTGCTGTTCGATACTGCTCATTGCTGTACGAGTCCTCTGTGAGACTGCTTGAACCCTTCCGAAAAGACCGACCCTTATATTTCGTTGGGAGGGTCGCGGGGGGCGTATTCTAAGTTAAGTGACTGAAGCGGCCAACTTTTATGAAAGCGATGAATAACAACGGCTTGGGCCGTGCTAATGCATGTACATGCCGCCGTTGACGTGCAACGTCTCGCCGGTGATGTAACCGGCCTGTGACGACGCGAGAAAGGCCACCGCGTGTGCGATGTCTTCCGGTGCGCCGAGGCGTCCCAACGCGACCTGGCCGAGCAGCTGTTGTTGCTGTTCTGCCGCAAGCTGCGCCGTCATGTCGGTGGCGATGAAACCCGGGGCAACCACGTTCACGGTGATGTTGCGGGAGCCGACTTCGCGCGCCAGCGACTTGGAGAAGCCGATGATGCCGGCCTTCGCCGCTGCGTAGTTGGTCTGGCCGGCGTTGCCCATCACGCCCACCACCGAAGCGATGCTGATGATGCGGCCGCGGCGCGCCTTCATCATTGGACGCAGCACCGCCTTGGAGAGGCGGAAGACCGAGGCGAGATTGGTGTTCATGATCTCGTCCCATTCTTCCGGCTTCATGCGCAGCAACAGATTGTCGCGCGTGATGCCTGCATTGTTCACCAGCACCGTGGGCGAGCCTTCCTTCGCTTCGATGTCCTTGAGCAACGCGTCGACCGATTCCTGACTGGCGACGTTGAGTACGATGCCGCGGCCCTTGAAACCGCCTTCGCTCAGCCATTGAGTGATGCCCTGCGCGCCGCTTTCGCTGGTCGCAGTGCCAATCACCGTCATGCCACGGCGCGCGAGCTCGGTCGCAATGGCCTTGCCGATGCCGCGGGAAGCGCCGGTGACCAGCGCGATGTCCTGAGTCGCTTCGTTCATGATTGCACCTGCACTGCCTGCAACGCCTGCTGGAGCGTGGCGCTGTCCTCGATCGCCAGCATGGCGATCTCCTTGTTCTTCTCGATGCGACGATTCAGTCCCGTCAGCACGCGGCCCGGTCCACATTCGATCACGACACGCGCGCCGCCTGCGACGATGGCCCGAATCGTCTCGGTCCAGCGCACGGGCTTGACCAGCTGTTGCACCAGCGCTTCGCGGATGCTGGCCGCATCGCCGTGCTTGCGTACGTCGACGGTATAGATGTCGCGCACGGTGGGCTGATCGATTTTGGTTTCACTGAGTCGCTGCGCCAGTTTTTCAGCAGCGGGAGCCATCAATGCGCTGTGCGAGGGAACGCTTACCGGCAGCTTGATGGCGCGCTTGGCACCTTTGGCCTTGAGCAGCTCGATGGCGCGATCGACTGCAGCAGCCGAGCCCGCGATGACGATCTGTCCCGGCGAGTTGAAGTTGGCAGGCTGCACGACTTCGCCCTGCGCGGCTTCGCGGCAGGCAGCTTCGACATCGGCATCGTCAGCACCGAGGATGGCCGCCATCGCGCCCTGCCCGGCCGGCACCGCGGCCTGCATCGCCTGTCCGCGAAACTGCACCAGTGCGGCGGCCGTCTTGAAGTCGATTGCGCCGGCTGCGACCAGCGCCGAATACTCACCGAGGCTGTGCCCGGCCATCGCCGCCGGAATGGGGCCGCCGTGCTTGCGCCAGACGCGCCAGGTGGCAATGCCGGCGGTCAGCATGGCGGGCTGGGTGCGCTCGGTGCTGCCGAACAGTTCCTCGGGGCCTTCCTGGCACAGCTTCCACAGGTCGTAGCCGAGCGCTTCGGAGGCTTCGGCAAACGTTTCGAGCACCAGCGGCTCATCGCTCGCCAGGGCGCTCAACATGCCAAGGGACTGCGAGCCTTGTCCGGGAAACACCAACGCGAAGGCCATTCCTCAAATCCTGTCGGTTCAACGGCGCGCGATTATAGCGGTCGAGATCGCCCAGACCAGTCTTGCGCTTTGAGCCAGATTGCGAGTCCCGCGGCCGCACCGCCCGCGGCGCCGTACAGGTGGGCATTCACGATCACCGGCATGTCGCCCGAAAGTGGCAGCGCCCCGTGCAGTTGCTCCCAGGTGAGTTTGCCCACCAGCACCAGGGTCAGCGCGGCCGCGAGAGGCTTTGTTTCATGCCGCCACCAGCCGATCGCACCGGCCGCCAGGGCCCCGTGCAGCACCCCCGACAGGCCCACGTACCATTGCAGTTGTGGCTCAAAAAGAACAAGTCCGGCGTCGATGGCCGCCACGCTCAGCAACAGGATGAGCAGCCATTGCCGCAGGGAATAATCGCGGGGGAACAGCCCCGCGATCAGGCCCAGGCCCGCCATGTTTAATAGGAGATGCGCAGCGGTGCCGTGGACCAGGTGGCCGGTGATGAGGCGCCAGTACTCACCAGCCAGGATTGCGCTGCGCTCGTAACGCAGCGCAAGGCGGGTGGCCTCTGTGCCCAGCGCCAGCAGAACCGACGCCGCGCAGATCAGTCCAAGCAGCCAGACCGCCTGGCCGCGGCCGATGGACCGCGGCGATCCGTGAACTGTCGCCGGCAGCAGACCTTCGCTCATGGGGGATACTTGCGGCGATACTTCTTCAGGTCACTTCGAGCTTCAGGGTGCTTTGTTATGATCCGCAGGGCCTGCGGCCGGCACAGCCCATGGCCGACATGGCCGGCGGGCACGGCTAGCAACCGTCACGGCAAAGCCTTCGAACCCGAGCATTCTAGCCGCATCGCCGGGGCGTCCGGCCTGTTCGCAAAAGGAACTTCAACTCACATGTCTACGAGCTTCGTTACCCAGCTGCGTGATCGGCAGCGTGCCCGCATCCTCGAGGCCGGCCGGGCCCATGGCTTCACGCTGATCGAGATCATGGTGGTGGTGGTGATTCTGGGCATCCTGGCCGCCCTGGTGGCGCCGAACGTCATCAAGCGCATCGACGATGCGCAGGTCGCCAAGGCCAAGCAGGACATCCGCTCCTACGAGACCGCGCTGAACCTGTTCCGCCTCGACAACTTCAAGTACCCGACGACCGACCAGGGCCTGGGTGCGCTGGTCACCAAGCCCGGCGACACCTCCATCCGCAACTGGCGCGAAGGCGGCTACATCAACGGCCTGCGCAAGGATCCGTGGGGCAACGATTACCACTACCAGAGCCCCGGACAGCACGGCGAGTACGACCTGTTCACGCTGGGTGCCGACAACCAGGAAGGCGGTGAAGGCATCAATGCCGACATCGGCAACTGGAGCATCGAATGACCTGCGAGCGCTGACATCGTGACTGCGCGCCGCCATGCCGCCGGCTTCACTCTCATGGAGATCCTGGTCGTCATCGTGGTGATCGGGGTCATCGTGTCGGCGGCCACGCTGTCCATGGGCGTGCTGGGCCGTGACAGCGAGGCGGAGGACCAGATGCGGCGGCTGTGGGCGGTGCTGCGGCAGGCGAGCGAGGAATCCGAGCTGCAGGGGCTGGACACCGGCATGTTCGTCTCGGCGCAAGGATACGAGTTCCTGCACTACGACGGCCGCAACCTGACCTGGGTGCCGATCGAGGGCGACAAGCTGTTCGCCACGCGCCAGTTGCCCGAGGGGCTGCGCTTTCGCATGTGGTTGGAGTCGCGCGAAGTGGTGCTCAAGCCCGAAGTCGTCGATCGCGGCGACAAGGATTCGCAGAAGAAATACCCGCCGCAGGTCATGGTGCTGGCGAGCGGCGAGATCATGCCTTTCGAGCTGCGCATCGAGCGCGACGATACCGAAGCGCTGTGGCGCCTGGTCGGGCAGCCGGACAACGATCTGCGCCTGGAGCGCCGCACCGGCAACGAGCCGTGGCAGGTGATCGCGCAAACCAGGCCACCCGAAGAAGAGAACGACAAGCGAGCCCTCGATGCGCGGCGCTGATACACGTTGCGCGCAGCAGGGCTTCACGCTCATCGAGGTGCTGGCGGCGCTGATCATCGTGTCGCTGGGCATGCTTGGCGTGATCGAAGCAGTCAGCCAGACGGCCAGCAACGGCAGCTATCTGCGCGACAAGACCCTCGCCCATTGGGTCGCGATGAACCAGTTGACCAAGACGCGCCTGGAACCGCAGATGCCGAAGGTGGACGAGACCAGCGACGAGATCGAAATGGCCGATCGCCGCTGGCGCTGGACCATGAAAGTGACGCAGACGCCGCTGGAGAGTGTGCGACGCATCGATGTCAGCGTGCGCCTGGCCGACGGCAACGAGAAATCCTCGCTGGCTTCGATCACCGGCTTCTACGGAACGGCGATCGCGCAGCCCGGCACGACGCTGGTGTTGTGGCAGGGGAGCGAGACCGAGCAACGAGGCGGCGGCCGCAACGGCGGCCAGAACGACGGGAACGAGGGAAACAATCCGCCGCCGCGCAACCAGCCGGAGAACACTCCGCCACCGCAGACTGAAACGCCGCCGGGCGAACAGCAACCGTCGGAATCGAACGAATGACGCGCGTTCGCAGCCACTGTCCGCTTGGTCGCTCCGCCGGCTTCACGCTGCTGGAGGTGTTGATCGCGGTCGCGATCTTCGTGGTCGTTGGCATGCTGGCCATGACGGGCTACAACGAGCTGACGACCCAGAGCGAGCGCATCGAGGACAACGCCAAGCGCACGCGCGCGATCCAGGCCGCCGTGATGCGGATGGGGCAGGACTTCGCCACGCTGGAGCCACGAGCGGTGCGTGAGCCGCTCGGCGGCGAGCGCTCACCCGCTCTGCTCGCCCGGGAGAAAAACGAAGTGCTGGCCGAGCTCACGCGTTCGGGATGGAGCAATCCCGCTGGCGTGCCGCGACCCACGTTGCAGCGCGTCTCCTACCGGGTGCAGGAGCAAAAGCTGTTCCGCGATTACTGGCCGGTGCTCGACCGCACCATGACCGAGCAGCCGACCCAGGTCATGCTGCTGGATCGCGTGAAGAGCGTCAGCCTGCGTTTCATGGGGGCCGATCGCGACTGGAAGGAACAATGGCCGCCGCTGGGCTACTCCGGCCGCGACGCCAGTTTCGTGCGGCCGCTGGCCGTGGAGATCACGCTGGAGCTGGAGGACTGGGGCAAGATCACGCGCCTGGTCGAGGTGTCCGGATGAAGCGGCAGCGCGGCGTGGCCCTGATCACCGCAGTGCTGATCGTGGCGCTGGCGACCATTCTCGCGGTCAGCGTCGCCTTCAAGGGCTATCTCGACCAGCGCCGCAGCGCAACCCTGTTCTCGCTCGACCAGGGTTTCGAGGTCGCGATGGGCGCGGAAGCCTGGGCCGCCGACATCCTGCGCAAGGACAAGATGGGCGGCTCCAGGACCGACGACTTCACCGAAGCCTGGGCCACCCCCATCCCGCCCATTCCGGTGGATGGCGGCGAAGTCGCCGGCCAGCTCGAAGACATGCAGGGCCGCTTCAATCTGAACAGTCTGGTGAAGCTGCAGAACAACGTGCTGGTGAAGGACGAAGCGGCGGTGCAGCGCTTCAAGAATCTGCTGGAAATCCTCGAGCTCGAGGACAAGTGGGCAGATCTGATCGTCGACTGGATGGACACCGACATCGAGCCGGGATTTCCCGACGGTGCCGAAGACAACGTCTACACCTCGCTGTCCCCAGCCTACCGGCCGCCCAACATGCGCATCACGCGCAGCAGCGAGCTGCTCGCGCTCGCCGACTTCGGCCTGGAGCGCTA
>DATMEZ010000071.1:0-3871 GCA_035556415.1 Povalibacter sp.
GCGACAGACGCGGCCGATGCCACGCTCGCCGGCTCGCTGGCTGTTTCTATTCCTGACGACGGCGCACCGAACGCGAACTGAAAACCGAGCTGGGCAATGTAGTCCAGCATCGAGCCGCCGATCGAATCGCTCCAACGCAGCTTCAGCTCGGGCCGCAGACTGAACGAGCCGGAGTTGCGGCGATTCACACCGAGACGCCATTTCAGGCCGGCGCCCACCTGCGCCATTCGATCTGTATCCGCGGCACCCGTAGCAGGGTCACTGCGCACGGCACCCGCCCCGAACGTCAGATACGGGGCGAGTGCTCGTTCACGCCCGAAGAAGCGCAGCGCATCCACGGAAGCACCGTATAGATGAATCGCTGGATTCGCATCACGCGCCAGGCTCGTGCCATTCGCAGTCAGCTCTACCGCCCAGTGCTCGCCGAAGTAACGCCCGGCCGCGATCCCGGCAAGTACATCAGAGGACTCCACGCCTCGCTCGTCATCCACGTAGATGCCGCCTGCCTGCGGCACGAAGTACCAGCGTCCAGCATCGCTCCCGGCTGCGGGCAATCCAGGCGCGAATCCCATGACCGCCGCCAGTCCAAGCGCAGCAGCGTTCGCACGTGTCATCACCTTCTCCCTCACTAACGTTCTCCTTATCAATATTTACCATGCGATCTGCGCGCGCACGTTGAACTGATGCTGCGCAAAGTTCTCCGCCAGCTCTCCACCATATCCGATGGACACGGATGCCGATCGGCCGAGAGACATGGCCAGCTCCGCCTTGAGCGCAAGCGAGGTGCGCTCGAGCGCGACACCACGTACTCGCAGCGGCATCTGTCCGCCCAGGCGAACGTCCATCTCACTGTAGGTGTCTAGAAACTGATGCGCGACGCCCACCTGCAACGAAGGCCGGAATACGTGCCCGTAACCCTCGTAGTCATCCGCCACCAGCACACCAAGCGTGCCACGCAGTCCTTCGCGCGCTCGTGCGTGTACGGCGAGATTCATCGCGGCTCCAGACTCCACAAACGAAGCGCTGCCGGTACGATCGTAGAAGGCTTCCAGATAGGGCTGCACCAGCGGACCTGTTTCGCCGCCAAAGCGCCAGTCCAGGCGCCCGCCAGCTCCGATGGTGCCACTGCTGAAGCTGGCTCTTGCACTCCGAACGTCGCTGCCAACCGTGGCGCGACGCGTCACGTCATTCTCGACGTCGGAATACAGCGCGATAACACTCGCATTCAGCCTCTCACCGGAGAACTGCGCGTACAGCCCGCCCGTCGGCGCACGCAACTGTGCGTAACTGTCGTTTGCATCATGGATATCGGCGCTGCCGTAGCCGAACGTCACCCCGACGGCCCAACCGCTCGCCAGCCGACGCTCGAATCCCAGCTGCGTGCCGTCGATGGTCCAGTCGTGCCGCGGACCGAATGCATCGCCGTCTGCACCGCCCCATTGCCGTAACCCCGCCGTCCAGCCGCAATTGAGCGCTTCGCTGGCGACGCTCGCGAGCGCACAACGGGCGCCCTCGGCGGCAAAACGGTCCAGCACCGAGCCGGCAAACGAGGAAGCGACTACCGAGGCAGTGCCCTGAGTGGCGCTGGCGGGAGGATCGGCAAGTTCACCTAGCAGCGCTTCGACCTGTGCATCGGTAGTCTGCTGGATCAACGTGTCTAGGTAGGTCTCGAGTTCAGGCGTTACCAGCCCGCCTGAGATCTGCCCGTCGAGCCACGCAGCAAAACGTCCGCGATTGCTGTCCGGTGTCGTCACGGACACCGTCGGACGCAGCGTAAACGTGACCGTTTCGCTATTGGTGTCGACACTCCGTTGGTACGGCAGCAACGCGCTGGCGTTCGCTTCGATGGTCGTGAAATCTCCGCTGACCCCACCGGCGGCAGAGATCAGCGTGTGAGTTGTGCCCGCGAGATAGTAGCCGTACTCGATCTGCAATCGCTGTGTACCGCCGAGCGTCGCGATTTTGGTTACGTCCAGCCTGTCATCCCCCGCGCGGCTGATCTCTGAAACCAGCACGCCCGTGGCTGTCTGCATATAGTTGCCACCGATGGCGAGTGTTCCTGGACTGTGACCGGGCGCCAGCAAGCCCGCATTCGTCAGATCGCCGCTCAGCGTGCCGGCACCGCGCAAGGCGGCCGGCTGTTCGATCGTGAACTGCGCCGTCTGAACGATCGCGTTCTGAAGATCGACGGCGCCCGTAGCAACGACTACGGACTGCGCAAACGCATCGAGCGTGCCCGCGATCGCGAGCGTTCCCGTGCCTTCCTTCCGCAGCGACTCGAATGTAGAGAATGCGGTGTTCTGGAATGCCCGATCGGTGTCATGCGCGTAGGCCACGGTATCCGTGCCGGCACTGCCGTTGAAGATCGCGTCGTCCAGATCTGCGACATCGGCGTGCACGCGTAGCAGATCGTCCCCATCCAACAGATCGATGGAACCGACGACGGTCCCTTTCGTCTCGAACAGGTCTTCCACAGCACTACCCTGATACGTGCCCGCCACATTCAGCGTCGCGCCGGTCGCGATCATGGTGGTACGTACGCCGCTGACATTGCCCGCGGCGCCAACACTGAGCACGCCACCGTTCACGGTGACGGCGGCGAGATCCGAGGCTGCCGGGCCGTCGATGTGCAGGGTGCCGCTATTCTCTTTCACTAGTGTCTCGAACGCACCGACGCCACCAAGCGTGGCGCTGCCCGTGATATCGACCGTCACCGTATCGTTGCCGGCACCGCCACTCAGCGGCGTCGCCAGACCGTCCAGGTTCGCGCCATCGTTCAGAACCAGCAGGTCGTCGCCGGCGTCCAGCGAAATACTGCCGGCGCCACTAATCACGCCGGCCACACTGAACGTATCCGCGCCCGTCGTACCGGTATATAGGCCGTCGATCTGCAAGGTCGCGCCGGAGCGCACGCTCGTGGTATTCACGCCGAGAACGCTGGCCGCCGCGCCGACGTTCAAGATACCGCCCTCTACACCGACCACCTCCAGATCGGTGGTGGCAGCAGGACCGTTGATGTTCAGGATGCCGCTGTTGCGCTTGATGAGCCCCTCGAACTCCTGCAACGCCCCGACATTGACCAGACCGGTGATGTCATAGACGCGTGTATCCAACCCGGTGCCGCCAATCACGGCACCGAGGACGCTCGTACCGTCGTGCACGATGAATGTGTCGTCACCGGCGCCGAGGTTGAAGCCGATGGCGGTATCGAGAGTGCCCGCGACATCCAGTGTGTCGCTGGCGTCGCCGAGATCGCCGCTCGCAAGCAGCGTCGCTCCGGCATTGACGACGACGGTGTTGCTGCCGCTGCTTCCCGTCAGCGTGACCTGCCCTGCTCCGGCCGCCTGCACGGTGCCGTCGATGCTCAGGCGGGTGCCGTCACCCAGCGCCACAGTGGGCGTTTCGAGGAGATCATCGACCTGCAGCGTGCCGCCATCGATGATCGTGCCGGCAGTGAACACATGAGAGCCGACCAGCGTGGCAATACCCGTGCCTTCCTTTCTCAGCGATTCGTAGTTCGTCACCGTGCTGGCCGCGAACGTCAGCGCGCTCGTCGCATTCAACGCGACCGTGTCACCGGCTGAGTTCGTGCCGCCATCGATCGCACCGACGAAGCCGCTCAGATCGGCCGTATCCGTCAGCGTCAGCGTGTCGTCGCCGCCGCATTGAGAGATCGTGCCCGTGCCGACGACGCTACCAGACACAGCGATGCTGTCGTTCGCGGTACCGCAGCCGAAAGCGCCGTCCACCTGTAGCGTCGCGCCTGTGGCAATCATCGCAGTCAATGTGCCACCGGCCGCTGCGGCGATCTCGCCCCCCGCACCGACGTTCAGGGTGCCTGCGTTCACGAAGACGTTCGAGAAATCCGATA
>DATMEZ010000072.1:0-5017 GCA_035556415.1 Povalibacter sp.
CTTCTTAAAGCGCGCTCGACGAGTGCCGCTGTACCCGAAGCCTCTGCGGTTCTGGTGGGGGTGTCTCGTTTCGGGAGCCTCAAAAACAGGATGTTTTTGTGGCAGCCTCCAGGGACGGATTCACGGCGATCCCGAAACGAGACGCCCCCGCCGGATCCGCAGAGGCTTCTAGGTCCGTGGCGCTCGGAGAGCGCGCTTCCGGAAAGAAGGTTGGCACTCTCTTTCTGGCGTCGTTCTGGGCGGGGGCACACATTTTCAGGATGAGAGGAGGAACAGGATGTTCCGAGTGAGCAAGCCTACAGGGACGTATTCACGTGCGGTCCTGGAAATGTGTGCCCCCGCCCAGAACGACGCCATGGCACGATGCTGCTCATGACCACAATGTACGCGCTATCTCGGAAAATTGCGTGTGCCCGGCCAGAATGGCGTCTGGCACGACACCCGATCCGAATCTCCTGGCTGAAGATGCCAGCCGGAAAAGCCCGACCCACGCTTGACAGCACTCGCGTTCACATCAACTCTCCGTTACATCAGTTACTCGCAGTCCATTCATCATGACCTCATCGAACCGTCGCCTGCATTTCTCCACTCGCTGCATCCACGCGGGGCAGCAGCCCGATCCTTCGACCGGTGCGGTCATGCCGCCGATCTACACGACTTCGACTTATGCGCAGTCGAGCCCGGGTGTTCACAAGGGCTATGACTATTCGCGCACGAGCAATCCCACCCGCACCGCGTGGGAGCAGTGCATTGCCGATCTCGAGAGCGGCACTCACGGCTTTGCCTTCGCTTCGGGCATGGCGGCGACTGCGACGGTGCTCGAGTTGCTCGATGCCGGCAGTCACATCGTCGCGATGGATGACATGTACGGCGGCACGTTCCGCCTTTTCGAGCGCGTGCGTCGTCGCACTGCGAATCTCGACATCACCTTGGCTGATCTTTCCAAGCCTGAAGCGTTGGCTGCAGCAGTTCGTCCGGATACTCGGCTGATCTGGATCGAGACGCCGACCAATCCGACGCTGCGTCTGGTCGATATCGCGCAGGTTGCCGAGTTCGCGCGCAAGCGCGGGGTTCTCACCGTGGTCGACAACACGTTCGCAAGCCCCTGGGTCCAGCGTCCGTTGGAGCTGGGCGCCGACATCGTGGTGCATTCGGCGACCAAGTATCTGAACGGCCATTCCGACATGGTCGGTGGCGTGGCGGTGACGGCGAATGCGGAGCTGGCGGAGAAGATTGGTTTTCTGCAGAACGCGGTTGGCGGCATCAGCGGGCCGTTCGACAGTTTCCTGGCGCTGCGCGGCCTGAAGACGCTGCCGCTGCGCATGCGGCAGGCCAGCGAGAGCGCGCTGCAAATCGCCGGCTGGCTGGAAAAGCACCAGCAGGTCGAGCGCGTGCTGTATCCGGGGCTGCCGAGCCATCCGCAGCATGAGCTGGCCAAGCGCCAGATGAAGAACGGCTACAGCGGCATCGTCACCTTTTTCGTCAAAGGCGGTCTCGATGGCGCGCGCAGCTTCCTGGAGCGGCTGCAGATCTTCACCGTCGCCGAAAGTCTCGGCGGCGTCGAAAGCCTGGTCGATCATCCCGGCCTGATGACGCATGCCTCGATTCCGGCGGACAAGCGCCAGGCGCTGGGCATCGACGACTCGCTGATCCGGCTGTCGGTGGGCATCGAGGACGTCGAGGATCTGATCGCCGATCTGCAGCAGGCGCTGGCCTGAGGTGATTGCCGGGACCGGGTTTGCCTCCGGTCCCGGGTTTCGCGATGATCTGCCAGCCGCGCGGGCATACCAACAAGAGCCGTCTCGCGCGCCTTACGTCGTCCAGCTCCAGGGCGTTCAGGATTCGAAGGCATCAGATACAGGGAGAATCGCGATGGCTATTCAACCCGCACAGCCGCAGTCCATCGGCGGTGTGCTCGATACCGGATTCCAGCTCTACAAGGCCTCGGTCGGCGTGGTCTGGCCATTGTGCCTGCTGCTGATCGTCGCCGGCAGTCCGCCGACGATCTACATTGCGATCACGGGTGGCAGCGCCGCGCTGGCGCCGACGGACATGACTGCGATGCTCGGCCCCATGATGCGGCCGGGTTACGCACTCACCAATCTGCTGAGTTTGCTGCTGTCGATGTGGGTGTTCGGCGCGCTGTTCCTGAAGATGCAGTCGATCGCCGTCGACGCCGAGCTTGGCATCGGCGCGGCATTGCAGGCTGCGGTCCGGCGCGCGCCGTGGATGCTCGTCATGACGCTGCTGCTCATCATCGCGCTGATGGCCGGCTTCATGCTGCTCGTCGTGCCGGGCCTGATCCTGTCGGTCAGCCTGATGCTGGGCTGGGCGGTGCTGATGCTCGAGCACAAGGGCCCGGTCGACTCGCTCACGGCCAGCCATCGCCTGGTGTGGGGTCACTGGTGGCGCACGGCAGCCATCCTGACCGTGGGATTCATCGTCCTGTTCGTCATCTATCTCGCCGTCGGCACGCTGGTCGGCGCCGTGTTGCCGCTGGTGGCGGGCAGCATGGAGGATCTGGTCGTCTACACCTTGATCAGCGTGTTCGCGGTCAGCATCGTGGTCAACCTGCTGGTGACGCCGTTCTACGTGGCGCTGATGCTGGCGATCTACTGGGATCTCAAGCTGCGCAAGGAAGGTGGCGATCTGGCGGCCCGCGTGAGTGCGCTCGGCGCCGTGTAGTCCGTGAGGATTGCCGTCCTCACCGGATTGCTGCTGGCGGCGTCGGTCGCACGTTCGGTGCCGTCCGAACCGGCAGTGGATGTCGACACGTCCGCGGCCGAGATCGTCGCCAAGTGCAGTGAAGGCGCGGCCACCGACATCGTGGGACTGCGCGAACTGGATGCTGCTTGTCCGGGGCTGGAGCATGCGCTGGTGCAGCTCGGCTACGCGCCATTCGTTTCCGAAGCTCAACTCGATGCGCTGACCGTCCATGGCCTGGTGGATCTGCAGCAGCTGGCGGATCGCTATCGTCAGCCACCGGACGTGGCGGCAAACCCGATCGAAGTGACGACGCTCGGTCCTATCCTGGAGTCGCTGCGTCAGGAGCAGCGAGCCGAACTCCCGGACACCTGGTTCCAGCGCCTGAAGCGATGGCTGCGCAGCGTGTTCGATCGGCCGCAGCAGGACTCGGATTCCTGGCTGAGCCGCTGGCTGCAGGAGCGCACGATCCCAGAGAAGGTCAGGGACGGCATCATCAATGGGCTGATTCTTCTCGTCATCGCGCTCGCCGTTGCTGTCGTGTTCAACGAAGCGCGGGCCGCGGGCTTGCTGCGACGTGGCGGTCGCCGCAGCTCACGGATGCCGGATCGTGCGGCGGGCCCGGAGCCCAGACGCCTGAGTCTGGCCGATCTCGACTCGGCTGCGCCCGAGGAACGGCCGTCGTTGCTGCTGCGATTGCTGGTGGCCACCTTGGTGGACGCCGGGCGGCTGCGCACGGAAAAGAGCCTGACCCATCGCGAGTTGAGTCAGCGCGCGGATTTCGATGCCGCCGATCAGCGTGAAAATTTTCAACGCGTGGCCGTGCTGGGTGAACGTCTTCTTTACGGCGATGCGCGTGTCGCGCCGGATGAAATCGAGGCGGCTGTTGAAGCCGGGCGCGCGCTCAATGCGCAGCTGGCGGCGCCAAAGGGTTCATCGTGAAGGACCGCTTGCTGACGCTTGCGCTCGCCATCGGTGCGTTCGCCTTGTTCTACGCCTTGATGATGCCGAAGCCGTCGGCGCCGCAGGAGAAAGTGACGAGGCCGATCACTACCGAGAAGGGACCGAACGGCTATCTCGGGATGATGCGCTGGCTGACCGCGGAAGGTGTCGAGCCGCTGTCGCTGCGGCAGCGCTATGGCGATCTTGCGCAGCTCACCGCAGCTGCGCCCACCGGCAATCTGCTCATCAGCACCGCACCGCATGTTTACCCGATCCGCGATTCCGAAACGGGGCCGCTGCGTGACTGGATTTCCGCGGGCAACACGTTGCTGGTCGTGGCTGGCCTGTCGGATACGCCGGAATGGTCCATCGGCGAAGGGGCCGATCCCGGGCTCATGCTGCATTTGCGGGCCATGACCGGATTGGAATTCAGCGTGGCCCAGCCTGATACCGCTGCGACGGATACCACGGGCCAGGACAGGCAAGACGATGCAGGTCCGAACGAGTCGGATGCAAACGACCAGGACGTCGGCGAGCAGGCTGATCGCGATCAAGGCGCAGGCGAGCCGGGCGACGACGGGCAGGACCCGGATGCGCAGGACGAGGCTGCGCCCGGCGAGCAGTCCGAGACCGGGCCGCGGCAGCTGCGTGCGAGTTTCGAGAAGCTGGCTCAGCCACTGCACTTCGAAATGGTGCCGACCGGCGCGCATCCCTTGCTCCAGGACGTGAAAGCGGTCGCTGCGATTTCCGAGTATCCGAGTTCGCAATGGCGAGCTGTGTCCAGCACCAGCGATCTGGTGCTGGAGCTGGCGCAGGATCCGGTCAGCGGCGAGCCGATGCTCTGGCTGATGCGCCATGGCAAGGGACAGATCATCGTCGGCGCCTATGGCAGCATCTTTACCAACAAGCTGCTGGGCGAGAAGGACAACGCACGATTGCTGGCGAACATCGTGAAATGGTCGCGCAGCGCCGGTGGGCGGGTCATCCTCGACGATGCACATCAGGGGCTGGTCGCTTTCTACGATCCTGCGGCGTTCTTCGGCGACCAGCGCCTGCACCGGTCGCTGTGGTGGCTGTTCGGCTTGTGGCTGGTGTTCGTGCTTGGGCCGCAGCGTCTGCGTGCTGCGGGCAACAGCTGGAGCCCGATCGATATCACCAGTTTCGTGCGCGCCAGCGGCGGATTCATGGCGCGAGTGCTGAAGCCCGCCGCTGCCGGGCAGCAACTGTTCACCAATTTCTTCAATGACATCCGTCGCCAGGTGGGTTTGCCGCTCGATGGCGCGCCGGTATGGGACTGGATGACGGGGCGCGGTGCGGTATCTGCCAGCGATATCGAACAGCTGCGCGAGCTGCACGAAAAGGTGCTGCACGG
>DATMEZ010000073.1:0-10126 GCA_035556415.1 Povalibacter sp.
TAGCCGACCTCGCGGATCATTTCCAGGTCGAAACGCGTGCGCTGCTCCAGGCGCTGCGCTTCCACCAGCTTGCCGGCCTCTTTCAGCTGTTGCAGCCGCCCGTGCAACTCGTCGCGGATTTCGTCGACCGCGCGGATCAGGCGCTCCTTCGGCGTCACGTAGTGCGTCGAGGGGAACACCGTGTAGCGCGGCACCTTCTTGCGAACCTCGCCGGTCAACGGGTCGAACATGACCAGCGACTCGATCTCGTCGTCGAACAGCTCGACCCGGATCGCCTCGCGCTCGGACTCCGCCGGAAAAATATCGATCACGTCGCCGCGCACTCGGTAGGTGCCTTGGGTGAGATCCAGCTCGTTGCGCGTGTACTGCATGTCCGCCAGGCGACGCAGGATCTTGCGCTGGTCCATGCGGTCACCGCGTGTCAGATGCAGCACCATTTCCAGGTACGAAGCCGGATCGCCCAGGCCGTAAATGGCGGACACCGTGGCGACGATGATGGCATCGGGCCGCTCCAGCAGCGCCTTGGTCGCCGACAACCGCATCTGCTCGATGTGCTCGTTGATCGAGGAATCCTTCTCGATGAACGTGTCCGAGGACGGTACGTAGGCCTCGGGCTGGTAGTAGTCATAGTACGAGACGAAGTACTCCACCGCGTTGTGCGGGAAGAATTCCTTGAACTCACCGTACAGCTGCGCCGCCAGCGTCTTGTTGTGCGCCAGCACCAGCGTCGGACGCTGCACCTGCTGGATCACGTTGGCGATGGAGAAAGTCTTGCCCGAGCCGGTGACCCCCAGCAGGGTCTGGTGCGTCAGCCCCGCCTGCAACCCTTCGACCATGCGGGCGATGGCCGTGGGCTGATCGCCGGCCGGCTGATAATCGCCGCTGAGCTGAAACAAGTCTTTGGCGGAAGCGTCATTCATGGATGGATCGAGGGCTCCGGTGTGCGATGCGGGTCGACAGGCTCTCAATCAACCCTGCCAAGGCCTGTCATGGATCGACCCAGGCCGTAAAAATCACATAACGCCAGCGGCGCAAATGCCTAAAATGGCCGCGTAAATCCCTTCCCCGGTGCGCCAGTGAGTCTAGCAGTTTCAAAACGAGTGCAGCGCGTCAAGCCCTCGCCCACCGTGGCGCTCACGGGGCGCGTCGCGCAGCTGAAGGCCGAAGGCAAGGACATCATCAGCCTCGGCGCCGGCGAACCCGATTTCGACACGCCGACGCACATCGCCGAAGCCGGCATCGATGCCATCCGCAAGGGCTTCACGCGCTACACCCCGGTCGAAGGCAGCGCCGACCTGAAAGACGCCATCATCGCCAAGTTCCAGCGCGAGAACGGGCTGGAATACAAGCGCAGCCAGATCCTGGTCTCCTGCGGCGCCAAGCAGACCATCTTCAACCTGATCCTGGCCCTGATCGACGCTGGCGACGAAGTGGTGATCCCCGCTCCTTACTGGGTTTCGTACCCGGACATGGTGCGGCTGGCCGACGGCGTCCCGATAACGCCTTATGCGGGCGCCGACCAGGGATACAAGATCACTCCGGCACAGCTGGAAGCAGCCATCACGCCCAAGACCCGCCTGTTCATCCTCAACAGCCCGAACAATCCCACCGGCGCGGCGTACACGCGGGCCGAGCTGCGTGCTCTGGGCGAGGTGCTGATGCGGCACCCGCACGTCGTGATCTGCACCGACGACATGTACGAGCACATTTATTGGGCGCCCGAGCCGTTCGTCAGCCTCGCCCACGTCTGTCCGCAGCTCTATGACCGCACCGTGACCACCAACGGCGTCTCCAAGGCGTATGCCATGACCGGCTGGCGCATCGGCTATTGCGGCGCACCGGCGGAGATCGTCACCGCCATGGCAACCATCCAGGGCCAGAGCACCTCCAACGCCTCGGCCATCGCGCAGAAGGCTTCAGTGGTGGCCCTGAGCGGCGATCAGTCCGAAGTGCGCGAGATGAACCGGCATTTCAAGCAGCGCCACGATTTCATCGTCGATGGCCTGAACAAGCTGCCAGGCGTTTCCTGTCTGCACGGCGCCGGCACCTTCTACGCCTTCGCCAACGTCGAAGCGGCCATGAAGCTCATCGGCGCCAAGGACGACAACACTTTCGCCGAATACCTGCTCAATCACGCCGGCGTCGCCGTGGTGCCGGGCAGCGGCTTTGGCGCGCCCGGTCACATGCGCCTGTCATTCGCCAGTAGCATGCAGACGCTGGAAGAAGCGCTGCGGCGCATGGATAAAACGCTGAAAGCGGCGCAGGCGGCGTAGATCGCCGTCATCGTGGGCCGGTCGGCGCGCGGCGGCGATGAACTACACGGTTCGTGTGGTTGGCTCCCCGGGGCGGATTCGAACCACCGACCAACGGATTAACAGTCCGTCGCTCTACCACTGAGCTACCGGGGAATTGAGGGCAAGCTCGAAGGCGCGCGATTCTGCGGAAAGCAGTACCGGGGTGTCAAGGCAGCAGAGCGGCTTGCAGCCATTATTCTGGATTCTGGTTTGGAGCCGGCGTCAGGCAGGTCGATTCCAAGTGCGAATTTCTTCGACGCATCTGCACTGCGATGTCCTGCGGCCCCTGCAAATCCGTCACACGAAGGCTCGACCAATAGACCGACGGACTGTTAATCCGTTGGTCGGCGGCGGCGTTCGGCGCTTCCCTGCGCCGAGGAATCAGCGGTCAGGCCAGATCCGCAAAAATGGTCACCGGGTTCTCCAGGCAATCCTTCAGTGCCTGGATCATGGAGGCGGCGTCGTGGCCATCCACGAAACGGTGATCGAAGGAACCGGACAGATTCATCATGCGGCGCACGACGATGGCGTCCTTCACCACCATGGGACGATCGACGGCCTTGTTGACGCCCACGATGGCCACTTCCGGCACGTTGATGATGGGCGTGGACGCGATGCCGCCGAGCTTGCCCAGGCTGGTCAGAGTGATGGTCGAGCCTGTCAGTTCATCGCGCGTCGCCTTGTTGGTGCGCGCAGCTTCGCTCACGCGGCGAATCTCAGCAGCCACGTTGCTCAGCGAACGCTCGGCGACGTTGCGCACGACCGGGACCTTCAGGCCATCCGGCGTCTGGGTCGCGATACCCAGATGCACCGGCCGATAGCGCACCAGCAGGTTGCGCTCGGCGTCGTAGCGAACGTTGCACTGAGGGAACGCCGGCAGCACTCGCGCCAGCGCCAACGCCAGGAACGGCAGATAGGTGTACGAGCCTGCGCCCTTCGGGAGCTTTGAATTCGCGTGCTGGCGCAGCTCTTCCAGCCGCGTGACATCCACTTCCTCGACATACGAGAAATGCGGGATCTTCAGAGTCTCCGTCATGCGTTGGGCGATCAGCCGACGCATGCCGATGATCGGGACTTCCTCGAACTCCGGTCCGCTCGCAGCCGCCGCAGCAACACCGCCTGCGCTGCGCGATGCGGGCTGTGTCTTCGCCCCTGAGCGCTGTTCGATGAAGCTCTCCAGATCGCCACGGGCGATGCGTCCGCCCGGACCACTGCCTGCAACCAGTTTCAGTTCGACACCGGCCTCCTTGGCACGACGTCGCGTAGCGGGCGACGCCATCACACGCGTGCTGCGACTGACGTCTGCCGGCTGCGTCGGCGCGCTGGCTGCTGCCGCTGGAGCTTGTACTGAAGCTGCAGGCTGTGCCGGAGACGTAGGCTGAGCTTGAGCTTGAGCTGGAGTTGGAGCCGCGGCTTGCGCTGGCGCAGCCTTCGCTGCCTCCCCCGTCTCGAACACGATCAGCTCGGCGCCCACCGGGATACTGCTGCCCGGTTCGCCGGCGATCGACACGACGCGGCCACTCACCGGCGAGGGAACCTCGACAGTGGCCTTCTCCGTCATCACGTCCAGCAGCACCTGCTCTTCCTTGACCTCATCGCCCGGCTTCACGTGACAGGCAACGATCTCGGCGGCGACGGTGCCTTCGCCGAGATCCGGCATCTTGAAGACGTAGCGGCTCATGCGGCCTCCCGTACTTTCCTGAGCGCGGCACCGAGGCGCTGCTGACCGGGGAAATACTCCCACTCGAAAGCGTGCGGATACGGAGTATCCCAGCCTGCGACGCGCTCGACCGGCGCTTCCAGGTGCCAGAAACATTCTTCCTGCACCGTCGCGAGCAGCTCGGCGCCGAAGCCGGCGAAACGCGTCGCCTCATGCGCAATGACGCAGCGGCCAGTCTTCTTCACCGACGCGGTGATGGTCTCGACATCCAGAGGAACCATGGACCGCACGTCGATGATCTCGGCATCGATGCCGGTGGCCTTGGCGGCCGCCTCGGCGACGTGCACGATCGTGCCGTACGTGAGCACGGTGACTTCCTTGCCCGGGCGCACCACTTCCGCCTTGCCGATCGGCACGGTGTAGTAACCCTCCGGCACCTCGCCCTTCGGATGCGAACTCCACGGCGTCGCCGGCTTGTTGGGATCGCCGTCGAACGGGCCGTTGTACAGCCGCTTGGGCTCGAAGAAGATCACCGGGTCATCGCTTTCGATGGCAGCGATCAACAGGCCCTTGGCGTCGTAGGGATTCGACGGCATCACCACCTTGATGCCGCAGATGTGCGCAAACAGCGCCTCCGGACTCTGGGAATGCGTCTGGCCGCCACGAATGCCGCCGCCACAGGGAACACGCACTGCCACGGGCACGCTGAAGTCGCCCGCGGTGCGATAGCGGATGCGTGCCAGCTCGCTCACGATCTGGTCGAAGCCGGGATAGATGTAGTCGGCGAACTGGATCTCAGCCACCGGCCGCAAGCCGTTCAACGCCATGCCGATGGCGCTGGCAACGATGCCGCCTTCGGCAATCGGCATGTCGAGCACGCGATGCTCGCCGTACTTGCGCTGCAATCCGTCGGTACAGCGGAACACGCCGCCGAAGTAGCCCACGTCCTGCCCCATCACCACGGTCGCCGGATCGCGCTGGAGCATTACGTCCATCGCCGAATTCAGCGCCTGCACCATGTTCATTTTTGCCATGATCCTCAGCCCCTCAATGCACGCAGCTGTTCGCGCTGGCGAACTAGGCTGTCGGGCATCTCCTTGAAGACATCCTCGAAGAGCGTATCGGGATCGAGCGAAGGCGCTTCGGTCATGGTGCCGTAGGACACCGCTTCCTTCCAGCTGGCGCTCACGTACTCCTCGATCTCCTTTTCGAGCGCGCTGTGCTGCTCTTCCGACCACGCGTTCAGCGCGATCAGGTGCTGCTTCAGACGCTGGATCGGATCACCCAGCGGGAAAGCCTCCCATTCATCCTTCGGCCGGTAGCGCGAGGGATCGTCACTGGTCGAATGTGCGCCGGCTCGGTACGTCACATGTTCGATGAGCGTTGGGCCGGCGCCGGTGCGCGCGCGTTCGGCGGCCCACTGCGTCACGGCGTACACGGCGAGGAAATCGTTGCCGTCCACACGGATGCCGGGCATGCCATATCCCGGACCACGCGCCGCGAACGTCTGCTGCTCACCGCCAGCGAATCCCTGGAAGGTGGAAATCGCCCACTGATTGTTCACGACGTTCAACAGCACCGGTGCGCGGTACACAGCAGCAAACGTCAGCGCGTGGTGGAAGTCCGCTTCGGCCGTCGAGCCTTCACCGGTCCATGCCGCAGCCACATGATCCTCGCGCTTGATCGCAGCGGCCATGGCCCAGCCCACGGCCTGCGGCATCTGGGTGGTGAGATTGCCGGACACGGAAAAGATATTGCCGCTGGCCCAGTGATAGAAGATCGGCATTTGCCGGCCTTTGCACATGTCGCGGGTGTTCGACAGGCACTGACACATCAGATCGACGACGTCGCGGCCGCGCGCGATGTGCAGGCCTTGCGTGCGATAGGAAGGAAACAGCATGTCGGTCGGCCGCAGCGCCATTGCCTGCGCAATGGAGATGGCTTCTTCGCCGGTCGACTTGATGTAGAACGAGATCTTGCCCTGGCGTTGCGCGCGCTGCATGCGATCGTCCATCACGCGCGTGGTCATCATATGACGCAAGCCGACCTGCAGGTCGGCCGGCTCCAGGTGCGGATCCCACGGCCCGGTGGCTCGATGCTCCTCGCCGAGCACTCGGACCAGCGAGGTCGACAAGCTGGCGACTTCCTCGATCGAGGCGCGCGCATCGGGACGTGCGGCCGCGCCCGCCGGCGAGAGTTTGAGATAACTGAAATCGGCCCGCTCGCCCGGACGGGCAGGCGGATGCGGAACGTGCAGGCGTGAAGCGGAAGACATGGAGGAGTTCTCCTTGGAATCGCTGCAGGCTTCGAGGGTTGTGCGCAGCATGGCATGGGCAGATTAGGCCAAAGGCATGCGATAGATATTGCCAAACGTGCCATTTATTCGGCGATTCTGAAATGAACATTTCACTTTCAGACTATCCATGCAATACCATTGCAGCATGACCCAGCAAACGCTCGACCGCATCGATCTCAAAATTCTCGATGCACTGCAACAAGAAGCCAACCTGTCGGCGGCAGAGATTGCTGAAAAAGTCGGACTGACGCCGACTACCGCATGGCGACGCGTTTCGCGACTCGAAGAAGAAGGCGTGATCCGCCGGCGCGTCGCACTGCTGGATCGGGAAGCCGTTGGCCTGAGCGTGATGATCTTCGCACACGTGCGCCTGTCGACCCAGGGACGCGAGGCCATTGCCAAGTTCGAACAGGCGGTGCGCAAGCACCCCGAGATCCTGGAGTGCTACACCACGCTCGGCGAGATGGATTTCCTGCTGCGGATCGTCACCCGCGACATCAAGGCGTACGAGGCGTTCTTCCTCGATCACCTGTCGCGCTTTCCCATGGTGCAGGTGGTGCGGACTTCGATCGCACTGTCGCCGATCAAGGAGACGACGGCACTGCCGTTGTCGAAAGCCTGACTCAGCTGACGCTGGTGCGCCGCCTGAGCGGCTTGCACCGCTCGATGCGCGGGATGGGATGGATGGCGGATGCGCCGATTGCTTTTTCGGCCGGCGCATCCTGCAGACGTTCCCGATCGACTGATCGTCTATCTGCGCCTGAGCAGTGCGGCGCCAGCTGAGTAACCGCCGCCGAAAGTGACCAGCACGCCGACCTGCCCCACCGCCAGCGACTGCCAGCTGCGGTGATAGGTGATGGCGACGCTGGCACAGCCGGTGTTACCCAGCTCGGCGATGGTCATGGCGGCCCGTTGCGATGGCAGCTTCAGGTGTTCGAGCACGCAATCGATGATGCGCTTGTTCGCCTGGTGCGGCACCAGCAGCTGCACGTCCCCCACGGCAATGCGATTGCGCTCGAGGATGTCCTGGGTCACCGCGACCATCTCACGACAGGCGTGCATGAAAATGTCCTTGCCGTAGAGCATCACCAGCCCGTCCTGGTGCGGAATCATTTTGATACCTTCCGGCCCACGGCCGACATCGGCGCGCCCGACCGCGCGCACATCGACGATCTCCACTGCCTGCCCGGTCGGCTCCTTGGTCAGCACCATGGCCGCCGCGCCGTCGCCCCACAGGTGGCCCGACTTCTCGTCGCTGTCGGACGAATACAGGCTGTTGTGCTCGACCGCGACCACCAGCGCCTTGCGGGCGCGGCCCGACTGGAAGTAGGCGACGACGACGTCGAGCGCATCAATGAAGGATGAGCAGGCCGTCGACAGGTACAGCGCCCGCGCATGCTGAATATGGAAGTGCCTCTGTATGACGTGCGCAATCGTGCCGATGGTGTCCCAGGGCGTATAGGAAGCCCCGATGATCAGGTCCACGCCGTCGAGACAGCCCGGCGCCTCGCGTACCAGGTTCTCCACCGCGGCGATGGACATGGTGTTGGCGTTCTCGCCGTCACCAGCGCGCCGGCGCTCGCGAATGCCGGTGAGCTGCTCGAACCAGGCCGTCGGTCTGCCGGTCAGCTCGCTGAAATATTCGTTGTCGACGACACGCTGCGGCAGATATTCGGCAGAGGCATGAATGAACACGGACAAAACTCGCTCCCAACCATTTCTAATGCGGGTTATCCATGTAATTGTCGCATGCCGGCCGGCACCGACGGCAGCACCCGGGAGAACAATTCACCCTCGAGAGGGGGTTTGTATTACAGCGTCCGTCAGCCGGCCCAGGCACGGATGATCCGATGCATGGCCTGGACACCGTCGGTCAGGGCCGCCGGTCCGGGCTGCAGAATGATCGGCGATTTGATCTCGAACAGCTGCGCGGCGGCAACGGCGGGAATCTGCTCCCAGCCGCGGCGGGCTACGACCGATTGCGGCTGGAATTTCTTGCCGCACCACGAGCCGAAAATGATGTCCGGTGCGCGCCGGATCACTTCGTCCGGATCGGCCAGGATGCGGTCCTTGCCCAAGGACTGGCATGCGTATTCCGGAAAGCACTCCTCGCCTCCGGCGATCTGCACCAACTCGGAGACCCAGCGGCTGCCCACGATCAGCGGCTCATCCCATTCTTCGAAGTACACCCGCGGCCGGACCTTGAGCGCGCCGGCGGCGGCTCGGATCGCGTCCAGTCCTGAGGATAATTCTGCGCAGAGCGTCTGCGCCTTCGCCTCGCAGCCGATCATGCCGCCAAGCATCCGGATCATCCTGAGGATGCCGGCGACGTCACGATGATTGAATATGTGGACGTTGAGGCCGCGCTTGACCAGGTCAGCCGCAATCTGCGCCTGCAGATCCGAGAATCCCAGCACCAGGTCGGGCTCGAGCTCGCAGATGCGATCCAGCTTGGCGCTGGTGAATGCCGAGACCTTCGGCTTTTCCTTGCGTGCCCGCGGCGGGCGCACCGTGAAGCCGGAAATGCCCACGATGCGCCAGTCTTCCTCGAGCAGGTACAGCGTCTCGGTGGTCTCCTCCGTGAGACAGACGATCCGTTCCGGATACGATCCGCGGGCCTGCGTATCCGGCATCTGTAGCTGCTTCAGATCAGAACAACGCCGGGTCGGCGTCGAGCACGCTGGCGGTTCCTGCCTCGACGATGCGCGCCTGCGCATGGGCCTGCGGCAGAACCTGCTCGGCATAGGCACGGGCGATCTGCTGCTTGCTGCGATAGAACTCGGGATCTTCCGCAGCCTTGCGCACCGCGATGTCGTGCGACTTCGCGATCAGCCAGCCGCCGATGGCCAAGCCAGCCAGCGTCAGATAGGGAACCGCGATCGCCAGCGTGCGCTCCACCTGCTCACGGTGATACTGCAGCAGCACACCCGTCGCATCGCGCAGCAGGCCTATAGCTTCGAGCGCAGCGCCCTTCGTGAGCGCGACCGAAGCGTCCTGCGTCGAGATCGCTTCCAGCTCGGACTGCATCTGCTCGATGAGCGCATTCATGGTCACGCCGCCATCGCGACCCACTTTGCGGCCGACGAAGTCCAGGGCCTGGATGCCGGTGGTGCCTTCGTAGATCGCAGTGATCCGGGAGTCGCGATAGAACTGGGCCGCTCCGGTTTCTTCGATGAAGCCCATGCCGCCGTGGACCTGCACACCCAGCGAGGTCATGGCCACGCCCACATCCGTCGACCAGGCCTTGACCACCGGAATGAGCAGTTCGCCGCGCGCCAGTGCCGCGACACGCACTTTGTCGTCCGGATGATTGCGGGCCAAATCGAGCTGCAACGCGGCATACAGCGCAATGGCGCGCGCCGCATCGGTGTTGCTCTTCATCGTCAGCAGCATCCGCTTGACGTCCGGGTGATACGCGATGGGCAGGGGCTTGCCTTCGCTCGGCCCGCTCTTGCCGCCGGGGCGGCCCTGCACACGGTTTCTTGCCCAGCTCAGCGCCTGCTGGTACGCGCGCTCGCCCAGTGCATAGCCTTCAAGGCCGACCGACAGACGCGCCGCGTTCATCATGATGAACATGTATTCGAGGCCGCGGTTCTGCTCACCCACCAGGTAGCCGACCGCGCCGCCCTGGTCGCCGAACGCCAGCACGCAGGTGGGGCTCGCATGGATGCCGAGCTTGTGCTCGATCGAAACGCAGCGCATGTCGTTGCGTTCGCCCAGGCTGCCGTCTGCGTTCACCAGGAACTTCGGGATGATGAACAGCGAAATGCCTTTCACACCGGCCGGTGCGCCGTCGATGCGCGCCAGCACCATGGCGATGGTGTTCGGCGTGTAGTCGTGATCGCCGTAGGTGATGAAGATCTTCTGGCCGTAGAT
>DATMEZ010000074.1:0-8372 GCA_035556415.1 Povalibacter sp.
GGGTTCGACCCGGATGGTGCCCAGCTTTCGATCCTTGCCCACGCGCTGCAGGCTGTCGATCATTTCCGCCACCGAGACCGAGAGCGTCGGCAGGTTCAGGGCGCGATCATGCCCGAGCCGCGCGCCATCGAGATCGTGCAGTGCCAACAGACCGTCGACCACGCTGCGATAACCGGCAACGGCCACCTTGGTGGCGGTGGGCACCGGCAGCACATAGTCGACGCCGCTCAGCGGCTCGCGCAACACCGCGCTGGCGAAGCTCGATGCCGCCTTGTTGGCCTTGCCGGGGCGCACGATGACCATCCCCAGCCGCGCACTGCGGCCGTCGATGAAGCCCTTGCGCGTGTAGTCATTGACCAGCAGCTCACCGATGGCCTTGGTGATGCCGTAAGTGGTCTGCGGGGACTGGTGCGTGCGGTCGTTAACCTCGCCGCGCGCATCCTCTCCGCCGTAGACGGCAAGCGAGCTGGTGAAGACGTAGCGAGGACACGAGCCCACGGCTCGCAACGCTTCGAGAATACTGCGATGGCCGTCCAGGTTGACGCGCATCGCCAGATCGAAGTCCTGCTCCGCGCCGGCACTGACGACGGACGCGAGATGAAACACGGCAATGTCGGGCCGATCGATGAGCTTTTCGAGCATGGCGCGATCGGCGATGTCGCCCTGCACCGGCACCATGCGCCAATCGGTGATCGCCAGATCGCTCGGGATCTGGTTGTCGAACAGCACGATCTGGTCGACGGGCCGGGCCCGGCCGTCCGGCCCGGGCAACGAGCCGCGCTCCAGTATCCGTCGCGCCAATCGCAGGCCGAGAAAACCCGTACCGCCGGTAATGATTACTTTCATCGATGCACCTCGAAGGGGTGCCGATGATAACGGGCGCGCGCGGTCCACGTCACAGTCGGGTGCGACATCGGCCGTGAGGAGCCAAATTCATGCTTTCGCGGACGGCGATGTGCCGTTTTCTTCCACGCCAGCCACCGATGCCGGATCCACACTCCACTCGTCGCATTGGTTGCAGCAACAACCGCACCGGGTTTGACGCCGCCGACACCGCGCATGGAAGATACGGCAGCATCGATCTCCCGGCAGAAGGATTCACCATGCGCCGCAACCCCGCCGTGTTCGCCATCCTGGTCGGCGGCCTGATCGCCGCAACGCTCGACATCACTTATGCGATCAGCTTTTCGGCCTGGCGCGGCGTGCCGCCCACGCGCCTGCTGCAATCGGTGGCAAGCGGCCTGCTCGGCTCGGCCTCCTATGAGGGAGGCACCGCGACGGCGGTTCTGGGACTGATCCTGCATTACCTGATGGCGCTGCTGATCGCGGCCATCTTTTATTTCGCCAGCCGACGGCTGACCTTTCTCACGCGCAACCCGATTACCTGGGGCGCTTTGTACGGCATCGTGGTCTATGCGGTAATGAACCTGGTGGTGATTCCGCTATCCGCCTTTCCGCACCAGCTCAAGTTCGTCCCCATCGTCGTGACTACAGGCCTGCTGGTACACATGTTCTGCATCGGTGTGCCGATTTCCTTGGCCACACGGCGCGCCTCATTGGCCACGTCTGCATAGCGCCGGCCGCAGGCCCCGCCCGGTCCGGCGGCGTGCTCTTGGCACGCGGCGCCGGAGGCTACCTCCACATTACTGCAACTGCGTGACGGTCACGCTGTAGTCGTGATGCGCTTGCGGCTGCGGGGTGTGCAATCCGAAAGAAAAACTCACGGCGACCACGACCACCGACAACAGCATGCAAACGACCCGCTGGACGTTCTGAGTGGATCCTGGAATGAGCATGGCAATCTCCTCGTCTCCTTGCCGATCACCGCGTGATTGCGGTGTGTAGCGTCAAGACACAGGATGACTGCGAAAAGTTACAGCCATGCGGCGACGCGCCGGAAAATAAGGGCTGACTGCCTCAATCCGCGGCGGCCACGGCGTGGCCGCCGTGGGGACGATGCGCGAACCAGACGAAGGCGATCATCACGAACGACAGCCAGCCGCCGATCCAGAAGAAATCGAGCGTGGACAGCAGGTAGGCCTGATTCGTCAGCGAACGCGTCAGAGCCGCAAGCGACTGCCCGTCGCTCAAGCCCAGGCCATGCAGCGTGTCCATCGCCTGCTGCAACCGCGGGTCGTAAATGCTGGTCGCCTCCGCCAAGTGGGTCTGATGCAACGCCGCGTGACGATCCCAGAAGGTCGTGACGATGGACGCGGCAAACGCGCCGGCGATGATGCGCATGAAGTTGGACAGGCCCGATGCCGCCGGCATCTGCGACTGCGGGATGCCGTCCAGCAGGATGCTCAGCATGGCAATGAAGAACATGGACATGCCCACGCCCTGCACCAGCAGTGGCATCACGTACACGCCGAAGCTCGCATCCGCGGTGTAGCCCGCCCGCATGAAGTAGGAGATGCCGAAAGCGACGAACGCAATGGACGCAAACAGGCGCGCATCGAACTTGTCCAGGTACTTGCCGATCAGCGGCGACAGCAGCACCGCTACGACGCCGCTGGGCGCAGCCACCAGTCCGGCCCAGGTCGCGGTGTAGCCCAGCCAGGTCTGCATCCACAGCGGTTGCAGCACCACGGCACCGAAGAACACTGCGTAGCCGACGCAGAACGCCAGCACACCCAGGGTGAAATTGCGGCGCTTGAACAGCGACAGGTCGACGATGGGATGCTTCTCGCCCAGTTCCCAGATGACGAAGGCCACGAAGCCCACCACCGCAATCACCGCCTCGGCGACGATCAGCGGCGAGGCGAACCAGTCATGGTCCTTGCCGGTGTCGAGCATGAGCTGCAAGGCGCCGACCCAGACGACCAACAGTCCCAGCCCGATGCTGTCGATCGGCAGGCGCCGCGTCTGCGTCTCCCGGTGCTTCAGCCCCTGCCAGCAGACCACCGCGCACAGCAGGCCGACCGGCACGTTGATGTAAAAGATCCAGGGCCAGGAGTAATTGTCGGAAATGTGTCCGCCCAGGATCGGGCCGGTGATCGGCGCGATCAGCGTGGTCATCGACCAGATGGCGAGCGCCGCGCCTTTCTTGTGGGGCGGGAATACCGACAGCAGCAGCGCCTGCGAGCCGGGCACCATCGGGCCGGACACCAGTCCCTGCAACACGCGAAACCCCACCAGGGTCGACAGGCTCCAGGCGACGCCGCACAGGAACGAAGCCAGCGTGAACATCACCACCGATGCGACGAACACGCGCACCACACCGAAGCGCTGCATCAACCAGCCGGTCAGCGGCACCGAAATGCCGTTGGCGACCGCGAAGGACGTGATCACCCAGGTGCCCTGGTCGACGGAAACGCCGAGATTGCCGGCGATGGTGGGGATGGAAACGTTGGCGATGGTGGTGTCGAGCACCTGCATGAAGGTGCCGAGCGCCAGCGCCGTCGCGATCAGCGGGCGCGAGATGCCCAGTGGCGCGTCTGCAGCGGAATCGCTCAAGGGGCGGCGCTTCCGGGCTGAGCGTTGCCAGCATTGGCCGAGATGATGCGCTGGATCTGCGGCGCGCTGCTGTCATCACTGGGCAGCAGCTGCCGCGGCGAGCTGCGAATCTCGTTGGCGACGAGCGAGCCGGAGGTGTCGTGCAGATCGACGCTAACGCGCATCGACAGACCCACGCGTAACGGGTGTTCCGCCAGTTCCTTCGGGTCCAACGCAATTCGTACCGGAACGCGTTGCACGACCTTGATCCAGTTGCCGCTGGCGTTCTGCGCCGGCAGCAACGCGAAGGCACTACCGCTGCCCGCGCCCAGGCCGGCAACCTTGCCGTGATACACCACGTCGCCGTGATACACATCGGCATGCAGCTCCACCGGCTGGCCGACACGGATGTCGACGAGCTGGCTTTCCTTGAAGTTCGCGTCCACCCACGCATCCGATAGCTCGACCACGGCCATCAGCGGCGTGCCCGCTGCGATGCGGGCGCCAATCTGGACACTGCGACGTGCGACGGTTCCGGTGACTGGCGCCACGATCCGCGTGCGCTTCAGCGCCAACGCTGCTTCACTAACGCGCGCAGATGCGGCCAGCACCTGGGGATGATTCTCCAGCGTCGTGTCGTCGATCTGCGCACGAACCGTTAGCAAGGACTCGCGAGCGACACTCAGCGACGCTTCGAGCGCGGCTACCTGATCGCGCGCATGCTGTAACTCTTCGACGGATACCGCGCCATCGCCTCCGGCCTGCTCCCGCCGTGCAAGATCCGCACGTGCGGCGCTGAGTGTTATCTGGCGCTGGCGAATCTGTGCCCGCAGACCATCCGCCTGCGAGAACAACGCCCGCACTTCTCGCACCGTACGGGCAAGATCGGCCTCGGCGCGCGCCACGGCCAGTTCGGCATCCGCTTTATCCAGCTCCACCAGCAGCTGGCCGCGTTCGACATGCTGAGTATCGTCCACATGAATGGCAGTCACGGTGCCGGCCACCGAGCTGGTGATCTGCACTACGTCGGACGCCACGTAAGCGTCGTCGGTCTCTTCGAAGTAGCGCGCGTGC
Organism: Povalibacter sp.; assembly: GCA_035556415.1. GTDB lineage: Bacteria > Pseudomonadota > Gammaproteobacteria > Steroidobacterales > Steroidobacteraceae > Steroidobacter. The sequence goes on from DATMEZ010000074.1 coordinate 4,510, forward strand.
AGGAACCAGTAGGCGGCGTAACCCACGCCGACGACGGCGACGACCAGCGCCAGGATCGTCAGGCGCTGGCGGCGTTTGCCGTTCGCAGGCTCGGCAGCCGCAGCAACGGGATCGGGATGGTTCATCAGATGGCTCCGGAAGCCGGCGCGGCGGGATCGAAACTGCCGCCCAGCAGCAACAACAGGGTGACGCGTGAAGTGACACGATTGGCGTTCGCAGCGACCAGACCACGCTGCGCATCGAGAACGCGGGCTTCGGCGTCCAGCACCACCAGCTGCGTCGTCAAGCCGGCGGCGTAGCGCTTCTGGGCGAGATCGTAGGCCGCCGTGGCGGCCTGCAGCATCTGCTGCACCTGGTCGAGCTGACGCGTGAGCGAGTCGTTCAGGCTGATCTGATCGGCGGTTTCGCGCACGGCGCCGAGAACGGTCGCGTTGTAACTGGCGACCGAGGCATCCAGCTCCGCCGTCGCGGTCTTGTAACCGGCGCGCAGCCGCTTCGCATCGAAGATCGGCAGATGCAGAGCGGGACCGACGCCGTACACCAGGCTCTCGCCATCGGCGAGCTTGTCCAGGCCGATGGCCTGCATGCCGACGAACGCCTTCAGACTGATGTCGGGATAGAACGCCGCATGTGCCGCTTCACGACCGGCCGTCGCCGCATCGACGCGTGCTCGCGCGGCCAGCACGTCAGGCCGGTGAGCAAGCAGGTCCATGGGAAGCTGATCCGGAAGCGGCAGCGCGGCGTCGAGCGACAACTGCGGCCGTCCGATCTGCGCATAGCTGTCAGCACCCTGCCCCGCCAATGCGGCGAGACGATGCACTGCCAGGTCGCGCGCACTCTGAGCTTGAAGCAGAGCATTGCGCGCTTGAGGCAGCGCGGACTCGGCGATCTTCAGCTCGATCTGCGTGTCGAGCCCGGCAGTGACACGCTGCTGCGTCAGCTTCAGCAAGTGCTCGCGCTGCTGCAGCTGGCGAGTGGCGATGTCGATCAATTCCCAGGCGCGGTACAGGTCGACGTACGCCTGTGCCATCGAGCCCGCCAGCGCCAGGCGCGCCGAGGCAACATCCAGCACGCTCGCGGACAACTGCGAATTGGACTGCTCGATCAGCGCCGCTTGCCGGCCCCAGAAATCCAGGTTCCAGTTCAGGCTGGCATTGACCTGCCCGATCCAGTACTTGCTACCGCCGTACGGCGGCGGAATGTAGTAGTTGGCGGAGAAGCGTTGCCAGGACTCATCCCCGTCCAGCGTGAAGCTGGGATCGTTGCCCGCGCCTGCCGCCTGAGTCTGGGCCTGCGCTACCCGCACGCGCGCCAGAGCCTGTGACAGGCTCGGAGAATTACGCAGCGCATCGTCGACCAGACGATCGAGCTGCGGATCGCCGAAGGACTTCCACCACTGCGACGCGGCCGGGGTAATGGATTCGCCGGTCAGGCCCAGCGACTGTGCTTCGAGCGCCGTGTCGTGCAGTTCCTCGCGCTGCGGCGTCACGCATCCTGCAAGCCCGAGCGCGACCCCGAGCGCCACCGCGATGGCTGCTGCCGTTTTCATGAAGATTCCCCGCTCCCCGGGGGCTGTTGAGACGCCCTCAGGGTGTCGATCAGCTTGTTGAGCAGCCGCGTCAGCTCGGCGAATTCCGCCTTGCTGAAATCGTCCAGCGCGCCGTTGAGACAGCCGACCGTCAACGGCAACAGCTCGTCGATCTTGCGTTGGCCCGCGTCGGTCAGCTCCAGCAGCACCACGCGTCGATCCGCTTCGCTGCGTTGGCGCACGATCAGGCCGCGCTCCTCGAGCTGGTCGAGCAGCCGGGTGAACGCACCGGTGTCGTGGTGCATCATCCGGCACAGGCCGCTGGCCGTGGTCTCGGTGCCCTCGCGCAACTTCACCAGCGCCAGCCACTGCATGAAGCTCAGCTCATGCCCCGCGAACGCGGCCGCCCCCGCCGCATGCATCAGCGAATGCGACAGCTTCAGCAGGTAGCCGAGGCTACGTGCCGAGGTGAACGTCTTCACGTCGTAATGCTTCGAACTCATCGGGAACGGGCCGGGAGGATGTCTGCCATGACAATGATTGCCTCGGCAGAGGATGCCGGGGCAGTAAATACCCGTCAAGTCTCCGGTCGCAGATATGGACCGGCAGACAAGTAAGTCGCGTCGGCATCGAACCACACGTCTGGTCGGCGAGTTGTTGAGGGGTAAGTCGAAGGCTCAAGCCCGCACAACGGGTATGCGAGGTCGGTGAATGTCCTATATACGAAGACTGGTCCCGGTGCTGCTGCTGGCAGCGCTGGCCACGGGCTGCCACTCCAACAATGACGACGAGGACGCCGGAGGCCCGGACACTCCGCCGCCGCCACCCCAACGCGGCACCCTGCTGCAGAGCCCTCCGACGCACCTGAGCACTGTCAGCACGACGGATCTGCTGGCGAAACTCGCCGGCGGCAGCGACGAGGTGAAGCAGGCCCTGGAATTGTTCAGTGAACCCGAATGCACCATCGACGTGCACCAGATCCAGTACAACACCGTCGACGCCACCGGCGAGGCCACCACGGCATCGGGCGCCCTGATGGTGCCGCACGGCTCCGCTGCCTGCGACGGGCCGCGTCCGATATTGCTGTATGCGCACGGCACGACCACCGATCGCGACTTCAACATCGCGAACCTGGACGACACCGAAAATGCGGAAGGGCTGATCATCGCGGCCGTATTCGCCGCGCACGGCTACATCGTGGTCGCGCCCAACTACGCGGGCTACGACACCTCGACGCTGCAATATCACCCCTATCTCAACGCCGAGCAGTCATCGGGCGAGATGATCGATGCCCTGACGGCCGCGCGCAGCGCACTGCCAACGCAGATTGCTCCGGACACGAGCGACAACGGCAAACTTTTCATCACCGGTTATTCGCAAGGGGGGCACGTGGCGATGGCCACGCATCGCGCCATGCAGGCAGCCTCCATGACAGTCACGGCCTCCGGACCGATGTCCGGGCCGTATGCGCTGGCCGCCTTCGGCGATGCGATATTTTTTGGACAGGTGAATGCCGGCGCGCCGCTGTTGGCAGCGTTCACCATCAACAGCTATCAGCACGCTTACGGCAACATCTACAGCAGCACCACCGACATTTTCGAAGCGCGCTACGCCACTGGCATCGACACGTTGCTGCCGAGCACGCTGCCGCGCAGCACCCTGTTCGCTCAAGGCAGCTTGCCACGCACCCAGCTGTTCAGCAGCACGCCGCCCGATCCGGCCTTCGCTGCCAACACGCCAGCGACCGAGCCCGCCAACCTGGCGCCGCTCTTTGCCCTGGGCTTCGGACCGGAGAATCTCGTCACCAACAGCTATCGGCTGGCGTATCTGAATGACGCACTGGCCAACCCGGATGGCGGCTGGCCGACGACGACCACCGGCGCGCCCGCGGCGGCGCCGGCGAACACATTGCGACAGGCGTTCAAGACCAACGATCTGCGCAACTGGACGCCGACCTCCCCCGTACTGTTGTGTGCCGGCAGCCAGGACCCGACCGTGTTCTTCCTGAACACGCAGCTGATGCAGGGCTACTGGGCGGCATCCGGCGACACTCCGCCGGTGACGATCCTCGACGTCGATTCCGCCAAGAGCGATGGCGATCCGTTCGAGGGCGTGAAAACCGGATTTGCTGCGTTCAAGGATCTGATCGCGGCTGCCGCGGTGGCGGAAGGAGCGGATGATGGTGGTGCGGGTGCGGTCGCCGAGGCGTATCACTCGACGCTGGTGCCGCCGTTCTGTGTCGCGGCCGTGCGATCGACCTTCGACCAGCTATAGCGAAGCTCTTCGATGTCCCGCGGCTCGCCGCAGACTCGCGATCGCCGGCCACAGCGCGAGC
>DATMEZ010000075.1:0-4065 GCA_035556415.1 Povalibacter sp.
CGCGACACTGCGGGGAGCCATGGCTTCCGAGTATCGCGCGCGCGAAATCCAGAGCATCGAACTCACCACCTTCGCCAATACCGATCGCTGGGGCGCCGAAAGCACGCGCCTGGCGACGCGATTCGCCACTTTCGTCGGCTGCGATCCGGACGAAATCGTTTTCACCCACGGCACCGGTGAAGGACTGAGCATGGTGGCGGCGGGTCTCGACCTGAACAGCGGCGATGAAATTCTCACGACCGCCCAGGAGCATCCGGCCGCCATCAGCCCGTGGATGTTCCAGGCGCGTCGCCGCGGCATCGTGGTGAAGCAGATCGAGCTACCAGTGCCGCTGACCAGCGCGGCGCAGGTGCTGGAGGCATTCACCAAGGCCATGACCGAACGCACCAAGGTGCTGGCGTTCAGCCACGTCCAGTACGCGGACGGCTTCGTCATGCCGGTCCGCGACCTGTGCCAGCTGGCCCGCCAGCGCAACGTCATCTCGGTGATCGACGGCGCGCAGGCGCTGGGCATGCTGAATTTTTTCGTACGCGACCTGGGCTGTGACTTCTATGCAGCCGGTTTCCACAAGTGGCTTGCCGGCTGTCACGGCACCGGCATGCTGTACGTCCGCCGCGAAATGCTGGACCGGATCTGGCCGCAGCAGCCGCGCAGCATCGATGCTTCGCCACCGCTCACGACGCCGACTTATCCGGTGGGTCAGAACGCCATCCCCGCAGCCCTGCACAAGTTCGGCAACGTGCTGCCGCAGCTGTGGCCGGCGATCAAAGGCAGTGAAGCGGCGCTGGAATTCCACGACCAGGTCAATCGCACGCGCATCGAGGCACGGATCCGTGAACTGGTCATCTACGCCCGCATGCGCTTGCAGCAGCAGCTACCGGGAGTCGAGCTGCTGACTTCCGGCGCGCCAGGACTGTGGGGCGGCATCCTGACATTCCGGGCGCCCGGCCGACCGGCCTCGGCACAAGCGGCGATGCTCGCAGGCGTGAATCGCGTCTACCTCTCCAGCCTCAACTGGCCGAATCCCGAGCAGGGCACGCTGCGCGTGTCGCTGCACGTCTTCAACTCGCACGACGAGATAGATCGACTGGCGCAGGGCCTGTCGCTGATACCGAAATCGTGATCGCCAGCTCCCGACACAGCAAGAAGAACCATCCATGGAGCGCTCTTACTTACTGCTGACCGGCTCGCTCAGCGGCCTGGTCAGCATCCTGGCGCAGGCAGTGCTGTGGTCCCTGGCCGAAGCGGCATTTCCGCGTCTGCGAACCGCGGATACTTCGAGCCGCCAGCTCGACGTGCCTGACATCCTGGTGCACATGGCGGCCGGCGTGGGACTCGGGCTGCTGTTCTGGCTGAGCTGGGGACTCACGGCCATCGTGGACGTGAGCTGGTGGTGGCGTGGCCTGATTTTCGGCGGGCTCACCTGGGCGGTGCTGATCGCACCCTCGGTCATCAGCATTACACGCGCAATGCAGCTCGCCGCGGTACCAGCGACAGTGCTTGCGATGCGATGGGCGACGACGTGCGTGATCGCTGGGTTGGCGTGTGCTTGGAGCTGGGAACGTGCGGTCTGAGGCGCTGCCCAGCACGAGGCTCCGTGCCTAGTAACCCGTTGCGGGTGCATCCTCTACTGCTCAGCCGGGATACCGTGCCAAGCGTCGTTCTGGCATAGGAGCCTGTATGTGGTCATGAGCAGCATCGTGCCAGGCGTCGTTCTGGACGGGGCCACACATTTCCAGGACCGCACGTGAATACATCCCTGTAGGCTTGCTCACTCGGAACATCCTGTTCCTCCTCTCATCCTGGAAATGTGTAGCCCCGCCCAGAACGACGCCCGAAAGAGAGTGCCAACTTTCTTTTACGGATGCGCGCTCTCCGAGCGCCACGGACCTAACAACCTCTGCGGATCCGGCGGGGTTGTCTCGTTTCGGGAGCCTCGAAAACAGGATGTTTTCGCCGGCAGCCTCCAGGGACGGATTCACGGCGGTCCCGAAACGAGACACCCCCGCCGGATCCGCACACTGCCAATCGAGAGCCACTCTTGGCAGAAGCACCACAGCCTTCAGCCACAATCACATCGCGCCGGGTTTTGCCTGGTACATACCCGTCCCGTCGCAAACGAGGGAGACAGGTACAGACTCACTTACCTGAACATGGCAGCAGTCGCGATCAGCGATCGAGGAACTCGCGAGCGACCGCAGCGAAGCGCTGCGGGGCAGCGCTGATGAAGCCCTGACCGTATTCCGAGAGATCCAGCAGGCTGGAATTCGGCAACGCGGCGCGTACGCGAGGCGCCTGATCCCAGAACTCGTCCTTTGGGCGCAGCACCAGCGCCTGCTGGCGGACCAGCGGCAGACGTTCGTTCACTGGATAGTCAGAAGCAGCTGCGAGACCACGTACGGCATTGATGCCCGCGCGCAGCCGGTCGCTGAAATCGTCGGTAAGCGCGGCAATCGGCAAGTTAGAGCTGCGATTGCCGAGCATGCGCTGCCATTCCTCGACCACGTCGCTACCGTCTTCACGCGCAGTGGATTGTGCAAGCAGGGACACGCGATCCTGCGCCGCATGCGCCGGCACGCCCCACAGCATCGTGCGACGCACCTGCTGCGGGCGGGCAATGGCAAGCTCGGCGGCGATCAGCGCGCCCAGCTGATAACCGAAGATGTCGGCCGAGCGCAGCCGCAGGCTGTCGAGAAACTCGCCGGCCGCGCCGGCCAGATCCGCCACCGAGAACTTCCCGGCGGGCGCATCCGAAGTGCCATGGCCCGGCAGGTCCAGCGCATACACGCTGCGGTCCGAGCCCAGCTCCTTGAGCATGGGCGCGAAGAAACGGCCCGAGCCGCCGGCGTGATGCAGGCACACCAGCGGCGTACGTTCGTCGAAGCCACCGCCCGATGGGTATGCAGTCCAGACATGGATCTGGCCGTAACGGCACTCGGCATAGGAACGGCGAACGTGCACGGCGGCCGGTTGCGGCAGCGGCAGACGACTACGATGCTTGGCTTGGATCACTTAAGCGAACCCCCGCTTGATTGAAGTGGATACCGGCGATCGGCGTGAGGTGGGCCGATCACGGTCGGCGAACTGTCCGACAAAGTGTACGGATGCATCCCGTACAAGAAATGGATGCAGGTCTCAGCTTGTGGACGGCGCCGGCGCCGATTGCCGTCATCGCGAGACGCATCTCGAGAACGCCTTCGCTACACTCGTGCATCCGATCGGTGGCGCAACCCGAGGTTCCCGATGAGCATCACAGTTCCGACAAGCCGTGCAGTTAAGGGAAAACCGCATCGAGCGACGCTCGCGCTACTGCTCGCCGGCCTGGCTGCGGCGAGCGTCGCAACCGGCATTGCCGACGCTGCCGAACCTTTCACCGCCGAGGCGATGTGGAAGCTCAAGCGCCTGGCGGATCCGGCGATCTCGCCCGATGGACGCATGGCCGTAGTGGCGGTCACGACTTATGACATGCGCGAGAACAAGGGCGACGCCGACCTGTGGCTGGTGCCCACCAAGTCCGGCAAACCACGACAGCTCACCAGCGCCGTATCCGGCGATTCATCGCCGGCGTGGAGCCCGGACGGCGAGCTGATCGCGTTCATCTCCAAGCGCAACGACGACAAGGAGCCGCAGCTTTATGTCATCGCGGTCGACGGTGGCGAAGCGCGGCGGGTGACGAACGTACCCACGGGCGTCGCGGCGCCGAAATGGTTTCCGGATTCGCGGCGCCTCGCATTCATCACTCAGGTGTGGCCGGACCTGAAGACCTGGCCGGAGATGGCGGCACGCCTGCGCGAACGCGTCGATTCGAAAATGACCGCGCGCGTCTGGGACAAGGCACCGTTCTCCTACTGGGATCGGTTCCTGGACGATCGCAAGACCCATGTCTATTCCATCGGCATCGAGGGCGGCGAGCCCAAGGCCATCACGCTCGAAGCCGGCCATCCGCTCGACGCGGCCGAGCCCGATGCCAGTTCTTATGACATCTCCCCGGACGGCACCGAGATCGCGTTCGTCTCCGATACCGACACCACCGGCACCGATCCGAATTTCGATGTATTCGTGATG
>DATMEZ010000076.1:0-58242 GCA_035556415.1 Povalibacter sp.
ACCCGCTGACCAATCTCTACGATCGCCTGCGCCACCGCTCGGCCCTCGCGGCCAATACCAGCGCCGCGGCCGCCGGGCGCAGCTGGCAGGACGAGCCGCCGCAGCTCGAGGATTGGCTGCGTTTCTGGAACGACGACGACACCCACCTGGGAAACCTGCGGAATTTCGAGCACTGGATCGCCCGCGCCCGTCCGGAACGCCGCTCGCAGGGCTGAAAGCCCGCCGCCACGGGAAGAACCGTGGCGATTACGGCCGCGACCGCATGCATCCACCGGCGTGCAGGATCGAGTTGCGTTTGCAAAAAGGCCTGGAAATCCCGCCACTGCCAGCCGTTGCAACCCCAAAAGTCGTGACGTAGTATCGGCCGCGGTCGGCACAACAACGCATTTGGGCTGAAATCAAGAACCAGGCGACCACGTCCGTACACCGGGGAATCTCTCTTCAGCCTGCTTTCCCACCTACAAGAAAATCAGTTCAGTGCGAACGACCAGGCGCAGCTCGTCCCCTCGAATTACCGCTTTGCTTTCCTCGTGGAGCGGCGCGGCGAGCGGCAGCTGCATTTTCCGTCAGGGGAACCGAGTGAAACATCGATGACGACGATCTACGTTGGAAATCTTCCTTTCAGCGCCACCGAAGACGATGTGCGTCAATTGTTCGAGCAACACGGCGCGGTGCAGTCCGTGAAGCTGGTGAACGACCGCGAGACCGGCCGGCCGCGCGGCTTCGGCTTTGTCGACATGGAGCCGTCGGATGCACAGAAAGCCATCCAGCAGATGAATGGATTTCAGATGGGCAGCCGGCCGCTGCGTGTGAACGAGGCGCGCGAGCGCGAGCCCCGTCCGCCGCGCCAGAACAGCCGCTGGTAATCGTTCTCGTTGCGGCTTGTGCGCCCGGACCTAGCGCCGGCGCACAGCTGCCGCGCGCCTGCTTGCGGCAGGTAATTGTCAGCGCCCGCCGCGGGCGCAAGTAGCCGCTCGAAGCCAATTCCTCTATCTTCGCGAGGCGCAGCGCACGCTGCTCCCAGAGGAATGTGGATGCTTGTCGGAAATTTTCGCCTCGTCGCGACCCGTTGCTGTCCATGAAGACGAGCCGAACCCTCTTGTCCGGGCTGCTGGCGCTTTGCCTGAGCCTGCCGATCCTGGCGCAGACGTCGCCGGCCCCCAGGCCCGCCGCCGCATCCGGCGGTTCCGCCGCCCTCAAGCCCAAGGGCAAGCTGCGGCTGCTTGGCTCCGAAGTGCCCGCAGGCACGCGCAGGCGCCTCACCTGGACCGGCGGCATGGCCCTCGAAGGCTTCGCCGTGCCGGTCCCGGTGCTGGTGCTGAACGGCAGCGGCCCGGGGCCGGTACTGTGCCTGACCGCGGCCATCCACGGCGATGAGCTCAACGGTATCGAGGTCGCCCGGCGGGTGCTGGACGACATCGACGTGGAGGAGCTGAACGGCGCCATCATCGGCGTCCCCATCGTCAACCTGCAGGGCTTCTATCGCGGCACGCGCTATCTGCCGGACCGGCGTGACCTGAATCGTTACTTTCCAGGCAATCCCCGTGGCAGCTCGGCCACGCGCATGGCGCATTCATTGTTCAACGAAGTGATCCGTCATTGCTCGGCGCTGATCGACCTGCACACCGGCTCGCTCAACCGCACCAACCTGCCGCAGGTTCGCGCGGATCTGCGCTCGCCACAGGTCACCCGCATGACGCAGGCTTTCGGGGCAACCGTAGTCCTGCACAGCGTCGGCGACCGCGGCACGTTACGCCGCGCCGCGAACGACTCCGGCATCCCATCGGTCACCTTCGAGATGGGCGAACCGATGCGCGTGCAGCCCGAACAGGTCGAGCACGGCGCCAAAGCGGTCGAGACCCTGCTGTATGCGCTCGGCATGACCAAGCAGCGCCGCTACTGGGGCGATCCGGAGCCGGTGTACTACGCCTCCAAATGGGTTCGTGTCGACAACGGCGGCATCCTGTTCTCGGACGTCGCCCTCGGCGAGCGGGTCAGCGAGGGCGAGCTGCTCGGCGTGGTCACCGATCCGCTGACCAACCAGCAGTACCGGATCTACGCCCCGATCAGCGGGCGCGTGCTCGGCATGGCGCTGAACCAGGTGGTGCTGCCGGGCTTCGCCGCCTATCGCATCGGCACCGAGACCTCGAAGGCCGGCGCAGCCGCCAAGGACGACGAGGACGCCGGCGACGCGGACCTGATCGAAGACGAGGAATCCGCAGACGACCAGGCGGCGCCGCGGGGCTGAAACTGAGGGTCCGTCCGTCACGCTCGCGCAGGCGACAGTCCGGTCACGAAGCTGGAGGGCTTTCGCCTTCGTGGGAGTGACCAAACGCCGACCTGCGGACCCTTTCGAGGCTTCTCAGCCGCAAGCACCTCGCGGATACTTCCGTCCTGCACACACCCTGACAGACAGTTGGAGCGCCCCGTGAACGAACAGCTGAGTTTCAGTGGTTTTCTGCTGAGAGTGCTGTTCGCACTGGCGCTGGTGCTGCTGACTTTCAATCCCAGCGGCTATTCCTACGTGCACATGGTTGCCAAGGACTTTCCGCAGGTCTCGCCGGTCGAGGCGGTGTGCGGCATCCTGCTGCTCATCGGCTGGTTCGTGTTTCTCGGCGCCACGCTCAAGTCCATCGGACTGCTCGGCGTGCTGCTGGCGTTTGCGCTGTTCGCCGCGCTGGTGTGGCTGATCGTTTCGTGGGGCTGGCTCACGCTGTCGGACACCCACGCGATCACCTGGATCGCGCTGGTGGTGCTGGCGCTGATCCTGGCGGTCGGCATGTCGTGGTCGCACCTGTATCGGCGCTGGTCCGGCCAGGCGACCGTGGATGAAGTGGACGTGGAGCATCGATGACCACACTGTCCGTGAAGCCGGTGTTCGGCGGTCGCGTCATCCAGGTGAGCGTCGAGACGGTGCAGCTGCCCAACGGCAACGTCGCCGACCTGGAAATCATTCATCACCCGGGCGGAGCGGCGGTGGTGGCCATCGACGAGCAGCGGCAAGTCTGCCTGCTGCGGCAGTTCCGGCACGCGGCGAACGGCTGGGTGTGGGAGCTACCGGCCGGCAAGATCGACAATCGCGAGCCGCCGTTGCAGACAGCGCAACGCGAGCTCGAAGAAGAAGCCGGCGCCCTGGCGGCAAACTGGGAGAGCCTCGGCGACGTGCTCAGCTCGCCGGGCGTGTTCACCGAGATCGTGCATCTGTTCCTCGCCACCGATCTGCGCATGGTGGAGTCGAAGAACGAGGCGCACGAGGTGCTGGAGGTCCATTGGAAGCCGCTCGATGAAGTGCTGCGCATGGCCGTGAGCGGGGAGTTGCGCGACGGTAAATCACTGGCGGCGATTTTCCGCGCCGCCGCGCGCCATCGCGCTTCCGGCTGATCGCCGCCTGACGTTACGTCAAACCTTCCAACTTGGACCCGTGGGATACCTCAGGAACGGTCGCAGCCTCAATCGCGGGATGTGACGCAATCCACGCTCGCGAGCGAACAAAGATGACGCCGGCACGTGAATTCGCACACAACGCCAGCCGCGCTTTTTTTTCTACAATGCGGCCCGCGGAATTTCCATGACGGCCGCCACTGGCGGAAACGACCTCCACGGTGATGAATTGAAAGACGAGCTGAAGAAACTGGGCCTGCGGCTGCGCCCGCGCCGGGTCGGCAGCACGACCGGCGAGAAGCCGGCCAAGGCCGAGAAGCCCGGCAAGATCGCCTTCGATGATCGCGGCAACGCCCTGTTCGAGTGGGACAGCGAGCGGCTGACCGAGGACGGCGACACCGGTGAGCGCCTGCGCAACGCGGCGCTCCACCACCCCGGCCTGTCCGTGATGGACGACGATCCTCCCGTCAATGCGCCGATCAGCAGCAACCCCAAGGGACTGCGCGTGGGCTACAACCCCTACGAAAGCGGCGTGCTCGCCAAGAAGGAATGGAAGCCGAAGCGTGATCTGCGCGAGTTCTCGAAGTGGATCGAGACGCGCAAGAAGCTCAATGAGAAGCCGCCGGAAGAGGATTGACGGCGCGGCGTGTGCCCTGTCCTCGCCTGCCACCCGACCCGATTGATCTACTTCCTACCGAGTGACCGCCCGCATCTTCTCCTGGTAGCCGCAACGGAAGAACCACCGCAGCTGCGCCAGCCAGGCTTCAGGACGTGAGCAGCGGCGGCGCAGGAACTTCTCTTCCAGCTGACGGCAGAAACGGGCCGCATGCCGATTGGCGTCCTCGTAGCGCCGCCGGCATTCCTGGCTGAGCTCCGGCAGGTATCCGACGCGATGAAACAGCTGCGTATGCAGCGCGGCCGGAAACTCTCCGTTGCGCTGGCGCGTGAGCAGTGTCATCGCAGTCGCATACTTGTCGACGTCAGCTTGTAACTCCAGCTCCAGCAACGACACGTTACGACTGCGCGCCAGACTCCACATGAGATAGTGAAAGTGGCTGACGCCCTCCAGTGCCGTGCAGTAGTCGCGCAGGTTGTCGCCGTCGAGCGAGTCCAGTGGATCGTGCTGCTCCAGCCGGTCGAGCACCTCGCGGTCCACGTACACGCCGATGCGGACTTCGTCCTGGTCCTGCACCACGACCACCTGTTCGTCGGCCGCAGGCGGTGCCGTATCGCCGGCGAGCGCGGCGAACTGCCTGCGATCGCAAACCAGGTAATCCTCGACGTCGTGCGCCACCGGCGCATCGTAGAGACGCGACAGCAGCATCTGCATGCGGTGCAGGATCATTCAGTGCTCGTTGCGCCCGGTCGCTGGAACCGGCGCGACTCCGAGTCGACGCAGGATGTTGTAGGCGCGCGGACTGCCGGTTTTCAGCCAGATCTCGTACTGCCGCAGGATGTCCTTGTCGGTGTGCGTGTACGACATCTCGGCCACGTCGTTCAGCACGTCCACCAGGCGCTGGAATTTCTGCGCCAGCTCCATGAAGACCACGGCGAACGCCTGGCCGCGCGCCGTGTTGCGCATGCTGTCGGCCAACGTGCCGTAAGCACGACCGCCCATCGCGATGTGATAGTCGATGTCAACGAGCTTGCGTGCAAAGCTCTGCGCGAAGAATCCGGCAATGAACAAGGACACATCGCCGAGGCGGCGCAGTACCTGATCGCGCTGCTGCGGCGTCCTTGCTTCGGAAGCCTCCGCCAGCATGTGCGCCAGGGGACGCAAGCGCATGCCTTCGGCGGTGCGCTCATACAGCTCGTCCGAACGAGCGAAGGTGGTGAGCAGGTTGACCACGTAGTGCTCGGTGTGGTCGTCAACCGCGACCTGCTGCTGGCGCAGCGCCGCCTGCATCGAGTCGTGAAAGAACTCGCGCAGATTGGTCACGGCGAGAAGAGATTCAGCCGACTTCACAGCCTCCATCGCAACGCACCTCGCTGCCCATGACAAGCCACGTCGATCCAGGCCCTTTCCGACCGTGGCGCAGTCCGTGTGCCTGCACGCGCTCCTCGCGTCGTCGATATTCTTAATCCTGAAATACCCGGACGGGTTCCTCACGGTCCGTGAAGCACGTCGCGAAGCACACAACGCATCGCGCTGGCAGCCGCCGATGCAGCGGCGGCGACTGCCACCGTGGCAGCAGCCTTGGCGGAAGTCGATGCCCGCAGTGCTTCGTTCTGCGCTCGCAGCGCGGCGTTGCCCTGCTCCAGCCGCTCAACGCGCTGAGTCAGTCCCTGCAGTTGCGCGCGAATTTCGGCAAGGTCGTCCACCGCGGCACAGCATCAGCAACACGACAGAGATTCAGGCCCAAGATCAAATGCAGCGATGACTCGGATCTTCACTTGTCGCTCTCCAAGCAGACGGGCCCTGAGAGTTCGGCTCCATGCCGGCGACGGTACTCGACCACAAAAAAGAAAACCCCGCGGGGCTTACGCACCGCGGGGCCTTCATCTGCTGCCAGTTGCAGTAGACGCTGTTACCAGCGACCGCCACCACCGCCGCCGCGCGGACCACGGCCGCCGCCGCCGCCACCGCCCTGGCGTTCCTGCGCTTCGTTGATGCGCAGCGGACGACCACCCATGTCCTTACCGTTCAAGGACTGGATAGCGCGCTGGGCATCGGCGCTCGACATCTCGACGAAGCCGAAACCACGGGGACGGCCCGTTTCGCGGTCGTTGATCAGCGCCACGGACTGCACCGCGCCGTGCGCTTCGAACAGCGCGCGGACGTCGTTCTCGGTTGCGGAAAATGGCAGATTGCCAACGTAGATTTTCGTCATAAAAGTAACAAACTCTCTCTGAAAAAAGCCTCGAGCGCGCACCGCCGTCATGGCTAACGAGCACTGCGAGGCCTGGTTACAAACGGGCTCCGCCTCCGCCATGCCAATGTCCTCTAACGGTCAGCATTGGCGGTTGTGGTCCCAGGCCTAACGTTCGCGGTCTCGTCGGATTTTTCAGAAGTTGGCCGAAACAATGGGTCTTCAATGACCCGGCTGGCCAAGCCAGAGAAAAAGCGGGCAAAGGCAACGAACGGCGCGAAATCTACGCCAATCAAAGAATCAAGGCAATTGGCCGCAGGCCATTGAATTTACGGCATACAAGAGCGCCGAACGCGTTGCATAGACACCAGTTCCGGCAGGCAGACTAGTGCTGTGCAAAACAGCGCGCGGCCGGCGATGCAGCGGCGCAACCGAGCAGCTCGATCAGCTCGTTCAGACTCCTGATGGTATGTGGCGCCGGCGCCAGTCCGGGTGGCCAGGCCACTGCGTCGCGGTCCATCCAGACCGGCTGCATGCCTACCCGGCGGGCGCCCTCGACGTCCAGTTCCGGGTCGTCGCCCACGAACATCACTTCGGCCGGAGCCAGACCCGTGCCCTCGAGCACCTTGTGGAAGACCGCCGCATCGGGCTTGAGCGCCCCCACCTCGCGCGCCGTCACGCTGCGCTCGAAGAAGTGCCCGATGCCGATCCGGCCCAGGTCGGCGTTGCCATTGCTGGCCGTGAACAGGCGATACCGCGCGCCCAACAGCTGCAACGCGGGCCGCACCTCTGCATACAATTCGACCTGGTTGCGGGCGTGAAGGAACACCTCGAAGGCCTCTTCCGCCATCCTTTCCGAACAGCCGCAGGCACTGGCCTGTTCGCGCAGCGCCTGCCGGCGCAGGAACGAGAAGTCATGCGCCATGTGTGGATAATCCAACGCCACGCGGGCGCGGCTGTCACGCATGGCTTCGATGCTCGTCGAAGCCACGGCCTGCGGATAATGCAGTGCCAAAAAATCGTACATGGCCTGCTCCGCACGGCGGATCACCGGCCACACGTCCCAGAGTGTGTTGTCCAGATCGAAGCAGATGGCGCGGATCGTGTTCATCGCAGGACAGCCGCCAGGCCGCGCTCCAGGTCGGCCCTGAGATCCTCGATATCCTCCAGCCCCACCGAAATGCGCAACAGCCCCTCGGCGATACCGGCGCGCTCGCGTTCTTCGGCCGTGATGCGCGAATGCGTGGTGCTGGCCGGGTGAGTGATGGTGGTCTTCACGTCGCCGAGATTGGCGGTGATCGACATCAGCTGTACGGCATCGATGAAGGCCCATGCGCCGACACGCGCATGTTCTACTTCGAAGGCAAGGATGCCGCCGAAGCCCGACTGCTGACGCCGTGCCAACGCGTGCTGGGGATGCGACTCGAGCCCGGCGTAGTGCACCTTGCGTACGCCTGGCCGACGTTCCAGCCAGCGCGCCAGCTCCAGCGCGGCTGCCGAATGCGCCTTCATGCGCAGTTCCAGCGTCTCCAGTCCCTTGAGGAACACCCAGGCATTGAACGGACTCATGCTCGGACCGGCCGTGCGCAGGAAACCGAACACGTCGGTGCCGACCCGCTGCGGATCGCCGAGCACCGCGCCACCGACGCAGCGTCCCTGGCCGTCGAGAAACTTGGTCGCGGAATGAATCACCAGGTCGGCGCCCAGCTCGAACGGTTTCTGCAACGCCGGCGTGCAGAAACAATTGTCGACCACGAGCAGCACACCGCGTTCGTGGGCGATGTCGGCAATGGCCCGGATATCGGCGATGGCCGACAGCGGATTGGAGGGAGTCTCCAGGAAGAACAGCCGGGTGTTCGGCTTGATCGCGTTGCGCCAGGCCGAGTTGTCGTCCTGGGGCACGTAGCTGACCTCGACACCGAACTTCACCAGATAACGGTTGAGCAGCGCGATGGTGGAGCCGAACACGCTCTCCGAGCAGACGATGTGGTCGCCGGCTTTCAGCAACGCCATGCAGGTCGCCAGGATGGCGGCCATCCCCGAGCTGGTAGCCACGCACGAGGCCGCGCCCTCCAGCGCCGCGAGGCGTTCCTCGAAGCAGCGCACCGTGGGATTGGTGAAGCGGGAATAGATGTTGCCCTTCTCTTTTTCCGCGAAGCGCGCCGCTGCGTCGGCGGCACTGCCGAACACGTAGCTCGAGGTGGTGAAGATGGGCTCGGCGTGCTCTCCCTCGGGCGTGCGGACCTGGCCGGCACGGATGGCGAGCGTCGAAAGGCGGTAGTCGGTCATGGCTGGGGCGATGGCGGGGCTTCAGGAGCGACAAGTGTAAGGAAAACCCCGGACCGAGGCATGCGCAGTTGCGCCCAAAGGCGCTATTCTGATTGCCTCTTCAGCTCGTTTCCTCCCCACCCATGCTCACCCTGGTCATCGGCGACAAGAATCTTTCCAGCTGGTCGCTGCGTCCCTGGCTGGCGCTCAAGCACCTCGACCTGCCCTTCCGGGAGATCAAGCTCAAGCTCGACACGCCGGAGTTCAAGGAGGAGGTGAGCCGCTACTCGCCCACAGCGCGCGTACCGGTGCTGATCGATGGCGACGTGCATGTCTGGGATTCGCTCGCCATCCTCGAATATGTGAACGAGAAAGCCGGCGGACGCGGCTGGCCGAGCGATGCCGCGCAACGTGCGCACGCGCGCTCGATCAGCGCGGAGATGCACTCTGGCTTCGCAGGGCTGCGCCAGAGCTGGCCGATGCAGGCAGCAGCAAAGAACGTTCACGCGCCGTTGTCCCTGGAGGCAGGCAACGACGTGGCGCGCGTCGATCAACTCTGGCAGGACTGCCGCTCCAAACATGCCGCGAATGGACCGTGGCTGTTCGGCAGCTTCAGCATCGCCGACGCGATGTACGCACCGGTGGTACTGCGCTTCAACACTTATCAGCCAAGACTCTCATCGGCCTCGAGTGCTTACGTAGAGCATGTGCTCGCCGATCCGCCGATGCTCGAATGGCTGAGAGAAGCGCACGACGAAATCGCGGCGTAACGTCAGCCACCGCTGACACGGCGCACCCGTACAACGCGCAACGACAGCAACGCCACGCGTCGCTAGAATTCCGGGCTCTCGAAGCTCGCAGGGACATCGACATGCGCTGGGCGTCGGCCATCGACACTGAGAGCCCGCTGCCAGCGGCGGTGACCCGAGCGGCCGGCAAACTGTTCGCGGACCTCGGCAAGCAGGAACCGGACCTGCTGATCGCTTTCATCAGTGCGCAGCACGCTGCGCACTTCGATGAGCTGCCCCGGCTGTTGCAGCGCGAGTTCGATGGCAGCCTGTTGTTCGGTTGCTGCGCAGCCGGCGTGATCGGCGGCGGTCGCGAAGTCGAGGATCGCCCCGCTATTTCGCTCACCGGCGCGGTGCTGCCCGGCGTGCGCCTGAAAGGCGTCCACCTGGACGCAGCACAGATTCCGCCGGTGTACGCCGAAACGCGCGTCTGGGAAGACACCATGCACCTGACCGCGACCCAGGACCCCGCGTTCCTGATTCTCGCCGATCCTTTCACCTTCGAAACCGAGACCTTCGTGCGGGGCCTGGATCGTGTCTATCCGAACGCCGCCAAGGTGGGCGGGCTCGCCAGCGGCGCGCGCCAGGCCGGCGGCTCGGTGCTGTATCTCGGCGATGAAGTGCATCGCACCGGCGCCATTGCACTGGCACTCACCGGCAACGTCAGGATCGATACCGTCGTGGCGCAAGGCTGCCGGCCGGTGGGCGACCCGATGTTCGTGACCCTGGCGCATGAAAATCTCATTCGCGAGCTGGATGGCCATGCGCCGCGCGAGGTGCTGGCCTTGCTGTTCGAACAATTGACGCCAGCGGAGCGCGAGCTGTTCAGCCAATCGCTGTTCCTGGGCATGGCGATGCGCGCGGACGCCAATCAATACGTACCCGGCGACTTCCTCATTCGCAACATCCTGGGAATGGATCCGCAAAGCGGCGCGCTGTGGGTGAATGCGCACGTGCCCAACAATAGTGTCGTGCAGTTTCACCTGCGCGATGCCTCCACTTCGGCTTACGACCTGGAACGCGCCCTGAGCCAGTATCGCGCTGGCGCCGTAGCGGCGGCCTCTTCGGGCGCACTGCTGTTCTCCTGCGCTGGCCGCGGCATCGGTCTATACGGCCAGGCGGACCACGACAGCAATGCGTTCCGGCGCGTGGTCGCGGATGTGCCCATCGGCGGCTTCTTCTGCAACGGCGAGATCGGGCCGGTCCAGAACGCCACCTATCTGCACGGGTATACAAGTGCTTTCGCGATGTTCGGCGAGCGCAAGTGACGGGTGACGACGGCCGGGCAAGATAGGATACTTGCGGCCCTTCGCGTCTTGCCGCGCCCTGCCGGAGTGAACATGCCTCGTCTGCAGCACTGTCCCATCCTCGCTGGCGTCCTGCTCGCCTTCGCCGCCCATCCGGGCATTGCTCAAAACAATCCGAACGCTCCCGGCGTGAGCACTCAGGCCAGGCATCCGTTCTCGGTCGAAGACCTGGTGCGGCTGCAGCGCGTGTCCGAGCCCGTGCTCTCGCCCGATGGCAAGACCGTTGCGTTCACCGTGCGCGAGACGGACATGGACGCCAATCGCGGCCGCACCGACATCTGGTCGCTCGATCTCGCCACCAAGGGCGCGCAGCCGCAGCGACTCACCTCGGATCCCGAGAACGACGGCAGCCCGCAATGGTCGGCGGACGGCCGCACGCTGTATTTCCTCTCCAGCCGCGGCGGCTCCAGCCAGGTGTGGCGTCTGCAGGCCGGCGGCGGCGAAGCCGAACCGGTGACCCGGCTGCCGCTCGACGTCGGCAGCTTCAAGCTCGCGCCGAACTCCAGCAAGCTCGCCGTCACCGTCGATGTCTTCCCGGACTGCGCCGACTTCGCCTGCACCGCCGACCGGTTGAGCGCGAACGCCAAGCTCAAGCACAGCGGCGCGGTGTACGACCGGCTGTTCATCCGTCACTGGGACACCTGGAGCGACGGTCGCATCTCGCAGCTGTTCGTGCTGACACTGGAAAACGGCGCGGCGCAGGGCGAGCCGGTGGCGCTCAGCAAGTCGCTGGATGCGGACGTGCCGTCGAAGCCCTTCGGCGACGCCAGCGAGTACACCTTCTCGCCCGACAGCAGCCGGCTGGTCTTCAGCACGCGCATCAAGGGCAAGTCCGAGCCCTGGTCGACCAACTTCGATCTGTACGAAGTCAGCGTCGACGGCGGCGAGCCGCGCAATCTCACTGCCGACAACCCGGCGTGGGATACGCAGCCGATCTTCTCCCCGGACGGCAAGCAGCTCGCCTGGCGCGCGATGGAACGGCCCGGCTTCGAAGCCGATCGCTTCCACATCGTGGTCATGGACATGAAAAGCGGCGAGCGGCGAGCGCTGACGCAGTCGTGGGACCGCTCGGTGGATTCGATGGCGTTCTCGGCCGACGGCCGCACCCTCTATGTCACCACCGACCATCTCGGCCAGCATCCGCTGTGGTCGGTGGAGGTCAAGACCGGCAAGCCCACCCTGCTCACCGGCCCGGGGCACGTCGACAGCTTCAGCGTCGGCGAGCGCGAGATCGTGTTCGCACTGAACTCGCTCAAGTCGCCGGCAGAGCTGTATGCGCTCACGATCAAGGGCGGCAACCTGCGCGAGCTGCCGCGCATGAATGCGCAGAAGCTGGCGGAAGTCACGTTCGGTGAGCCCGAGCAGTTCCGCTTCACCGGCGCGAACGACGAAACGGTATACGCGTACATCGTGAAGCCGGCGAACTTCGATCCGCAGCGCCGCTATCCCGTGGCCTTCATCATCCACGGCGGTCCGCAGTCCTCGTTTGCGAATGCCTGGAGCTATCGCTGGAATCCGCAGACCTACGCCGGCGCCGGCTACGCCGCCGTGTTCGTCGACTTCCACGGCTCACCCGGCTACGGCCAGGCGTTCACCGACTCGATCTCGCAGGACTGGGGCGGCAAGCCGCTGGTGGACCTGCAGAAGGGCCTGGCGGCGGCGCTGGAGAGATATCCGTGGCTGGACGCGGATCGCACCTGCGCCCTGGGCGCCAGCTACGGCGGCTACATGATCAACTGGATCGCCGGCAACTGGAACGAGCCGTTCAAGTGCCTGGTGAACCACGATGGCATCTTCGACAGCCGCGCCATGGGCTACTCCACCGAAGAACTCTGGTTCGACGAATGGGAGCACGGCGGCCCGGTGTACGAAGTGCCGGAGAACTACGAGAAGTTCAACCCGGCCAACCATGTCGCGCAATGGTCCAAGCCCATGCTGGTGATCCAGGGCGAACAGGACTTCCGCGTACCCGACACGCAGGGCATCTCGACCTTCACGGCGCTGCAGCGCCGCGGCATCCCCAGCCGCCTGCTGTTCTTCCCCGACGAGAATCATTGGGTGCTCAAGCCCGCCAACAGCGTGCAGTGGCACCACGAAGTGCTGAAGTGGCTGGCGCAGTGGACCGGCGAAGCCGGGAAAGAGTGACAAGCCTCGGAAAGCGGATACTCAGCAGAGCAAGCGTCCCTTCCCCCGCCGAGCGGGGGAAGGGACTTGAATCGCCAGCGGCAGCAGTCATTACGCGCTCGACGCATCCGGCGTCGAACCACTTGCCGCGATCCTCGCCTTGCCGGTCAGTGGCTTCAAACCGAACAGCACACGAGTCACCGCAAAGCGCCGTACGACCGTCTCATACGAGACCGCACAGATCGTCATCGTTGCCGCCAGCACGACGGCATACTTGGTCCACGGCCCCCATGACATCTGCACCACGTAGTAGCCGATGGCGACGATCACGGTCTGGTGCAGGATGTAGACCGGATACGAAGCGTCACGCGCCCAACGCAGCAATCCATTGCAGAAAGACAGATGCTGGCGGCCATAAGCCAGGAACACCAACACCCAGCACCAGGTGAAGAGGTTGGCGCTGAGCGAATCCGCGGACGTGCCCCGATGGATCAGCCCGACTTCGATCGCACCCAGCGTCAGCACGAAGACAGCAACGGCCACGCCAAGCAGGCGATGTCGCCGGCGCGCCAGCCAGTCCCAACTGCCGGGCATGGAGGCCAGCACGAAGCCGTACAGCATCAACAACAAATAGTGATTGAAGACGTACCAGTCGCCGATCAGCGCGTGGGATTCGGGGAAAAGCGGCTTGAGCAGCGCTTCGTTGATTCCGAGCGGCAAAGCCCCCAGCAGCATCCAGGCACCGGGCCGCAACGACGACGTGCGGCGCCGCCAGGCCACCAGTGCCGGCATGAACAGCAGCACATACACATAGAGATAAGCAATGAACCACAAGTGATGCCAGCTGAAGTCGCCCTGCGGATAGGGCTGGAACAGCAGCACGCGATGCAGCACGAAGTCGACGTAGCCACCCTGCCACTGCCCGTGGAACAGGCGCTCGTACCAGAGCTGCGGCGGCACGATGAGGAACATGCCTGCTACCAGCGGCAGCAGCAGGCGAACACTTCGTTCGCGCACGACCTCCAGGCCGCTGCGCCGGCCCAGTGAAAACCACAAGCCCGCACCTGCGATGACGAACAATAGCGGCATGCGCAAGCGATGCGCGATATCCATCGGCAGCACCAGTGCCGGTAGGGTCTGGCTGTTCTGGATGTGCCAGCCCCAACCGACGAACAGCATGCCGGCGTGGAAGAAGAGCAGGACGAAAATGGCCAGCACGCGCAACCAGTCGAGGAAGTCGTAGCGCCCACCCGCAAAGTCGATCGATGTATTCACCGGGGACCTCCTGTTCGAATGACGGCGGCAACATGCGCCGCCGCGGCAGCGGACGCCGCAACAGTGGGGTCAACGGGACTGCGGACGGGGCAAGCGGAGCTCAGCGCCCCATGCGTGAGAACAATGCATCCCGATAGCGCCGGCTGAGTCGCAGCGTCTGGCCGCTGCGCAGCTGCAATTCGTAGTCGCCTTTGAACAGCGGCGTGAGCGACTGGATCTCAGCCAGATTGACCGCGGCGGACTTGTGGATGCGGACGAAGCGCTGTTCGCCCAGCTGCGCCAATAGATCCTGAAGAGTGCGCCGCAGAAGGTAGCGCCGCTCCCCCGTCCACACGTGCACGTAGTTGTCGTCCGCTTCCAGCCAGTGGATCGTGTTGCTTTCGATTGGCTCCAGCCGTTCACCGCGCGGCACGAGCAACCGGTCGCTTGCACCAACCCGCTCGCGAGCGACATGCACCGCTGTGGAGTGTGCAGCGCTTCCAAGTCGTTCGCGAACGCGCGCCAGGGTTCGCAGTAGTCGATCCCGGTCGTATGGTTTCAGCAAATAGTCCACTGCGTTCAGATCGAATGCCTTGACGGCGTGCTCGTCGAACGCGGTGACGAACACGATCAGCGGCGCATGCTGCGGCTCCAGTTGCGCCGCGACCTCCAGCCCGTTGAGTCCAGGCATCTGGATATCGAGATAGACGACCTCGGGCTGCAGCGAATCGATGGCCGCAGCCGCCTGCAATCCGTCGGCGGCCTCGCCGACGATCTCGACGTCCTCATGCTCGCCGAGCCAGCGACGCAACTTGTCCCGCGCCGGCGACTCGTCATCGACGATGAGCGTGCGAATCATGGCGCATACTCGCGATACGGCAGACGGACCCGGACCACGACTTGCGTCGGCTCCTGGGTCAGCTCGAGCGTGGCGCATTCGCCATACAGCAATCGCAGGCGCTCGCGACAGTTTCTCAGCCCGATACCGGTCGATTCCGACCGGACTTGCGTCGTGCTGCTGTTGGCGACGACCAGCTCCAGCTTCTCGTCCTGCTTGCGACCTTCGATGCGGATCAACGCCGCATCCTGCGCAAGTTCCACCCCGTGCTTGAACGCATTCTCGAGCAGCGGCTGCAGCAACAGCGTCGGCACAGCGGCCGCAAGCGTCGGCTCATCGATGTTCCAGGCGAACGTCACGCGCCCCGTAAACCGCTCCCCCATGATCTGCGCGTAAAGCTCCAGCATGCGCAGCTCCTCACGAAGCGTCGTCAGCTCCTTGTTGCTGGTCACCAGACTCAGGCGCAGCAGGTCGCCGAGTCGCGCCAGCAGCCGATCCGCCCGCATGGGATCGACGTGCATCAACGAGGAAATGGTGTTGAGCGCATTGAACAGGAAATGCGGCCGCAGCTGCCCCTGCAGCTGCAGCAGCTGCGACTCGGCCAGCGCCTTCTGCGCAGCCAGCAGGTCCTCGCGCTGAGAACGCCACTGCGTGAACGAGTTGAACCCGAAGATGATGCCAAGCCAGAGGCTGACGAACAGAGTGAGCTTCACCGATTCGTAGGCGACCACGAAGGTCCACGGCTCGTGTCGATACTCTTCTCCGAGCAGGCGATACATACCGTGACGAATCAGGTAGGTCGACACGATGAAGCTCGGAATCAGCAGCAGCAGCCATTTGGCGTGGTGCGCGAACCAGAGCCAGGGACGATCCAGATACCGTGCGTAGCCGGCGTCGGCGCGACGCTGGAGCAGGAACCACGAGGTCCCAACGACGGCGGAACTGCTCTCCCACAACAGCGGCTCCCACCAGCGCACCAGCGGATTGCGCAGCGCGTCCTGAAAGCCCACGGCGATCATGGCCACCCAGAAGAGCGCCCACAACGCGAACAGGACGGTATTGGCGCGAACAGCCGGTGAGTGAACAGCAACCATGCCGGGCCCTTCTCGTCAGGCCCGCACGGGCGGGCGCTACGTCGATTCTAGTGGGGCCTCACCCGTCCGCTGCAAATTTGGGGCAAGCGGGACGGCGCTGCGCAGGACTCAGGCCTCGTCGATGCGCCACGCCGCCTGGTAGTTGCGGCCCAGGCGAATGATCTGCTCGAGCAGCGTGGCGTAGGTGATGCCGGTGGACTTGGCCGATTCGGAAAAGTCCTCGTAGTCGCTGATGTTCGGATTGGCGTTGGCCTCCAGCACGAACACGCTGCCGTCAGGGCGCATGCGGAAATCCATGCGTGCGTAGCCACTCATGTGCAGCGCGCGATAGATCCGCTTGGACAGCTTGTCGAGGTATGCCGGTACGCCATCCGGCAGCGACGGTGCGGCGCCGGTGCTGATGCCGTGTTTTTCCTGATAGCGACGATCCCATTTCACCTTGCGCGTGGCGATGCCGGCCATCACGTCCGGCAACGTGCCGAAATCCATCTCCCACACCGGCAACGTGCGCAGCCGTTCGTTGCCGATGACGCCGACGTACAGCTCGCGACCCTCGATGTATTCCTCCACCAGCGCGTCCGAGTTGATCTGGGTGTGGATGAACTCGATGCGCTCCTTGAGTTTCTCCGCATCGGTCACCACCGATGCCTGGGAAATACCCAGCGAGGCGTCCTCGGTGGTGGACTTGACGAACAGCGGGAATTTCAGCCGACGCGGCAGGCGATAGCGCTGACCCTTGCGGAACACGGCGAATCCCGGCGTCGGGATGCGGTGATAGGCCAGGATCTGCTTCGACAGCACCTTGTCGCGCGAGATCATCATGCCGCGCGGATTGCAGCCGGTATACGGTTGCTTCATCAGTTCCAGGAACGCGACCACGTACTGATCGTAGGTCACGATGCCCTGGAACTCCTCCAGCAGGTTGAACGCGATGTCGGGCTTCCAATCGGTGATCGCGCTGCGCAGATCCGAAAGATTGTCGCCCATGCCCAACGCCTGCACCGTGTGGCCGGCGTCTTCCAGTTCGCTGGTCACGTCGAGCTCGGTCTGGAACTCGTCGATCTCTTCGTCGGTATAACCCCTCAGGCTCGCGGGCGGCACCAGGCTTTCATGCATCAACACCAGTACGCGTAGTGGCTTCATGAGGCCCTTCTCATAGTGCATACCGCTCGCGGTCACGACGGAGCATGTCCATCAGGATGCGCTCGACCACGTCGAGCACTGCGCGCTTGGCTGCGCGTTGTGAAGTATCAAGAACCAGATCGAGCTCCCGGCAACGTTGTATGACAGTACGCAGTACATGGTGCACGAGATACGGGTGCAAACGCGAGCGCCGGATCAACAATCGCTCCAGCTGCGGACGCACCTTGCGCACGAAAGTGGCGGCGCGCAGATGGCGACGACGCCGGCTGTGCTTGCCGAAGATGCGCTTCAGACGCAGATCGTAGGCTTCGGCGCTATCCAGCTCATAGCGGGCGAGCTTCTGCCGATAGTGCTCGCCGAGCGTACGCGTATCCTCGCTCAAGGGCTCGATCAGATCGCGATTGACAACGGCGGCAGGCACGTTCTGCAGCTGTTGCATCAACGAATCGACGTACTCCAGCTTCTTCAGCGCCGGCCAGCCATGATAGTCGCGACGCCAGCGCGCCCGCGGCTGCAGCCACACGGCGAAGGTCTCGGCGAAATCCTCGGTCGGATGACTCTGCGCGTACCAGTGCCCGAGATGCAGTACATAGTCGAGACTGGCCGGGCGCGGCCGGTAGACATCCGGATACGGACGCGAGGGATTGCCGAAGGTGCGTCGCCATTCCTTGCGACGACGCAGGCGAAACGCATTGTCGAGCGCGTGGCCCGCTTCGTGGCGCAGGATGCGCGTCAACCAGTTCGCATTGCCGCCCTCCACTTCGCCCATGAAATGCCGTTCCAACCGCATCAGCCGCGGATGCGCCATGTAGAACGGCACGGCGATGCCGGGCACGCCATCGGGCGAGAACCACTCTTCGGACAGCCACAGATGCGGCCGGAAGCGGATGCCGCGGCGGTTGAGATCGTTCTGCACGTCGCGCCAGTGCCGCTCCACCATGGTGTTACGCAGCGACAGCCGCAGGTCGCAGAACCGCTTGTTCAGCAACTCCTCGTCGCTCAGCCGCACCCACGATGGCTCGCGCCGTTTGACGGGGCGGCTAAGCCGTGCCGGTGTGCCGCGTGCTGTTTTCTTTCGTTTCGAGCGCGTCGTCATCTGAAAGGATCATTCTGCGAGTCGTTGCGCCAGCTGCTGAATCGACTCCCTTTCAGGGGATGCAAGCTGCCAATGAGTGGGAATCGCTTTCACGCCGTAGTACGCACCGGCAAGTGCGCCGTAGAGCGCACCCGCGGTTGCCGGAGCAGCTCTGCCGGCGACCGCCTCGAGCATGCCGTCCGCAAAATCCTGCGTCTCCGAAAAAACCACCAATGCGCGCGCACAAAGAGATAGCGCGTCGCCGCCTTGGCGGGACATCGGCAGCCAGCGCGGCTCCAGCAATCCACCGAGTTCCTTGCGGAGCGTTCGGCCGCGCACCATGGACATCGCCTCGCCACGTTGCAGGCTGAGCAGATCGGCCTTCGCAACTCCCGCCAGCGCATCTATCAGCAGCGCCGTCCACAGCCGGCACACGTCCAGCACGACCGGCGACTGATGCGTCGGCCGCGAAGCTTCCGCTGCCAGGTCGATGGCGGCGGCCGGATCGGTGCGTCGATACAAGGCGACAGCGAGGGAGCGCACCAGCGAGTGCGGGTCGAGATTCTTCGGATCGTGCGTGCCGCCATTGGCCTTGCGCGACCACTTCCATGCGCTCAGCGCGCGTTTGAACTCTGCCGAGATCCTGCTCATCGCGTCGCCGCCGAAAAGATGCACGTAGCGATGCATCTGATCGTCTGCATCATGGCCGGCGTGCGCCAGCAGGCTTTCGGCCACGGCCAGGGTGGATGCCGTATCCGCGCCGATCAGGAGTGCAACGCCAGCAAGCGATTGCGGCTGCAACAACTGCTTCGGATCGACCTGCGCCGCCGCAACCAGACCACCGAGCGCATCGCCGACAGCCATCCCGAGAAGCGCGCCGCGATACCGATCGATCAGCTCGATTTCGGTCGCGCGCGCCGGCTCGCTCCACTGCAGCACGAAGTCGTGCTGCTCCTGCGTCTCGGGGGTCGTCGGCCAGGAACGGCTGCGCGCACAGCTCTGCCACAGAAGCTGAAGATGCTCGAGCGCGGCCTCGGGAGTACGTCCGCTACGGATCAGGTAGCACGCGATCGCGGTTCCAGTTCGACCTATGCCGGCGCGGCAATGCACGTATACGCAGCGCCCCGCGGCCAGCTGCGCGTCGATCGCATCCAGGATCCCGGTCATCACCTGGGATGATTGCGGCACGCTGTGATCGGTGATTGGCAGGCGCCGATGCTCCACCGTGCGCGGCGCCTCACGCGACAGGAACGGATCGTACGGCGGCATCTCGTTCTCTTCCGTCAGATCGATGAAGCTGTCGACGCCGGCCTGTTGCAGCTTCTGTATACGATCGAGCGCTTCCGCACGCGAGATCGAGCCAGGATACTCGCCCGCGAGCAGACGTCCGGGCAGGACCCAGTAGCTGTTGGCGATGGGAGTGGAAGTGGGCGGCATCTCGCCCGGCGCGGAATCGTCCGTTTGCATCACGCTGCCGATGATAAGGCTTTGGCCGCGCCGGCCACAGGGCACGCCATCGGGCAAAACGCTGATCTGTTCATCAGCGTCTGCCGCCTGTAGCCTTGGGCGCACGTGCCGCCGTCCGACACCAGAACCACAAAAGGGGCCTCAAACCTCATGTCCACGCTTCTGCGCCGCCTGTTTGCCGTGCGTACCGTCGACTCCATCGTCAAGGACCTGCAGACCGGCCCGCAGCTCAACCGGGTGCTGGGCGTCGGCGCGCTGACCGCCGTCGGCCTGGGCTCGACCATCGGTACCGGCATTTTCATCCTCACCGGCACGGTGGCCGCCGAGCACGCCGGCCCGGCGTTGACGCTTTCGCTGCTGATCGCCGCCATCGGCTCGGCATTCGCCGCGATCTGCTATGCCGAGTTCGCCGCCATGATCCCCGTCTCCGGCAGCGCCTACACCTACGCCTACGCCACGCTCGGCGAGGCAGTGGCCTGGATCATCGGCTGGAACCTGTCGCTCGAATACATGATGTCCGCCTCCGCGGTCGCGGTCGGATGGTCGGAGTACGTCGTCAACATTCTCGGCGACTGGGGCATCACCTTCCCACAGGCGCTCACCAATGCGCCGTTCGGCAAGGGCCCCGGCGGTCATCTGGCGGCGACCGGCGCCATCATCAATCTGCCGGCGGTGCTCATCATCCTGGGGATGGGCTGGATCCTGTATGTCGGCGTGCGCGAATCCTCCCGCGCCAACACCGTGATGGTGATCATCAAGGTCGCGGTCATCCTGGTGTTCATCTTCGCCGGAATATCCTTCATCGACACCGCCAACTGGCAACCCTACATCCCGCCCAACGACGGCACTTTCGGCCACTTCGGCTGGAGCGGCGTACTGCAGGGCGCGGGCATCATCTTTTTCTCCTACATCGGTTTCGATGCAGCCTCCACCACGGCGCGCGAAGCCCGCAACCCGCAACGCGACCTGCCGCTGGGCATCATGGCGACACTGGTGATTTCTTCGGCGCTGTACATCGCCATGGCGCTGGTCATGACGGGCATGGTGCCGTATCCGCAGCTGGGCGCGGCCGCGCCGGTTGCAGTCGCACTGGATGCGCACAAGGAGCTCTCCTGGCTGGGCTCACTGGTCAAGCTCGGCGCGATCGCCGGCATGACCTCGGTGATCCTGATGTCGCTGCTCGGCCAGCCACGCATCCTGCTGGCGATGGCCGACGACGGCCTGGTGCCGCAGGCCATGCGCAAGGTGCATCCGAAATACCGCACGCCGCACGTGGCCACCGTCGTCACCGTGCTGGGCGCCGCGTTCTTCGCCGGCCTGTTCCCGCTGAACGTGCTGGGCGAGCTGATTTCGATCGGCATCCTGCTGGCCTTCACGGTGGTGTGCATCGGCGTGCTGGTCCTGCGTTACACCCGGCCGGATGCGCCACGACCGTTCCGTGTGCCGTTCGCGCCGGTCACTTGCGTGCTCGGTGCGCTGATCTGTGGTGGTATGACGTACTTCCTGCCCGCGGATACCTGGTGGCGGCTGGTGATCTGGTCGTTGCTCGGCTTCTCGGTGTACGGTTTCTACGGCTACCGGCACAGCCGGCTGCGGGCGGAAGGTAGGTAATCCCGGATTCGATCATGACCACGAACACATCCCCAACGACTTCGGCGAGCGGCTACGACCTGCGGCCGCTCAGCGACGCAGAGCGCGCCAGATACGCAGCGGCGCTCACACCCGAGGAGCGTCACGTCATCCTGCATCAGGGCACGGAGCGGCCGTTCTGCGGCACGCTGCTCAACAATAAGGAAAGCGGCCTGTACGCCTGCCGGCTGTGCGGCCTGCCGCTGTATCGCGCCCATGCCAAGTTCGAATCGGGCACCGGCTGGCCGAGTTTCTACCAACCGCTCGACCCGGCGCACATCGTCGAACTGGTGGACCGCACCCACGGCATGCAGCGCACCGAAATCCGCTGCCGCCGCTGCGATGCGCACCTCGGCCATGTCTTCAACGATGGCCCGCCGCCCACGCGTCAGCGGCATTGCCTGAATTCGGTGTCGCTGGAATTTTTCCCGGAAGGCGTCGAACCGCCCCAGAAGGTGTCGGCGAGCTGAGCGGCCGCCTGCGATTCCTCGCCCTCATGACGGCCTGCCTGGGCCGTCGCCGCTTCGATGCACCGGGTCGCGCGCAGCCTCAGCTTTCCTGCCGCAGCTGTTGCCGGAATTTTTTCGCGTTTTCCTGATAGTGCGCGGCGGTGCGAATCAGCAGCTCCCGATCCTTTTCCGTGATCTCGCGCACCACCTTGGCCGGTGAGCCCATCACCACCACGCCGTCAGGAATCGTCTTGCGCGGCGGCACGAACGCACCGGCGGCCACGATGCTGAACCTGCCGACCTTCACGCCGTCGAGCAGCATGGCGCCGTTGGCGATCAGCGAATGCTCGCCGACCGTGCAGGAGTGCAGGAACGCCTTGTGACCGACGCTGCAATTCGGCGCCAGCACCATCGGCACCCCCGCATCGGTGTGCAGCACGCAGCCGTCCTGCACGTTGACGCCGTCACCCAGCTCGATCCAGTCGTCGTCGCCGCGGATCACGGTGCCGAACCAGACACTGGCCCAACGCCCCAGCCGCACACTGCCGATCACATCGGCGCTGGGCGCGACGTAATATTCCTCGCCGCAGGTCTCGATGCGACGCTCGCCCAGCGAATAAATCATGGCGCGTGCCCCGAGTCAGTGCTCGTCGCGATGGCTGGCGAACGACATCTTGTCCAGCACGCCCATCATCACTGCCGACACCACGAAGGTGAGGTGGATGATCACGTACCACATGAGCTTGTCGTTATCGACCGGTCCGCTGCTGCTGATGCCCATGAAGGCGCGCAGCAGGTGGATGGAGGAAATGGCGACGATCGACGCGGCCACCTTGAGCTTCAGGCTGCTGGCGTCCAGCTTGCCCAGCCAGCCCAGCGAATCGCCGCCGTCCTTGACGTCGATCTTGGAGACGAAATTCTCGTAGCCCGAGAACATCACCATCACGATCAGACTGCCCACCAGCACCAGGTCGATCAGCGCCAGCAGCCGCAGCACCAGGTCGGCCTCGGTCACCTCGACCAGGGTGTGCATGAGGTGGTACACCTCCATGAAGAACTTGATGCCCAGCGCCAGCAGCGCCAGCGACATCCCCAGGTAGACCGGCGCCAGGATCCAGCGGCTGGCGAACAACAGTTTTTCGATCGAACGTTCCATCACGGATCCGACTCTCGCAACGCTTGCAACAGGAAGTGGGCGTGATTCTACCGGCAGGCCGGGACGAAATGCTGCCTTGACAGCCGATCGACTCAGCTTGCAACCAGAAGCGCTGGCCCGACCTCCCAGCCGCAGGTACAGTGGCCTTGCATGTAAGGGAGGTACCCCGCATGGCAGCCAAGCAGTCGCAGAGCCCGAAGGGACCGATCAGTGAGCAGACCCGGCTGTTCGAGCAGGCGCGGCTGCAGTTGGCCCGCCTGAACGCCAGTACCGACACACCGCTGCGCGAATTGTGGCTGCAGCTCGCACGGATAGCGGCCAACGCTCTGCAAGTCGACCGGGTCGGCGTGTGGGTGGCGATCGACCAGGGCCGCGCCCTGCGATGTCGCTATCTGTTGCAACGCTCGAGCGCCGAGGTTTTTCAGGGCGCGGTGCTGCGGGCCGTGGATTTTCCCGAGTATTTCGACGCCATCTACCAGCGTCGCACGGTGCCGGCCGGCGATGCCCAGACCTCGGCAATCACCCAGGGACTGAACCAGTCGTATCTGCAGCCGCTGGGCATCACTTCGATGCTCGATGCGCCCATCTACATCGAGGGGCGCGTGGTCGGTGTCGTGTGTCATGAGCATGTCGGCCCGCCGCGCACCTGGAGTGGCGCCGAATCCGATTTCGCCAGCGCGGTCGCCGACAACATCGCCCGGCTTTATCAGGAGCACGAGCATGCCCATGCGCAGACGGCGCTACGGGCGTACGAGCAGCACCTGATGGAACTGCATCGCATGGAGGCGGTCGGCCGCGTGGCAGCCGACATCGCGCATGACTTCCGCAGCATCCTCAGCGCCGCCATGGGCTATGCGGAACTCATACGCCGCATCCCAGGGCTGCACCCGGATGCGGACCGCTACTCCCAACGCATCATCGACGTTCTGCGACGCGGCAGCGGTCTGACGCAGGAAGTACTGAGCTTCGGCAAGGACGCGCCGATTTCGCCGCGCGTCATGGATGTGCGCGCCACCGTCGAATCGCTCGGCAACATGTTGCGCATGTTGCTCGGCAATCGCATACGGCTGCGCTTCGATTTCGAGCAACCGGTGAGCCGTATCTTCATGGACGCGTCGCAGCTGGAGCGTACGTTGCTCAACCTGGCGGTGAACGCCCGCGACGCCATGCCCGACGGCGGCGAGCTGACCATCGGCGCGGCCGACATCGACATGGAAAAAGACGGCGAGCGGGCCACGTTCACCTGCATCGAGGTGGCCGACACCGGCACCGGCATGGACGCCGCAACACGCGAGCACATCTTGAAGCCCTTCTTCACCACCAAGGGCGAAAACGGCACCGGCCTGGGGCTCGCCATCGTCAATCAGATCGTCGCGCGTGCCGGGGGTTTCCTGCGCGTCGAGAGCGAGCCAGGCCAGGGCACGACGGTGCGGCTGTATCTGCCGCGCATTGCCGCAGCGGCCACCCAGGATCGGCAGACCGCCGCCTGACGGCACCTGTCGCTGCGAAGAGAATGTCGGAACGCCATCGAAGCGGTGGACGCCGCGGCGTCCACTCGTTCGCAAACCCGGCTCAAGGTTTGCTGTCGGATTTGCTTCGGGCCACGTCCGTTTCGGTCACGGGATAATCGGGATAGCGCGCACGGAATTCCTTCCAGTCGCTGTCGGCCTCGGCCTGCTTGTCGTTCCTGCGTAGCTCGCGAATGTGCTCGAGCCAACGCTGAGGATCGCCATGCAGCTCGACGGATCCGGGTTGCTCGTCCGAGCGCGGCGATTTTTCGACAGCGCCTGGAGCTGGCGCACTGGAAGTGGCGCCGTCGGAAGCCATCGACATTTGTCGGGTCGCCGACGTCACCGCCACTGCAGAGAGATCGTCTTGCTCGCGCTCGGCGCGCGGGCTCGCGGCGGCCGGCTCGTATCGCGCGGAATTCTCTATAGGCGACGTAACTTGCGGCGCGGCGGCTACCGCTCGTTGCTCGGTGGAGCCCACCGGTGTGGGTGCACGCTCACTCGGCACGTGAGCCCGGTTCGCACCTGCTGCTGCCGCCTCTGCTGACGCTGACGCCTGCCCGGAGGACTTCGATGCTTCCTTCAGCGGCGCCGGAGCAGGCGGTGACGCCATCCGTCTGACGCTTGGGGCTTCCTTCGCCACAGCCGCAGGAGGCGGCGCCAAGGGCGAGAATTCAGTAACTGCATTCTGCGGCGGCGCGATCAAGACGACACCGTCTTGTGCACTCGCACCGGTGGACTGCTGCTTGGCCACCGCCGATGGTGGCGGCGGCGCTGGAGGTGCCGCGGCGACAGGCGCCGCTACCGGAGGCACATTCACCGCGCGCACCTCATGCTGCACACCACTTCGGACGACGATCGATATGACCAGCACCGCGGATGCCGCCAATGCAGCCGGCACGCTCCATTGCATGAGACGCCGACGCTTCGTGCGCAGCTGCGCCAGATCATCCACCGGCGTCGTTTCAGCCTGCCCAATGGCATCGCGAGCCTGCGCCAGGATGCGTCGATCCAGCGCCGGAGGAACGGTTTCGTGCGCGTCATCGTGCAGCGCGCGATAGCGCTGCGAGATCTGCGAGCGACCGCTCAAATACTCGTCGAACGCCTTGTCGTCGATCGGCTCGCTCACGACTCCACCTGCTCCCGGTCGGGCCGATGCTGCTGCAACGCCGCCCGTAACTTGTTCAGCGCATAGCGCAGACGGCTCTTCGCCGTCTCCATCGCCACGCCGGTGATGTTCCCGATTTCCTCCAGACTCAATCCGGTCTCTTCATAAAGCACGAACACATCGCGCTGTTCCGGCGGCAGCTGCAGCAGCGCCTGCTGGAACGAGTCACGCACCTGCCGTTCGGACAACTGCGCTTCCGGGCGCTGCGACTCCGCGCCCGCCAGCTGATCCTCCAGCTCGGTTACGTCGTCGGTGCGGCCGGCATGCTGGCGACCGGCGCGCCGGAAATGATCGATCGCACAGTTGTGCGCAATGCGGAACAGGAAAGTGTTGAACTGCGCGCGAGCCTCATAGCGCTCACGGCTGGCAATCACCTTGCTCCACACTTCCTGGAACAGATCGTTGGCCGTGTCCTGATGGCGGCACATGCGCAGCAGGTAACGGTACAACGCGCCCTTGTGACGCTGGTAAAGCACTTCGAACGCCCGAGCATCGCCATCGCGATAGCGCAGCATCAGGGCGGCGTCCGTTTCCGCTACCGCTGCGGGCACCGGCGCCGCAGCTTTGGCCTCGGACTCAGGGACGGCAATTTCCACCGCTACGCTCGCGGCCATTGCCTCACCCTGTTGCGACGATTCCATACCGGCAAGGGTACTTGAGTCCGAGGCATCGCGGCACTGCCGGCTGCCGCGGCCCGGCAGCAAGCACCGCAAACGCCAGGCGCAGAATCTGTCGCCGATACCTTGCACCGTCCAGCGGGCACGGCCTGGCCGCCGGTCCGTTCATCGTCCAACCTGCCCCACCTTCTCGCCGGAGCCCTGCGGCGCCAGCGTTTGCGCGAGTTTCACCAGCGAGACGAATTCGTGCCGGTAGCCCTCGTCGTCCGTACTCAGTCCGCTTCGCGCCAGCGCGGCCACGTCGTCATAGCCGAACGTCCCGAGATACTTGCCGCCGCGCAGCAGCTGGCCGAAGGCAGCGACGCTGGCGGCGAACCGCAGATCCGGCGAAGCCTTGGCGGCGGCCACCAGCGACTGCCTGGCGATCGGGTATTCGAGCAACTGGCTGGTATCCGAACCCGGCTTCTTGTATCGCAGCCGGACATTCGCCAATTCGTCGCTGCGTACCGCGCCTGACGCCGTATCGAGCGCACCGTAGCGCAGCGGATCGACCCGACCCTTGGCGCCGACCGGCACGACCTCGTACAGCGCCGTGATGCGATGGCCCGCGCCGATCTCGCCTGCATCGACCTTGTCGTTGTTGAAATCCTCGCGCGCCAGCATCCGGTTCTCGTAGCCGATCAGCCGATACTCGAGCACCTGCGCCGGATTGAACTCGACCTGGATCTTCACGTCCTTGGCGATGGTGACCAGGGTCGAGGACAGCTCGGAAACCAGCACCTTGCGCGCCTCGGACAGCGAATCGACGTAAGCGTAGTTGCCGTCGCCCGCATCGGCCAGGCGCTCCAGCAGCTTGTCGTTGTAGTTGCCGGTGCCGAAGCCCAGCGTGGTCAACGCGACGCCCGAGGCGCGCTGACGTTCGGCCATGTCGACCAGCGCCTCGAAACTCACCACGCCGACGTTGAAGTCGCCGTCCGTCGCCAGCACCACGCGATTGATGCCCTTGGCGATGTGCGCCACCTTGGCCAGCTGGTAGGCGCGCTCGATGCCTTCGGCGCCGTTGGTCGAGCCGCCGGCTTCCAGCCGGTCGATGGCTTCGCGGATCTTGTGCCTCTGGTCGCCGGCGGTCGGCTCGAGCACCACGCCCGAGCTGCCGGCGTAGACCACCATCGAAACACGATCGCGCGCCGTCAACTGATCGGCGAGCAGCCGGAACGCGTTCTTCAGCAGCGGCAGCTTGTCCGGCGACTGCATGGACCCGGACACATCGATCAGGAACACCAGGTTGACCGGCGGCCGCTCGCTGGCCGCCATCTCGAAGCCCTTGATGCCGATCTTGAGCAGTAGCGCGTCCTGGTTCCAGGGCGCCTGGGTCAGCTCGGTGGCCACACGAAACGGCGTCTCGCGGTTGGTGGGCGGCGCGTACTGGTAGTCGAAGTAGTTGACCATCTCCTCGACGCGCACCGCATCCTGCGGCGGCAGCTGTCCGTCGTTCAGGAAGCGCCGGACGTTGGCATAGGCGCCGGTATCGACGTCGATGGAAAAGGTCGAGACCGGCTGCTCGGACGCCAGGTGTACCGGATTGTCGTTCAGATGCTCGTACTGCTCGGTGTTCGCCGGCTGCCGATAGACCGGCGGCACGCAGCAGAATGCGGCCGGTGCTGCGTTCCCGGCTACTTGGGCATAGCGCGTCTGTGACGTCTGCCGAACGGCTGTCGTGGGCGCCATGACAGCGACCTCGCTCAAGTCTCGCGACTCCACCTGCTGTTCTACCGCCATGTGCGGCACTTCCAGACGCGGCGCCGGTGGCGGAGCCGCCGGAACCGCAGTCTTGTCGATCGTCGCATCAGTCTTCTGCGCGGCTTCCCGGTCGCCATCGCGTTGTGCTGCGCACGCAACGACCAGCGCCGTCACGGTCAGAACGGAACATCCGCGGACTAGGCTTCTCATTGGTCTCTCCGGACAGCCGCACGACGCGCTGTTTGACCAATGAACGACGGGCCGGCGCCAATCGGGTTAACGCCTGCCCGTCCAATCGCCGGGGCAACCGGATCGGCTACGGCTGAACCAGCGTAGTCACCCCCTTGGTGCGCTTGTCCTCGGCCACCATGGCGCGAACATCGGCCAGCAGCCGCTTCGCGTCGTACACGATCCCGTCCTTGATGGTGTATTTGACGCCGCCGACGCGATGCGCCTTGCCGTCCTCGCCCAGGCGGATATGGCCGGTGCCGTACAGCACCTTGAGATTGGCGAGCGGGTTCTCTTCGAGCACCGCCAGATCGGCGAGCTTGCCTGGCTCCAGCGAGCCGATCCGGTCCGCCGCGCCGAGCGCCTGCGCCCCGTAGAGCGTGGCCGAGCGAATCACTTCGAGCGGATGGAAGCCCGCCTCGCGCAGCAGCTCGAGCTCCTGGATGGTGCCGAAGCCATAGAGCTGATAGATGAAGCCCGAGTCGGAGCCCACCGTGACCCGGCCGCCGCGATTCTTGTAGTCGTTCACGAAAGCCATCCACGGCCGATAGTTCTCGCGCCAGGCGACTTCCTCCTCGGTGCCCCAGTCGAAGAAGAAGCTGCCGTGGTTGTCGCGGTTCGGCGTGTAGAAATCCCAGAGCGACGTGAGCGTGTATTCGTCGTGCCACTCCGCGCGACGCGCCCGCATCAGGTCACGCGAGGCCAGATAGATCGTGAACGTCGGATCGAGTGTGAAATCGAGTGCCAGCAGCTCCTTGATGACCGACTCGTACTTCTCGCTGCCGCGCACCGCGGCCTGTTTCCACAGGCGGCCGGCCTGACCGAACCGGTCCTGCTCGTTGTTGTAGTTGTAGGCCGCCGGATAGTCCTGCACGGTGCGGTCGTCGAACAGCGCTTCGGGCAGGCCGTACCAGTGCTCCATCGACGTCAGGCCCCAGCGCGCAGTGGTCAGAACGTTGACCCGGGTGACATCGAGCTGGGCGTGGTGGCAGGCACTGCGCATGCCCTGCTTCTTCAGCTCGTCGAACACCGCGGCGAGGACTTCGGGGCGATAGCCGAAACACTTCATGCCCAGCGCACCCTTCGCCTTCATCTCGCGAACCCAGCGACGGCCCTGTTCCGGCTCGGTGATCGGCACCTCCGGCGTGAAGAAGACGTAAGGGAAGATGCGCGGTGCGGTGATTTCGTTGGCGGCGCTGCGCCTGGTCTCGCTCACGCACCACTGGATGCCGTTGCCGCAGCCGGGTTCGCGGATGGTGGTGATGCCGTGCCCCATCCACAACTTGTATACGTACTCGGCCGGAACGCCCTGCTCTTCGCCGCCGATGTGGCCGTGCATGTCGATCAGGCCCGGCATCACGTAGTGCCCGCGCAGGTCCATTTCCCTGCCGCCGGGCGCCAGCTTCGGTCGCCTGGGATCTTCCTTGACCCCGCCGGGTGCGCCAACCGGCATCACCTGCACGATGCGATTGTTCTCGATGACGACATCGGCGGGCCCGAACGCCGGCGCGCCGGTGCCGTTGATCACGGTGACGTTGCGCAGGATCAGCTGCGAATAGGGCCCTTCGCCTTCATGTCGCGGCGGAGCAGGCAGGACTTTGGGAGGCGTGGGTGGGGCGGCTGCATGCAACGGGGTGACGCTGACAAGACCGAGCGCGATGCAGATCGCAGGCAGCAGGCGGCGCATGGAAGACCCCATAGTGGCCGAAAGCGCGAATGATGCCGCAACGACGGCGGTCGCCGCCAATCTTCAAAACCGCCGGACGCTCTCCCGTTCGTTGATCGAGCTACGACGCAATCGACAGTGCATGCACCGACGCCGCCTCACCCCGGCTTCCTGCGGCGCCGGCACATGCTGTCGACCTGTTCGTCCGAAACGGTTTGCGCCATCGCGCGCGCCACGGTCTGCCACGCCCAGATGCTGGGGCGTTCGAACTTTCTCCTGGGATCGGAGCTCAGCTGCGACAGCCGCAGAGCCTCCTCCAGGGTCATCAAGCGTTCGCTGACAGGTCGGTTCATGGCGCGTTCCCCTCTTCGATCCCGGGAGCTCGACAGCCCCCGGATGTGCCTCTGGTGCGATAGGACGGCTCGCAGTATCGATCCGCGCCGCGCCGCACAGGCATCAGACGAAGGCTGAAGCCTCCCTACGTTGCGCCCGAATCGGCGGATCAGATCGATCGACGTCTTGGGGGGAGATCGCGGGCCATCCATGGCCCGTTCACAGATCGTTGCAGCGGCAGACGACCCGCCAGGACTTGGCGGCAGCGGACGTACGGCGTGCGTGTGACGCACGCCAAATCGCCGTCCATCAGCGCCCGCGGCGGGCGCCACCCAGCTCGACGGCCAGCCGGTAGATGTGATCGAGGCCTTGATAGAAAGAGACCACCGGCAGGCGTTCGTTGAGCCCGTGCGCAAACATTTCGCTGGGCTTGCTGAACAGGCCGGAGCTGGCGAAGGTCGGAATGCCGGCGGCACGGTAGACCTTGCCGTCGGTGCCGCCCGATTCGAGGTAAGGAACGATCGGCACGCCCTTGTAGTTTGCATGCACGGCTCGCGTAATCGCCGCCGTCACGTCTGGCCGCATTTCCGACACCGGGCTGGCCTGCGGCTTGTCGCGCGTGGTGACTTCGACCTTCGAATCTGCAATCGCAGTCATCAGTGCCTGGCGCACGGTTTCCACCGCGACATCCGGGAAGATGCGGCAATTGATGGTCGCCTTTGCGGTCTGCGGCAATGCGTTCTCGGCATGGCCTGCCTCCAGCATGGTGGCGACGCAGGTCGTGCGCGTGGTGCCGACGAACTCGGGCGATTGCGCCAGCGCATCGGCGGCAGCGGCATCGTTCGGGTCGGCGGCGAATTTGCGCAGCGCTTCACCGAGCGGGCCTGTTTGCGCTTTGCCCACTGCACCAAGATAGGCACGCGTCAGACTGTTGGCCATTACCGGGAATCGATACGCCTCGATCTTCTCGAGCGCGTGCGCCAGCTGGTAGATCGCATTGTCGGCGCGTGGGCGCGAGCTGTGGCCACCGGGATTGCGAACCGTCATATCGAAGGTGGCGAACGTCTTCTCGGCCCCCTGGATCAGGTAGATGAGCGGCTTGCCGCTCTCGTCGAGAGCACCGCCGCCTGCGTCCGTGTTGATCGCGAATTCCGCGTTCTTGACCCAGGGATGGGCGGCAATGGCCGCCGTCGTCTCCATCCCGGTCTCTTCGTCGCCCACGAAGGCAAAGACGAGCTCACGTGCCGGTCGCATCTGTTCGGACTTCAGGCGCAGGATGGTCGAGATCAGCGCGGCGACGCCGGCCTTGTTGTCCATGGTGCCGCGTCCGTAGAAATTGCCGTTCTCTTCGATCAGCGTAAACGGATCGCGCTCCCATTCCTGCGGGCGCGCATCGACGACATCCATATGGGCAGAGAACAGAATCGGACGGCCCGGCTTCTGCCCGGGCACACGCACGATCATTGCCGTTGCGCCAGCGGCTTCGACCGTCGTCATGTCGTCTGCCGGCACACCACCGGCTTTCAGTACGTCCTGCAGATACGCCGCCATTGCCGCCGTCTGGTTCTGCCCCTCGGCGGTGCGGAAGGAAACGATGCGCGCATAAACTTCACGCGCCTTCACCTGATACGCAGCTGTTTGTGCGTCAACAGGAGCGGACAGGACAACGGCTACTGCAGCGATCGCGAGAATCGAGTTCTTCATTCTTGTCTCCCCGAGTGCGTCAGTGAGGAAGCGACAAGCATACCCGATGCCGGGCAAGTCGATTCAGCACGGACAGGAGGAGTCGTCCGGGCATGCTTTGGCGTACAGATCCATGTTGTTCGTCTGCCCTTCGCGTTCGCAGCGTCCCTAGGTCACCTTCGGACCCCTGTCTTTCTCAGCGGCTGCACCGGTAGCCGCATCCCCATCGCCTTCAGCAGCGCATTCATGCTTCTGAGCTCGGGGTTACCTCGCGGTGACAGCGTTCGGTACAGTGTCGTCGGGTTGAGCTTGGCGCTGGTTGCCAGCTTCTGCACACCGCCAAATGCTTCGGAAAGCCTGCGCAACGCCAGCATCAGCTCTTGCTGATCGCCATTCTCCAATACCGCATCGAGATACTCGGCGGCGAAGGCCGGATTCTTCCGGAAACTTTCGACCGTTGCGTCCTCGTGACTGCGCGATACGGGTTGCTTTGCTCTGTTGCGAATCATGCCTGCCTCTGCTGATAGTCCCGCCAGAAACGCACGGCGGCCCTGATGTCGGACTCTTGCGTGCGCTTCGATCCTGCACACAACAGCAGGACTTCGCTCTTGTGCACCATCGCGTGGTAGATGCGATAGCATGTCAACGACTGAATCGGGCATCTTGTTGCCAGTTTGCAGATTCACCTGAACGGCGAAACTCTCAGGCGCGCTGCTCTACGGCAGCTTCCACAGCAGCTCGTCCAGCGTCTCTTCCAACGCGGGCCAGCCGTACTTTTTCAGATCCACGCGGCCGCCGAGGAACGGGATGCCTTCTGCTTCGAGTTTTCTGCGCTGGCGCGCATAGGCGTCGCTGCCGACGGGGAAGGAGATGCGGCCGCCGGCATTGATGACACGGAACCAGGGCAGGTCGCGGGAAGTGGGAGTCTGCCGAAGTACCGTACCGACGAGTCGCGCGCGGCGCGGCAGACCGGCTACGTCGGCGACATTGCCGTAGGTGCAGACCTTGCCGCGCGGAATGCGCCTGACGGCCGCAAGGATTCTTGCAGCGAGGCTCGCATCGACAGGTTGGGATTGCGGCGACTCCGCCCGGCCTCCGCCCCTGCTCTTGCGTTGCTTCTTCGACGCAGTGGTCGACCGCGCCTTCTTTGTCGTGCGCGAATCCGATTGGCGCTTTGCTTGCCGGCGCGGACTTTGTTTCCTGGAATTCGCCATCTGCTGTCACCTTTCCCGGCTGTGCGTCCTGGTGATCGGCTGAGTCGATTTCTGCCGTAGATCATCTTTCAGCGCGGCTCGTCCGCGTTGCACAGAGATCCCCAGTCGTACAGAGACTCCCCGCCCGATCCGTTGCGCTCAGATCGGCACCCGGTCGTGCACCGTCTCCTGCGAGCGGTCCGCACGGTCGGGGTTCCTGCGGCGCTCACCGCCCGTCAGCGCGATACCGAGCGACGCCACGAACGGCAGCACGCGTTCGAGAAAATCCCCCGGCGCGTCGGGCAGGATATGGAATAGCCACGTCAGAACGAAGCCCGCCCACATCGCACCGAGCGTCGAGCCGGGCCGCACGCGCTTGCCGGCGACACGGACCAGCAGCAAGGGCCCGAAGGATGCACCGAGGATCGAGAACGCAAACATCGCCTGGTCGAGCAGATTGTGGCTGGCGTAAAGCGCGAAGCACAGCGCCACGATCGCGCACAGCACCAGCACGACGCGCGCCCATTCGAACGACAGCGAAGCGCTCGCTCGCTTCATGTCCGCCGAGAAATTCGCAGCAAGCACCAGCAGTCGGTTCGCGATCCCCGCAAGCAGGACGCAGACCAGCAAAGCAACGATGATCGCCGACAACGTGGGCGGCAGTAGCCGCTCGATCAGAACGAACAGCGCCTGCGCCGGCGTTTCCAATCCTGCGTACAGCACGCTGGCGCACCAGCCGCACAACAGCATCGCGGCGAGCAATAGCGAAATGCACCCGATTGCGATCCAGCGCGCAACACCCAACGTCGCCTCATCACGCGCCGCCATGAAACGCGTGATGGCGTGAGGCTGCCCGGGCAACTCGAAACCGAACGCGGTGACGCCGATGACGAAAGCGATTGCCACCACGCCGCTGCGACCGCCGAACCAATCGGTCGTGGCGGGGCCGAGCGCGGCAAAGCCGACCCTGAGCTGCTCCAGATCGCCGCTGATCGCCAGCGCAAACAGCGGCATGAAGATCGCTACCGCAAGCGGGATGCCGATGTGCACCGCGTCTGCCAGGCTGGTGGACCAGTAGCCGCCGGCGAACGTGGCAGCCATGATCACCACCATGGCCGTGATGCTGGTCGTGGTGACATCGAATCCGAAGCCGGTCGCGAACACGCTGGACGCCGTGTACAGCACCGCGCCGATCTCCAGAAGCACGGCGATCACGATGATCATCGCACCGGAGCGCACGATCAGCGGTTGCATGCGATCGCCGGTGCCGGCGCTCAGCACCTGAACGAGCGTAATGCTGCCCTGTGCGGTCGACAGCAGTCGCAGGCGCGGCGCGAGATAGAAAAGATTGAGCACATAGCCGCAGACCACGGCAACCCAGATCCACACCGCCGATAGTCCCCACGCGAACGCCGCGCCTGCGATCGCGAACAGCAGCCAGGCGGGAGATGCATTGGCCGTATAGCTCAATGCCACCAGCCACGGACCGAGGCGACGACTGCTCAGGAGAAAATCGTTCGCGCTGTGCGTGCGCCGCGTGCCCCACACGGCAATCGCAAGCACCACCGCGCCATAGGCGAGCAACGTGATCAGCGCGGCAGAGGATCGGGTCATTGGATATCGCGTTTCTTGTCTTGAGAGGCCGCAGCGGGCCAGCGGCCACGCTCGGGGTGCGCGATTCTAATTCGACAGGCCCAAGCGTTGTCGCGCCGTCTCAAGAGTGCGACACATTGCCGCCGCGCCAGCCGCCACACGAGTCGTCGAACGCGCCAGATCATCGGGCGGCACAGTGAAGAGATTGCCGGCACTCACCGCCTTGAGCCGCGGCCAGTGTTGCCATTGCCTGAACGCCGCGGAATCAGGGTTTCCCGTCGAGACGATGACCTGCGGATCGGCGGCGAGCACGGCTTCGACACCGACCTGGGGCGCCAGATCGTTCAGATCGGCGAACACGTTGCGGCCACCGCACAGGCCGAGGATCTCGCTCATGATCTGCTTGCCGTTCACGGTGTACAGCGGTTGGTCGTTGACCTGGAGGAAAACACTGACCGGCGCGCGACCGCCGTACTCGCCGCGCAAAGCAGCGATGCCACTTTCGAATGTGGCAGCGGCTCGCGCAGCCTGACTCGTCGTGCCGGCGATCCTCCCGAGCTCGCGCACGGCTCGTGGGATATCTGCGATATGCCAGGTGGCAATCGTGACGACGTGCAGCTTGAGCGCTTTCAGGCGCTCAACCACCGCAACCGGCGTACCGGGCTCCCACGCCAGCACTACGTCGGGCCGCAATGCGAGCACACGCTCGAAATCGAAGCGGAATGCGTCCCCGATGCGGGGAATCGAGCGCGCCGCTGCCGGATAGTCGCTGTATTGCGGCGTGCCGACGATGCGATCGCCGGCGCCGGCGGCGAACATGAGCTCGGTGAGATTCGGTGCGAGGCTGACGATTCGTTGCGCACGCGGTTCGCTACTTGACTGGGATGTCGACGCGTCCGGCGACTGGCCGGCAGCTGCCTGGAACGACGCTGCGAGAAACAGGCATGCGAGCAACGCGCCGGCACGGAACGTCGAGCGCCTGCGCGTCACCGGGTTCGACCGATCTCCGCAGTCAGTAAAAAGCTGACACAGCCGGCTCGCCGGATCGCCCATCACGAATGCACTCATCGCAATGACCGGGACGACAACTGCGCGCCAGATTGAAGCAGCGCCCGCAGCCGCACCCAATCGAATGCAGGCCCCGGGTCCGTCTTGCGGCCCGGTGCGATATCGCTGTGACCGGCAATGCGCTCGAGCGACAACGAGGGATAGGCTGCACAGAGCTGCAGGATCGCCGCGGCCAGCGCCCGATACTGCATCGGCTCGTACGCGACTTCGTCCGCGCCTTCGAGCTCGATGCCGACCGAGAAATCGTTGCACTTCTCGCGACCACGATAGCTGGAAACTCCCGCATGCCAGGCGCGACGCTGGAACGACACGTATTGAACGACTTCACCGTCGCGACGGATCAGCAGATGCGAGGACACCTTGCGGGCGGCGATATCGGCAAAGTAGGGATGATGGTCGGCCGGCAGCGTGTTGGTGAACAGCCGGTCGATCCAGGGCCCACCGAACTGCGCGGGCGGCAGGCTGATGCCGTGAACCACGATCAGGTCCGGCGCAATGCCCGTCGGCCGGTCGTCGCAATTGGGTGAGGGGACCTGCCGCGCCGTGCGCAGCAACCCGCTTTCAGTGTCGATCGGCCCGAGTGCTTGCGGCATGGCGAAGGATCGGTCGCAGCTCCTTTGAACGAGGCGCTATGTTACGCGAGACGCAGCATTCACAGCAGCGCAGACATGCACGCGACGAGCGCCAAGCGGGAGACCCTATGGTGCCGCACCCCACGAGGCCCAGCGGCCTTCGTTACAATCCGCCCCAAGATCACGCTGGCAGGCTCCCGAGGGGACATGAGGCTGAACCGGATATTTTGCGAAGGTCCGCTGCAGAACGGCGCGACGATTCCCCTTTCGGCCGCTGGCGCCAATCACGTCGCCCGGGTGCTGCGCATGCGCGAGGGCGCGCCACTGGTGGTCTTCGACGGCAGCGGCAGCGACTACCAGGCCGAGATCGTCGCCGTCCAGGGTGACAAGGTGATGGTCCATCTGCGCCAGCAGAGCGCCGGCGTCGCCGAATCGCCCATCGATATCACGCTCGTGCAAGGCGTCTCGCGCAGCGAACGCATGGACTGGGCATTGCAGAAGGCAACCGAGCTCGGCGTGGCATCCATTGCGCCTGTACTGACCGCGCGCAGTGTCGTTCGCCTCGATGAAAAACAGGCCGCGAAGAAACAGGCTCATTGGCACGGCATCGTGATTGGCGCCTGCGAACAATGCGGACGTTCGCGCGTTCCGACCGTCGCCACGCCCACTACTCTGCGCGATTACTTTGCGAACGTACGCAACGAGGGTATGCGATTGGTCCTGGATCCTGCCGCACCCGGTTCATTGACCGGCATCGCCAGTGTGTCATCGAA
Source organism: Povalibacter sp. (assembly GCA_035556415.1). Classification (GTDB taxonomy): domain Bacteria; phylum Pseudomonadota; class Gammaproteobacteria; order Steroidobacterales; family Steroidobacteraceae; genus Steroidobacter. Next base: position 36,926 of record DATMEZ010000076.1, read on the forward strand.
GGTCGAGCTGCTGATCGGCCCGGAGGGGGGGCTCGATGACGATGAAGTCTCTGCCGCGCAAAAGGCAGGCTTCACGCTCGTGTGTCTCGGGCCGCGCGTGCTGCGTACGGAAACCGCGGCTGTGGTGGCCTTGTCGGTGCTGCAAGCACGGTGGGGGGATTTGCAGTAGGACCACCAGCCGGCGCACCGGATCGTGGCCTCTTCCACGGACGTTGGGTCGCCGTATGTCCGTCATTCCCGCGCAAGCGGGAATCCATCCTTCAGCAGGTGCGCTGGATGCCCGCCTGCCCGGGCGTGACCAGAGGCACGCTTACGCTGCCCGCGTCTCCTCGCTGATCATCCGCTCCAGCCACTCGAAGTCCGGGATCAGCGGCGACTCGTTCAGCATGCGCACCTGGCACAGCACCGGTCCTTCATCGGAGAAGCTGCGGCTGGGGTCCGGCTTCACCACGTCGGCATTGACGCGCACCAGCTGCGGGAATCCTTGCGTAATCAGCCCGAAGTAACCGCCGGTGATGTGGCTGCCCAGCGCAATGAAAATCACGATACGCGTGCGCGTACCGGGCGGCGGAAATGCCTGGCCGCAGGCGGCTTCGAAGGAAATCACCGGTACTTCCCGGCCGTTCCACTGAATCGTGCCCAGGTACCAGGGCGGCGTGCCCTCCATCTTTTCCGGCGCCTGCCACGTGATCACCTCGGCCACGCAGGCGCGCGGCACGATCAGCCGCTCCTGGCCGAGCGGGATGAGCAGGCTGTACAGCTCGTAAGCGAGTTCGGAGTTCATCGCGATGACGCTCCCTGCCGGCGCGCCTCGACCAGCGGCTCGATCGCATCCAGCAGCTGGTTTTCCTGGTAGGGCTTGCCGAGGTAGTCGTTGACGCCGATCTCGATGGCGCGGGCACGGTGTTTCTCACCGACACGCGAGGTAACCATGACGATCGGGATATCGGCCAGACGCGTATCGGCGCGCACGTGCGTCGCCAGCTCGTAACCGTCCATGCGCGGCATTTCGATATCGAGCAGGATCACATCCGGGACATGTTCCTGGAGAATCGAGAGCGCGTCGACGCCGTCCTTCGCCGTCATCACGCGCATCCCGTTGCGCTCCAGCAAACGCTGCGTCACGCGGCGCACCGTGATCGAATCGTCGACCACCAGCGCGAACGTGCGGCGATCCTGCTTCGGCCCTGCGTCGAGCTGCGAGCGATCGCGCCATTCCGAACGCACCAGCGCACCCATGTCGAGAATGATGACGATGCGGCCGTCGCCCAGAATGGTCGCGCCGGAAATGCCGCGGATCGTCGAGATCTGCGGGCCAACCGACTTCACCACCATCTCGCGGCTGCCGACCAGCTCATCCGGCACGATGGCGGTGGAGTGTTCGCCGGCACGGATCAGGATCAGCGGCACCGACACATCGCCTTCGGGCAACACCGAAGGACCGCCGCCGACGAATGCACCCAGGTGCTGGAACCGGTAGACCTGCCCGCCATAGTTGAACGTCGGCGTTTCCTCGACGAGATGCTTCTGGACTTCGGAGCGCGGCACGCGCGCAACGCCTTCGACTGAAGGCAGCGGCAACGCATACAGCTCCTCGCCCGTACGCACGATCAGCGCTTGCGTGATTGCCAGCGTGAACGGCAGGCGGATCGTGAACTTCACGCCCTGCCCCGGCTGCGATTCGGTGAACAGCGCGCCGCCCAGCTTCTTGATCTCGTTGACCACCACGTCCATGCCGACGCCGCGGCCGGCGTGCTGCGTGACCGTGCTTGCGGTGCTGAAGCCGGGCTCGAGAATCAGCTGCAGCGCTTCTTCGTCCGTGAGCTCACGACCAGGCTTTACCAGGCCGCGCGACCGGGCACGCTCGCGCACGGCGTTGACGTCGATGCCACGACCGTCGTCTTCCAGCACGATGACCATTTCCGCACCTTCACGATGCAGGCCGACGCGGATGGTGCCGCCCTCCGGCTTGCCCCTGTCGCGGCGTTCCTCCGGCGACTCGATGCCGTGCACGATCGAGTTGCGCAGCATGTGCTCGAACGGCGGCAGCATGCGATCGAGCACCTGCCGGTCCAGTTCGCCGGAAGCGCCGACCACGACCAGCTCGGCGCGCTTGCCGGTATCGGCGGCAACCTGTCGCACCAAGCGGCTCAGGCGCTGCACGTGGCGCTGGAACGGAACCATGCGGGTGCGCATCAAGCCATTCTGCAGCTCGGTGACGACTCGCGCCTGCTGCAACAACAGGTTCTGGCCTTCGCGGGTCAGGTTCTCGAGCAGGCCTTCGATGCTGCCGACGTCGCTCACCGATTCGGCGAAGGCGCGGGTCAGCTGCTGGATGGTGGAATAACGATCCAGCTCCAGCGGATCGAAGTCGGCGCGGTTCGGGTGTTCTTCCTGATGACGGTGCAGGATCTGGGCTTCGGTTTCGAGCTCCAGCTTGCGCAGCTGTTCCTTCAGGCGCGTGACCGTGCGTCCCAGCTCGGCGAGGTTGAACTCGATCGAACCGACCTGCTGTTCCAGGCGCGAGCGGAAGATGCTGACTTCACCGGCGTTGTTCAGCAGGTTGTCGAGCAGTTCCGCGTCGACGCGCGCGAACTCCTGCCGTTCCTGGACCTGCGGCTCGCGACCAGGCGGCAGCGCCGGCGCGTGTACGAATTCGGGCTCGGACGCCGCTGCCGGATCAGGAGGCAACTCAGGCGAAAGCGATGCGACATCGAGCGTCGCGGCACGCTCGCCCATGCCGGAATCGGAAAACTCCTCGACGCGAACCGACGACCGTGGCGCAGCGGCGCCAAGCTCATCGGCGCCAAACTCGACTTCGATCTCGGCGTCTTCATGCGCGGCATCGCCAATCGCATCGACTGCTTCAGCGGGCTCAACCGCTTCCGCACCGGCATCGCTTTCGAAATGCTCGGTCAGTGTCGGCACGATGTCCGTCGACGAAGTGTCCGCGGGCACGTCCGGCACTTCGTGAAGTGGAGTCAATACCGGCGCTGCGATCGATGCAGGCGTGGCTGGCTCTTCGTGTCCGGCAAGCACGCGAATACGCGAAATCAGCTCGTGAGGACGCGCACACCGGCCGCCATTTGCCACCGTGTCGCGCATGCGATGCAAGGCGTCCAGACTGGCCTGCAACCCGTCGAAGACGGGCTGCTCGGCCGCCACCTGGCCGGCCTCGACCCGCTCCATCAGCGATTCGAGCTCGTGGCTCAAGTCACCCATCGCACGAATGCCAGCCATGCGCGCGCCACCCTTGAGCGTGTGCAAGGCGCGCTTCAACTCGAACACCAGCGCATTGTTGCTGCGGTCGCGGGCCCACGAGGACAAGGCACCGTCTGCCGTTTCCAGCAGCTCTGAGGCCTCCTCGGTAAAGATCGCGGCGACATCGGGATCGAAATCGTCGTCGACTTCCTCCACGCCCGGCGCGGGAGCACTGTCTGCGACCGAAGCCAAGGCGGAAATGTCTGGTGAACGCGGCTCCCCGGGCGTTGCCGTTTCAGACGCCGATGCGGTGACGGGTTCTGGTGAAATGTCGCGCGGTTCCGAGTCCGAGACAGGCGGCGCCGGCGTGTCCAGCTGCGCTTCCGGCTCCAGCGGTTGCGGTGCCAATGGCTCCTGCTCCAGCAGCGATTCCAGCTCGGCTGCGGATTGCTGCCCAGTCTGAATTTCCGGCTCCGCAGACGTCACCGACATCGCGCTTTCGGCCGCCTGGTCGCGATCCGAATCAGTCGCAGGCGACTCGATCGCCTCGATCAGGACGTCCTCGGTCGGCTCATCGCCCTGCAGGAGCAGCACCGGCACCTGGTTGGTCGCGGCCAGCGCCTCGATGTCCTCGACCACGATGCCTTCGTCGGCCGCCTCGATGGCAACCGCCGCTTCCTCGACGAGGATGCCGTCGGCAGATGGCGTCTCTTCGACCACGATCCCGTCGGTCGACTCCAGTTCGGAGGACGCGTCGGTTTCCGATGCCACCTTCGGCTGCCGTACCGTGGAATCCTCCGCCGGGAAGTTCTGGTAGCTCCACTCCAGCATCTCCAGCTCGCTGGCATCGAGATCGCCCAGTTCGACGACCTCGATGGTCTCTTCGCGCGGCTTGACGCTCGGGAATTCCTGCGCACCGAACACGTGCGTCATGGCCTGCGAGTCGGCGTGTGCGCCATCCTGTTCCGCAGTCGCAGCAGCCGACTCCGTGGATTCGGAGGCTTGCGGTGACTGCAGCGCGCGAGCCGCATTCGCGTCACCGGAAACGTCGCCGGTCACCTCCATGGCGGCGGCACGACGCGCAATCTCATCGTCCAATTCACGATCGAGATCGTTCAGGCGATCGACGATGCGCGCGTGGTCGAGGAAGAAGCCGGTGTCCTCGTTGATGTGCTCGACCACCTGCTGGATCGCGGCTACCGAGTCCTTCAGCACTTCCAGCCCCGCAGCCGGCAGACCGGCCGAGTTGTCATGGAGCTTGCGGATGTAGTGGTTCAGCGGCTCGGCGATCTTGATGCCCTGGCGCGCACCGGCGGTCTTGGCCGTGCCGCTGAGCGTATGGCACGAACGGTACAGCGCCTCGGTAACCGTGTAGGGCTCGGTCGCCAGCGCGCTGGCGGCAATGAACTCACGGATGGCGGCGAGATGGCCCGCGGTTTCTTTGGCGTAGATTTCGTGAAGAGCGGGATCCATCGGCGCTGCCGATGTTTTTTTTTCAGCGGCGATTTCCGGTGCAGGCGCAGCAGCCGGCGAAGCTGCGGCGGGCTGCGATGGTGCCGGCTTCGCAGCCGGCGCCTGTGGGCGTATGCCGGATATCGCATTGGCCTGCGTCATGATCCGCGCCACATCCCGGGTCGGCGCACGCCCAGTCTCCAGCTGCTCGACCAGTTCCGGCACCGCCGCGACTGCCTCGCGCAGCACCCCCATCATGTCGGGTGTGCGCTCCAGCGTCTTGTTGATGACGCGATTGAGCAGATTTTCCACCGACCAGGCGAACTCGCCGATGAGCTGCGCGCCGACCATGCGGCCGCTGCCCTTGAGCGTGTGGAAGGAACGGCGGATGTTGACCAGCGAGTCCTGATCCTGCGGATTCTCGTCCCAAAGCGGGAACAGCTTCTTGAGCTTGGCGATCTCGTCCTTGGCCTCCTCGATGAACAGCTCGAGGAATTCCGGATCGATCTCGCCGTCGGCCGGCTGCACCATCGGCGGCGGCGTCACCACCTGGGTGAGCGCCGATGCGGAAGTCGATGTCAGCTTCTCGGCTGCGGCGGCAGCCGAAGCCCGACCCAGCACCGCCGTGCGTTCGTATTCCGTCGGCACGGCGACGGTTTGCGACAGTGGCCCGATGACGATGGTGTGGGCATGATCCGACGCGGCCGACGCTTCGGAGCGCGGCACCGGCTGTATCTCGGCCAGATACTTGATGCAGGACTCGGCGTTATCGAGCATGTACCAGGGGTCGGCGCGGCCCGCCTGCAACGTCTCCATGTAGTACTCGACTGCGACGATGGCGTCAGCGAGCCTGTCGACTGCTTCCTGCGGCAGCGTCATGTCGTCCGAGCGCACGAACTGCGCGAGCGCGCAATCGATGCCTTCCATCGTCTCGGCAGCACGCGTCTTGCCCAGCATCACCAGACCGGCGGTGATGCCGCGCACCAGCGAAGGAATCTGATCGATGGCCTGTCCGTCGCGCGCCTTGTCCATCGACTGGGCGACAGCTTCCTTGATGCGCGCCATGTTGACGATGCACTCGCGCAGCACCGCCTCGGTCACCTGGCGGAACTCGATGTCGTCCGGACCGGCGGGCTTGGCCGGAGCGCCCTGCGGCTCGCCCGTCGGCACGATCATGCCGACCAGCTGCTCGTCGAGGCTGTCTTCGACCTTGATCAGCGTTGCCGCCATCCGCAGCAGCGCGCTTTCATCGATCGGCGCCTGCTGGGCGACGATGGCCTGCAGGTCGGTGGTTTCGGTCTGCACCTTGTCACGCAACTCGCCCAGCCCCAGCACGCCGAGCGTGTCGCCGATCTTCTTCAGCAATTCCAGCTGCGGCGCCAGCTCCTCGACCTGGGTGCCGCCACGGCGCACGAAAATATCCAGCGCATCCTTGACGCGGCTCAGGTCTTCCTTGATCGCGGCCGCGACCGTCTTCATCAGTTTGACCGACGGTGCGGAGAGACTTTCGCGCGCCTGTTCGACGCTGTCGTCGACCGGCAGCAGCTCGTCGAGCCTGAACGATGCGCGCACGGCGGAAACACGCGGGCCATGCGTGCGTGCACGGGCCACGTAGTACAACAGGTTGTTCAGCAGTTCGAGCGAAGGCGAATCCGAATAACGCGCTTCACCCTGCTCGTACAGCCGCCGCATGTCGCGATCGGCCTGGCCGAGCAGACGTTTGATCGAGGCACTGCCTTCGAGCCCGCCGTCACGCAGCGCTTCGAGCACCGCGCCAACGACCCACCACAGCTGGAACACGGTCTGGGTCGTCGCCACCTGCTCGAGTTTCTCGGCCGCGCGCGACAGGATTTCCAGGTTCTGGTCGATGCGCTCGCCCTTGATCCAGCCGAGCAGTCCGAGCTGGAAGCGCGTGCGCAGCTTGCGAGCCCATTGGGAGACGGTCACCACACCTTCTCCCGGTGCCGTCGGCACCGGACTTGCCTGCTGGTCCGAGCTGAGGTTCAGCAGCAGCAGCGTTCCTTCGGACAGCAATGCATGGCCGCGCACCGCACGCAGATCGTTCAACAGCGGCAGCAGCACCAGCGCCATGTCACGGCCGCCGCTCAGCACGCGCTCGAGATAGGTCGGCAGCTGAACCATCGCGCGCATCAGCGCATCGAGGCCTTCCGCCAAATGACGCTTCTCGGTGAGATTGTCGATCAGGTAGCGCGTGACCTGGCCCATCTCCTCGGCCAGCAGCGCTGCCCCATAAACCTCGGAAACTCGCAGCGCGCCATGCACCGAATGCAGGTGCCCGCCGCAACGCTGCAACAGCGCGACGTTGTCCTGCTGATCGCCGAACGTCTCCAGGGCAGCACGCGCTTCATTGAGCTCGTTGTTGAGCTCACGTGCCACGATGTGCAGGGTTTGCGAAGACAATTCAGCCATAGTGTTACGGGCAATCCTCAAGCCGCGCGCATCGCTTCACCCAACCTTAGCTTCACGCGTCCAGGCCGCTGACTTTCTTCGGCGCCGGCGCCGCGGCGACCGCAGGCACGGGCACGACATCACGTGCCGGATCTCGCAGCACTTCCGTACCACCGGAAGCCACGTCGGGCAGACGGAAGCCTGACACCGACTTGCGCAGCTGCGCCGACAGCTCGGCCAGCTTGCCGACCGAGTTGGACGTTGCCGCCGAGTTCTCTGCCGTATGCGAGCTGATCTCGCGCAGCGCATTCATGTTGCGTGCGATGTTCTGCGCCGCCGTGGCCTGCTGGCGCGAGCTGGCGGAAATGTTCTGCACCAGACTGGCGATCTGGTTGGACACCTGCTCGATTTCCTCCAGCGCCGCGCCGGCGTTCTCTGCCAGCAGGGCGCCGCCGACCACGTCCGTGGTGCTGCGCTCCATCGACACCACCGCCTCGTTGGTGTCGGCCTGGATGGTGCGCACCAGCACTTCGATCTGCTTGGTCGCGTTGGCTGCGCGCTCGGCGAGTCGCTGCACTTCGTCAGCGACCACCGCGAAGCCGCGGCCGGCCTCGCCCGCCATCGACGCCTGGATCGAAGCGTTCAGGGCCAGGATGTTGGTCTGCTCGGCAATGTCATTGATGAGCTCGACGATGTTGCCGATCTCCTGCGAGCTCTCGCCCAGGCGCTTGATGCGCTTGGAGGTCTCCTGGATGGTCTCGCGGATGGCGTTCATGCCGTCGATCGTGCGGCGCACCGCGTCGCCGCCCTTGTGGGCCACGTCCACCGAGTGCCGCGCGACGTCGGCAGAGCGCTCGGCATTGCCCGAGACTTCCTCGGTCGAGCCGGCCATGGCGGCAACCGATTCCGAGGCCAGTGCAATCTGTTTGGACTGCGCCACCGAGGCCTTGGCCAGGTGGCCGGCCGAGCTTTGGGTCTGCTTGGCGGCGGCATCGAGCGTGATGGCCGAGTCGTTGATGGTGGCGACCAGCTCGCGCAGCGCCTCGATGGCGTAGTTGATCGAATCGGCGATGGCGCCGGTGATGTCTTCGGTCACGGTGGCCTGCACCGTCAGATCGCCGTCCGCCAGGCTCGACAGCTCGTCCAGCAGCCGCAGGATCGCCTCCTGGTTGCGCTCGTTGCGGCTGGCCTGCAGTTCGACCGCCTTGCGAATGTTGCCACCGGTGGCAAACAGCACCGCCAGCACGATCAGCGCCGCGGCCGCGATGCCAAGCAGCGACAAGGGCAGTATCCGGCTGCCGAGCGCGCCGCCGGCGCTGCCGGATACACCGATCCGGTCTTCGAAATGGCTGTAGATCTTGTCGGCATCTGACACGAGCACCATGCTGGCCTCACGCGCCAACCGCACGCGCTCGGCAGAAGTGATCGCGGTACGCACCTGCTCGCTCGTCTGCGAGTACAAGGCGTTCAAGGTCTTCAGGCGCGCTTCGGCTTCGGCGCCAGTCACCTTGGTCAGGCCGAGCCCGGCATCTTCACCACCGAGGCCGCCAACGACCTGCCCGATATAGTCGATGCCATCGGCCAGGCGTCGTGCGATCAGCGAAGCATCGCCCACGCCACCCGACAGGGCTTCCATGTCCTGCTGCACGCGCAGGCCGGTGAGTTCGAAGCGTTCCAGGTGCCGCGTCATGCCGCTGACGCCATTGGAGCCCAGTGCACTCACCACGTTGCCCAGTCCCTGCAACAGCTGCGGCACCAGCGCGCGCACCTCGGTCGCCGCTTTCTGGACGGCCAGCGTGGCTTCGCGCGACCCCACGATCGTCTGCGACTGCTTGAGCAGTTCCGCCGCCGGCGCAAACCCCTGGATTTCGGGACCGAGCGATCCGGACAGCTGCGAATAGCGTTCGACGGTCTTGCCCAGGCTGTCGAAAGCCTCGGCCTTGCCGGCCAGCGCGCCGCTGGCCTGCGCCGGGATCTTCTGCGACAGCGCCACCAGTTCGTTGAGCTGCCGACTCTGCGCCGGATCCTGTCCGGCGCTGCCGCCGCCGAAGGCGAGCAGCGCCACGGCAGCGACGATCGCGATCAGAGCCAGCGCCAGCAACGGCGGCAGGAACCGCACGGCGTACATTTTTTTAAGAGGATCGCTCAGGGCCATGTCGCTGTCCTGGATTCATCACGAGGCGGCGGCTTGCAGGAATTCCGCACTTTCCAGCAGCGTGCGCAGGCTGAACACCGGCCAGCTGTCCGCGCCGCGCCGGAACGCGCCCGCCAGATAACGTTCGCAGCGCACGATCGTCGGCGGCAACGTGGCTGCGAACTCGTTATCGGCAAAGCGCCGGAAACCTTGTACCTCATCCACCAGCAGCCCCGCCGGCACTTCGCGGTGGTTGGCCACCAGCACGCGCGAGCCGCGACCGACGTTGGTGACGCCGCCGCCGAGGAAGGCCCGCAGATCGACGATGGGCAGCAGCTGGCCGCGCACGTTGGCGAGGCCGCGGATCCAGGGCTTCGCCCCCGGCACGCGCGTCACGACTGCAGGGAAGCTGAGCACCTCGCGCGTCTCGTCGCGGGCGACCAGGAAACTTTCGGAACTCATGCGGAACGCGATGCCGACCCATTCGCGCTCGTTGGCGGAATCGCGCCCCTGGGCCGCGGCGGCCAGACGGGCCAGCCGCTCCAGCTCGCGCAGCAACTCGAAGGGCTTGTCGCGCAGCGATCTCAGGGCGGGAATTGCGGCTGCGCTCATCTTGGGATCAACCTGCCAGGGCGGCCTGCGCTTTCTCGATCAGCTTGTCCATCGAGACCGGCTTCACCAGGTAATCCACCGCGCCCTGGCGCATGCCCCAGATGCGGTCGGTCTCCTGGTCCTTGGAGGTCACCATGATGACCGGAATGGTCCGGGTGTCCGGGTCGGACGCCAGCTTGCGGGTGGCCTGGAAGCCGTTCACGCCGGGCATCACCACGTCCATGAAGATCAGGTCCGGCTTCATGGCCTTGGCCTTGCGGATGGCTTCGGCGCCGTCGCCGGCCGAGGCCGTCTGATAGCCGCGACTTTCCAGCGCCTTCTGCATCACGTGCACTTCGGTGGGCGAGTCGTCGACGATGAGGATCAGGGACATACCTTGGCTCCCGGGCCTGGCCGCCGCCAGCGCATGGCTTTGGTGCGGTTGCGACTTCATCACCTGGCGCCCTGGCCCACGTGGGTCTCGATGGCGCTCAGCAGCTCGTCCTTGGTGAAGGGCTTGGTCAGATAGTGCTCGGAGCCGACGATGCGGCCGCGCGCGCGATCGAACAGGCCGTCCTTGCTCGACAGCATGATCACGGGGATGGAACGGAACACCTTGTTGTGCTTGATCAGGGAGCAGGTCTGATAGCCGTCCAGGCGCGGCATCATGATGTCCACGAACACGATGTCGGGCTGGTGGTCGGCGATCTTGGACAGCGCATCGAAGCCGTCGACGGCGGTGAACACCTCGCAACCTTCCTTGGTGAGCAGCGTCTCGGCGGTGCGGCGGATGGTCTTGCTGTCGTCGATGACCAGCACCTTCAGGCCGGCGAGCCGCGGCTCGGTCGTTGCTAAGTTCTCCATCGCACTTTCCTCTTGGACGCGCAGTCTTGCCGTCGGCTCGGTGTCACGAAGCACCGAAAATTTAAGCGGCAATCGAAGGACTTGCGCGACGGCGTGAACTTTTAACATATTGGTTGGGGCGCTGCCATTGGCCGCGTTCCTATAGTATGAAGCCCGTCACAGGCGCCGCCGGGAGCGTGATCGGCGTCGCAATCGAAGGTCCACTGCAAGGTTCCATCATGTCCGCCTCCCCCGCACCGATCCGCCTCGTCGTCGTCATGGATCCGATCGACGCCATCAAGCCCGCCAAGGACACCACACTGGCGATGCTGCTGGCCGCGCAGAAGCGCGGCTGGGAATTGTGGTACGCCGAGCAGCAAGACCTGTGGCTGCGCGACGGCGTGGCGTTCGGCCGCCTGCGCCCGGTGCAGGTACGCGACGACCTGAAAGACTGGTTCGAGCTGGGCGAGGCGCGGCGCGAGCGGCTCTCGGCCTTCGACGTGGTGTTGATGCGCAAGGATCCGCCCTTCGACATGGAATACATCTACACCACCTACATCCTGGAGCGCGCCGAGCAGGAAGGCGTACTGGTGGTGAACCGCCCGCAGGGCCTGCGGGACATGAACGAGAAGGTATACACGGCGTGGTTCCCGCAATGCTGCGCACCAACGCTGATCACGCGCGACATGGCAGACATGCACGCCTTCCTGAAAGAACACGGCCGGGCCGTCTGCAAGCCGCTGCACGGCATGGGCGGGCGCTCCATCTTCGTGATCGAGCAGGGCGACAAGAACGCCAACGTCATTTTCGAGAACCAGACCGAGTACGGCTCGCGCTACGCCATCGTGCAGAAATACATCCCCGACATCGTCAGCACCGGCGACTCGCGCATCCTGGTCATCGACGGCGAGGCCGCCCCGTATGCGCTCGCCCGCATCCCGACCGACAGCGACAATCGCGGCAACCTCGCAGCGGGCGCGCGCGGCCAGGGCCGGGAGCTGAGCGATCGCGATCGCTGGCTGGTCGGCGAGATCGGACCGACGCTGCGCGAGCGGGGCATGATGTTCGTCGGGCTGGACGTGATCGGCGGCTTCGTCACCGAGATCAACGTCACCAGCCCCACCGGGGTGCGCGAGCTCGACAAGCAGTTCAAGACCGAGATCGCCGGCACCCTGATGGACGCGATCGCCAAGAAAGTGAAACGCATAGCGGTTCACGGCTAGCGGCTCGATACACACTACGCCGATGGCCGCCGACCCCACCACAGCGCTCGCCGAGGACTCCCAGGAAGGAGCGGCGCCGATCAGGGATCGCCTGACGACCACGCTGTTCCTGGCCGCGCTGTTCCACGGCATCGTGATTCTCGGCGTGACCTTCGCGACGCCACAAGCGCCGAGAGCGCCTACGCCGACGCTCGAAGTGTTGTTGCTGACGGGATCGGACACCCGCGCCGCCGACAACCCCACCGCGCAGTATCTGGCGCAGCGCAATCAGCAGGGCACCGGCACGACCGACGATGCCGTCCGGCCCGCCAATCCCGCCTCCTCCATGCTGCCCCTGCAGCAGGAAGGCATGGCGGACGGCAACGGCACGCAGTATCGCGAAGCCACTGCCGGCGAGCGGTCGGACGAGTTCGTCACCAGCCGCTCCAATCGCAGCGAGGTTTCGTACCGCAGCGGCGAGCACACGCCCGCGCAGGCTGCGGAAACTCCTCTGGCACTGGCACCGACGGCACCGAGCCCCATCGCGACCAATGCGACAGACACCGCACTGCGACTGCGCGGCCGCCAGGACGGCAAATACGAAATCGTGCCGAACACCCGCGAATCCATCATCGCGCCGTATCTGGACGCCTGGCGGCGCAAGGTCGAGCGACTCGGCACCATGAACTTCCCGCAGGTGGCCAAGCACGCCAAGGCGACCGGCAACCCGGTGCTGGAAGTGGCGATCCGCGCCGACGGCCACGTCAGCCAGATCGTCGTGCGCCGCTCCAGCGGCCGCAAGGAGCTGGATCAGGCGGCGATCTCCATCCTGCGGCTGGCCTCGCCCTTCGATCCCTTCCCCGGCGACGTGCGCAAGAAGTACGACGAGCTGCGTTTCGCCTACGAATGGCAGTTCCTGGGCGGCGGCGGCACGGTGTCGGCGTCATCGCAGTACGGCACCGGCGGCACCACGGCAGCGCAATAACTGCGAGTCTCGCGCCAATCACCGCGCACCAGGAACGGCGCGTGATCTTTCCAACATTTACAACGCAAAGCGCTTGAGCTGGGACCGGGCGGGGCTGGATACTGGCGGCCTATGTCGGCCGGCGATTCCCTCACCAACCAGTTCCTCATCGCCATGCCGGCGATGACCGATACCAATTTCTCCCAGACCGTGACCTACATCTGGGAGCACAACGCCGACGGCGCGACCGGCATCATCATCAATCGCCCGTTGCAGATGCGGCTGTCGGAAGTGTTCGAGCAGTTGCGGATCGCCACACCCAACGAAGTGATCGGCCAGCAGTCGGTGCTCCAGGGCGGCCCGGTGCAAACCGACCGCGGCTTCGTCGTCCACCACAGCGGCGGGCAATGGGAGCACACGCGCAAGATTTCCTCGCGCATCCAGGTGACCACTTCGCCCGACATCCTCGACGCCATGGCTCGCGGCGCCGGACCGGAAACGGCCATCGTCGCGCTCGGCTATGCGGGCTGGGGCGCCGGTCAGCTCGAAAGCGAGCTGGCGCAGAACGCCTGGCTGACGGTGCCAGCCGACGAGCGCATCATTTTCGACACACCGTTCGAGCAGCGCTGGCGCGCCGCCGGACGCCTGCTGGGCGTGGACCTGGCGACCATCAGCCCGCAAGCGGGACATGCCTGATGGCCGGTGTCGGCCCAGCCGCAACGCCACAGATCATCCTGGCTTTCGATTTCGGCACTCGCCGCATCGGCGTGGCCAGTGGAGACACGCTGACGCGGACCGCGCGTGCGCTCACTACCCTGGACTGCCCCTCCGGCCCGCCCTGGGCGGCCATCGGCAAGCTGATCGCGGAGTACCGTCCCGCCCAGCTCGTGGTCGGGCTCCCCTATAATATGGACGGCACTGCCACGCTCCTGACCGAAGCCAGCCGTTCCTTCGCCCGCGAACTGCACGTCCGGCACGCCCTTGCGGTGGCGCTGGTGGACGAACGCCTGAGCTCGCGCGAAGCCGAAGCCCAGCTGCGCGACGCCCGCGCCCAAGGACTGAAGCGGCGCCGCCTGACACATGCCGATGTCGACATGGCGGCAGCCAAGATCCTGTTGGAACGCTGGTTCCAGGAGCCGGCCGCTGCCGAGCCACTGACCTGATCCTCGAACGAACAAGCGAAACGATGAGCAAAGACTCCAGCTCCCAAGTCCAGCGCGACGCCGATGGGCGCCTGCGCCACCTGATCACCCTGGAAGGCCTGAGCCGCGACGAACTGACCGCCCTGCTGGATCTGGCACAGTTCTACGTGCGCGCCCCCGGCGATCTGCCGGCCCGGGACCAGACGCTGACCGGCCACACCGTCGCCAACCTGTTCTTCGAGCCGAGCACGCGTACCCGTGTTTCCTTCGAGCTGGCGGCTCAGCGCCTGGGCGCGGACGTGGTCAACCTCGACATGCAGTCCTCCTCGCGCGTGAAAGGCGAGACGGTGCTGGACACGATCTACACGCTGCAGGCCATGCACGCCGACGTCCTGGTGATGCGCGATGCGGAGCCCGGCCTGCCCTCGTATGTGGCCAAGTACGTCGCACCGCATGTGTGCATCCTCAATGCCGGCGAAGCGCACCTTTCGCACCCGACGCAGGGCCTGCTGGATGCGCTCACCATCCGTCAGCACAAGCCCGATCTGAGCCAATTGCGCGTACTGATCGCCGGCGACATCGCACATTCGCGCGTCGCCCGCTCCGACTGGCATGCACTGACGACGCTCGGCATCGGCGAACTGCGCATAGCGGCTCCCGAAGACCTGATGCCCAAGGCTGGTGAATTCGCAGGCGCGCAGCGCTACACGGACATCGACCAGGCCATCGCCGGCGTCGACGTGGTCATGGCGCTGCGCATCCAGCGTGAGCGCATGAGCGGCGCGCAGATTCCCGACGAGGCGACCTATCACCGCACCTTCGGCATCACCGCCGAACGCCTGCGCAAGGCGAAGAGCGACGCCATCGTCATGCATCCCGGCCCGATGAACCGCGACGTGGAAATCGCCAGCGAAGTCGCCGACGGACCGCAGTCGGTGATCCAGCAGCAGGTGACCAACGGCGTGGCCGTACGCATGGCGGTGCTCGCCACCATCATGCGCAACGTGCAGGCCCGGCGGCAGATCCGCTGATGAGAGATCCCGACCCGTCTGCAACCTGGCAGGCCGGGCCCCGGCATTGAAAGATTTTTTTCGAGTCCCCATGGCCACTACCGATGCTTCTCGCCTGCACCGCGGCACCATTTTCCTGGAAGAGGCCGAAGTCCTCGCGCAGGAGGAGTTCGATGCGCGCCAGTTCGTCCTGAAGCTGAAGGCGCCGAAATGCGCCGCCGCGGCGACGCCGGGCTCGTTCGTCCACTTGAGCTGCGACGAGTCGCTGCCGATGCGACGGCCCTTGTCGATCATGCGCGCCGACACACAGCGCGGCGTCATCGAAGTCCTCTACAAAGTCGTCGGTCCTGGCCTGCAACTGCTCGGACAGAAACGCGCCGGCGACCGCATCAGCTCGCTCGGCCCGATCGGCAACGGTTTCGTACCGCATCCGCAGCGCCCGCGGACGCTGCTGGTCGGCGGCGGCGTCGGCATCCCGCCGATGGTTTTCCTCTCGGAAGCACTGCGCGAGCGCAGCGATGTCGAGTGGAAGCCGCTGGTGCTGATGGGTTCTGAAGTCCCGTTCCCGTTCCGCACGCGCCCTTCGACCATCCTGGTTCCGGGCATTCCCGACGGCACCATCGCCTGCATGCCGCTGCTGGACGAATGGGGCGTGCCGAGCCGGCTCGCCAGCCTGGCTGGCTATCCGGGCTGCTTCGAAGGCTATGTCACCGACCTCGCCGCTGCCTGGCTGGGCTCACTGGATCGCGCGACGTTGAACGAAGTGGAGATGTTCGCTTGCGGCCCGACCGTCATGCTGAAAGCCGCCGCGGCTGTGGCACGCCAGTTCGACATTCCTTGCCAAGTGTCGCTCGAAGAGTTCATGGCCTGCGCGGTCGGCGGCTGCGCCGGGTGCGCTGTCCGCGTGGAAACGCCGCAAGGACCTGCGATGAAGCGCGTGTGTGTGGATGGGCCGGTGTTCGACTCTCGGGCTGTGTTCGCGGGTTGAGGACTGAGGGTTGGGCGACCCCTTCGGCTGAGGGTGTGCCAACTGTTGGGGCGTGCCTTCTGGGCGGGGTATCGCTTTTTCAGGACCGCCCGTGAATACGTCCCTGTAGGGCTGCAAAAAAACATCCTGTTTTTTTAGCCCCTGAAAAAGCGATACCCCGCCCAGAAGGCACTTCGGTGCCCCTCGTTAAGAGGGAATGAAGAAGGGAATCGTGATAACCACTAACCGAAGTTGATCTTCGCTTCCAGATTGGTCCGCGAGTCCGCATAGGCCAGCGCGTCTTCCATGTTGATGCGCCCGGCGCGATACAGGTCGTACAGCGCCGTATCGAAGTGCTGCATACCCTTCTCGCTGCTGTTGCGCAGCGCTTCCTTCGCCCCGATCACGTCGCCCTTCTTGATGAGCTCCTGCACATGCGGCGTGTTGATCAGCAGCTCGACCGCGGCAACGCGGCGTTTGTTCTTGCCCGGCACCAGGCGCTGCGCGATGACGGCGCGCAGGTATTGCGACAGATCCAGGAAGATTTGAGTGTGCTGATCGCGCGGGAACATGTTGATGATGCGATCCAGCGTCTCCGCGGCATTGTTCGCGTGCAACGTCGCCAGCACCAGGTGGCCGGTGCCCGCCAGCATGATTGCCGACTCCATCGTCTCGCGGTCGCGGATTTCACCGATCAGCAGCACGTCGGGGGCGGCACGCATGGCGCTCTTGAGAGCCCGCGCGTAGGACTTGGTATCGAGCCCCACTTCGCGCTGGTTGATGATGGACTTCTTGTTGGAGTGCAGGAACTCGATCGGATCCTCGATGGTGATGATGTGGTCCGAGGAGTTCTCGTTGCGGTAGTTGATCATCGAGGCCAGCGTGGTCGACTTGCCCGAGCCGGTGGCACCCACCATCAGCAGCAGGCCACGCTTCATCATCACCAGGTCCTTGAGAATCTCCGGCAGCCCCAGATCGTCCAGGCGCGGCATGTCGGAGGTGATGTAACGCAGCACCATCGCCGGGTTGCCGCGCTGGTGGAATACGTTGACGCGAAAGCGCCCCAGGCCGGGCTCGGAGATCGCGAAGTCGATTTCCAGTTCGTCGTTGAAGGCCTCGATCTGCTCCTGGGTCATCAGGCCGTAGGCTGCCTGGCGCACCACTTCCGGCGTCAGCATCTGCTTGTTCACCGGGAAGATCTGGCCCTCGATCTTGATCTTGATGGGCGCATAGGAAGTGAAGAACAGGTCCGAGGCCCGCTTCTCCACCATCAGCTTGAACAACGGCTTGGTATTGAGCACCACCGGGCGCTCGTCGGTCCCGCCGCCGTCTTCGCCCGCTACGTTTTCGCCTGGTGCCGCCATGAATGTCCTGCCTGCCGAAATTTCCGATCTGTTCCCGAACGCTGCCGCTGCCCCGACTGTCCGCGGCGCTGGTACTTCTTGAAGGCGCAGCGACGAACGGATCGTTGCTGCGCGACTACCTGCCGATGGAGCCGTCGACTTCCTCGTCCATGATGCGCAAGCTGCTGCCCGCCTCGTCCGACAACTTGGTCTCACGCTTGCTTTCGAGCTTGATGCGCAGCCGCACCTCGTTCTTGGAATCGGCGTTACGCAGCGCGTCCTCGTAGGAAATGACGCCGGCCTCGTACAGCTCGAACAGCGACTGGTCGAAGGTCTTCATGCCGAGCCGGTTGGACTTGGCCATGACTTCCTTGATGGCCGCCACTTCGCCCTTGAAGATCAGGTCGGCGATCAGCGGTGAGTTCAGCATGATCTCCATGGCGGCGATACGGCCGCTGCCGGACTCGCGCGGAATCAGCCGCTGCGAGATCAGCGAACGGATGTTGAGAGACAGGTCCATCAGCAGCTGCTCGCGTCGCTCCTCGGGGAAAAAATTGATGATGCGATCGAGCGCCTGATTGGCGCTGTTGGCGTGCAGCGTCGCCAGCACCAGGTGGCCGGTCTCGGCGAACTGGATGCCGTACTCCATGGTCTCGCGATCGCGGATTTCGCCGATCAGGATCACGTCGGGCGCCTGGCGCAGCGTGTTCTTGAGCGCGGTGTGCCAGGACTCGGTGTCGACGCCCACCTCGCGGTGCGTGATTACGCAGCCCTTGTGGTCGTGCACGTATTCGACCGGATCCTCGATGGTGATGATGTGGCCGCGGGTCTTCTCGTTGCGATAGTTCAGCATCGACGCCAGCGAAGTGGATTTGCCCGAACCGGTGCCGCCGACCACGATGACCAGGCCGCGCTTGGTCATCACGATGTCCTTGAGGATGGGCGGCAGCTGCATCTCCTCCAGCGTCGGAATCTTCGCGTTGATGGTGCGCACCACGCAGCCGATCTGGCCCTGCTGCACGAAGGCACTGACGCGGAAGCGGCCGATGCCGGCCGGCGCGATCGCGAAATTGCATTCCTTGGTGGCGTCGAATTCGCGGGTCTGCTTGTCGTTCATGATCGAGCGCACCAGCACCGCCGCCTGCTCGGGCGCCAGCAGCCGCTCGGACTGCGGCCGGATCTCGCCGTCGATCTTGATGGCCGGGGCGAAGCCGGCGGTGACGAACAGGTCCGAGCCCTTGCGCTCCACCAGGCGCTTGAGCAGGTCCTGCATCAGCTTGATCGCTTGTTCGCGTTCCATTGGGTCTTCCGCCGTCTAGCTCGCCCGTTGCTTCTCGAAGCAAAACGCCTCGTCAGAAAGCATCCTTGTTCTGCGCGCGGAAGCGCGCCTCTTCCTTGGTGACCAGCCCCTTCTGCAGCAGCTCCGTCAGGCACTGATCGAGCGTCTGCATGCCGGCGGACTGGCCGGTCTGGATGGCCGAGTACATCTGCGCGATCTTGCCCTCGCGGATCAGGTTACGAATGGCCGGCGTGCCGATCATGATCTCGTGCGCCGCAACACGTCCACCGCCGACGCGCTTCATCAGCGTCTGCGAGATCACTGCGCGCAGCGACTCGGACAGCATGGTGCGCACCATCTCTTTCTCGGCCGCCGGGAAAACGTCGACGATACGGTCGATGGTCTTGGCCGCGGACGTCGTATGCAAGGTACCGAAGACCAGGTGACCGGTCTCCGCAGCGGTCAGCGCCAGGCGGATGGTTTCCAGGTCGCGCATTTCGCCGACCAGGACGATGTCCGGGTCTTCGCGCAGCGCCGATCGCAGCGCCTCGGAGAAGCCGAGCGTGTCCCGGTGCACCTCGCGCTGGTTCACCAGCGAGCGCTTGCTTTCGTGCACGAACTCGATCGGATCCTCGATGGTGATGATGTGATCGGGCTTGTTGTCGTTGATGTAGTTGATCATCGCCGCCAGCGTGGTCGACTTGCCCGAGCCGGTCGGCCCGGTGACCAGCACCAGCCCGCGCGGATGCATGGAGATGTCCTTGAAGATCTTCGGCGCGTTCAGGTCGTCCAGCGACATGATGAGCGAGGGAATGGTGCGGAACACCGCGCCGGCGCCGCGATTCTGGTTGAACGCATTGACACGGAAGCGCGCCAGCTTGGGAATCTCGAACGAGAAATCGGTCTCGTAGAATTCTTCATAGGCCTTGCGCTGCTTGTCATTCATGATGTCGTACACCATGCTGTGCACTTCCTTGTGGGTCAGCGCCGGCATGTTGATACGCTTGATGTCGCCGTCGACGCGGATCATCGGCGGCACGCCCGCAGACAGGTGCAGGTCGGAGGCGTTGTTCTTGACGGCGAAAGCCAGCAGCTGCGCGATATCGACGGGCATGGAATCCTTCCTGTGAAACAGGACGATGGGCGGCGCGAGTATAACGGAGCGCTATCGCGCCAAATATGTTAACTGGTCCGCAGATTTCCGCCTGAAAAGCCTTCGGGTCCGCGGCACGCCCGCGCGCTCGCCACCGCGATCCGGAACTGCGCAGTCGGCACCTGCAAAAGCCCCAAAAGCAATGTCCGTCGATCATCTGTCCGAACGCTACGAAAAAACACTGACACGCATCGCAGCCGCCGCGTCGCAGTACGGCCGGCCCGCCGGATCCGTGACGCTGCTCGCCGTCAGCAAGACGCAACCGGCGCAAACCATTCGCGACCTGGCGGCGCTCGGGCAGCGGCACTTCGGCGAGAACTACCTGCAGGAAGCGCTCGAGAAGCGACCGTTGCTGGCCGACCTGCCGCTTACCTGGCATTTCATCGGCCAGATGCAGGCGAACAAGACCCGCCCGGTGGCGGAGCAGTTCGCCTGGGTGCATACCGTGGATCGCGAGCGGATCGCCGTGCGGCTCAACGAGCAGCGCTCGCCGCATCTGCCTCCTCTCAATGTCTGCATCCAGGTGCGGCTCGCCGATGAGCCGGGCAAAGGCGGCATCGAGCCCGACGGCGTAGCGGCGCTCGCCAGCCGTGTCAGGGAGCTGCCACGCCTGCGTCTGCGCGGCCTGATGGCGTTGCCGCCGCCGCGCGATTCATTCGACGAGCAGAAAGTACTGTTCGATCGCCTGACCACCGTGTTGCAACAACTCAACGCGCAGGGCTTCGGCCTGGACACCTTGTCCATGGGCATGTCGGGTGATCTGGAGGCTGCAGTGGCGGCAGGCTCGACGCTGGTCCGCGTCGGCACCGCGCTGTTCGGCGAACGCATCAAGAACTGGCAACAGCCCACGAGTCCCGCATGAAACACATCCTCACCTTCATCGGCGGCGGCAACATGGCCCGCAGCCTCATCGGCGGCCTGATCGCCCGCGGCGCGGACGCGAACCGGATCACCGTCGCGGATCCCCTGCCGGCCCAGCTCGAATCGTTGCAGCGGCAGTTTGCAGTGCGCGTGTCGGCGAGCAACGACGAAGCCGTTCGTGATGCGGAAGTCATCGTGCTCGCGGTAAAGCCGCAGGAAATGCGTACGGTCGCCGAAGGGCTGGGTACAGTCGTTGCAGCTCACCGTCCGCTGCTCGTCTCGGTCGCCGCGGGCATCCGGGCGTCGGACATCCAGCGCTGGTGCGGTGGCCTGCCGGTCATTCGCTGCATGCCCAACCGGCCGGCGCTGCAGGGCTGCGGCATGACCGGTCTGTACGCCACCGCCAATGTCTCCGAAGAGCAACGCAAGAGCGCCTTCGATCTGCTGAGTGCGGTCGGTGCAGCCGTATGGCTGGAACAGGAAGCGCAGCTGGATGCGGTGACCGCCGTTTCCGGCAGCGGCCCGGCGTATTTCTTCCTGCTGATCGAGATGCTCGAACAGACCGGCGTCGCGCTAGGCCTGCCGGCCGAAGTGAGCCGCCAGCTCGCGGTCGAAACTGCATACGGCTCGGGACGCATGGCGCGCGAAGCAGCCGAGTCCGCAGCGGTGCTGCGCGAACAGGTGACCTCCAAAGGCGGCACCACCGCAGCGGCGCTCCAGGTACTGGAAGGCCGAAATGTCCGTGCTATCTTTGCCGAGGCCATTA
>DATMEZ010000077.1:0-13086 GCA_035556415.1 Povalibacter sp.
TCCCGCCACGATGGCGCCAGCCAAGCCGGAAGCGGACACGTTGTTCAGATCGGCGATCTTGCTCGACAGATCCTCGTCGTAGCCCGGCCATAGCGGCAATCGCCACATGGGATCGGATTCGGCGCGTGCGATCTGCACCAGCTCCTGCGCCAGCGTGTCGTCGCTGGAAAACAGCGCCGGCAGCTCCGGCCCCAGCGCTACGCGCGCTGCACCCGTCAGCGTCGCCATGTCGATCAACAGATCAGGTTCGTCCTCGTCGGCCAGCGCCAGTGCATCGCACAGGATCAATCGGCCTTCGGCGTCGGTATTGCCGACTTCGACCGACAGTCCCTTGCGCGTCGCCAGCACGTCGCCGGGACGAAAGGCGTTCGCGGAAATCGCGTTCTCGACCGCCGGAACGATGACGCGCAGGCGCACTGGCAAACGCGCTTCCATGATGAGCTGCGCCAGCCCGAGCACCGCCGCGGCGCCACCCATGTCTTTTTTCATGAGCAGCATCGACGCCCCCGGCTTGATGTCGAGGCCGCCCGAATCGAAGCACACGCCCTTGCCCACCAGCGTTACTTTCGGATGCGCTGCATCACCCCACTGGATGTCGACCAAGCGTGGCGCGACGGCGCTGGCCCGCCCCACTGCATGCACGGCAGGAAAGCGTTCGGCCAGCAAAGCATCACCGACGATCTCGCGATGCTGTGCACCGCAACGTTGAGCCAGATCGATTGCGGCGCCGGCCAACGCCTCGGGCGTCATGTCGTTGGCCGGCGTGTTGATGAGATCCCGTACCAGTGAGCAGGCTCGGTACAGTCTTTCGATCTCAGCAACGTCGACGCCCTGTGGCACACGCAGCTGCACGGCTCGCGGCGATGAGGAACGACGATAACGTTCGAACCGGTACTGACCGTAGGCCCAGCCGAACGTGAACTGTGCAGTCGACGCAGCACCCAGCGATTGCGCCAGGTGGTAATCGCCATCGGGCAGCCGATCCGGCAAGCCGGCCGAGCTCCAGCAACTGAATTCCTCGCGGATACCACGACGCCCTACACCGACAACGACAGCAGCCGGTACACCATCGGTCCGAGGGATGAGTACGAGCTTGCCGCGCTCGCCCTTGAATGCGTTGGCCAGTAGCCAGTTGCGCGTTACTTCATCCTGCGCACTGCGCCAGCCTTCGCAATCCTCCTCGCAGACCAGGTGGATAGGGATCGATGCACGCTGCTCGTCGGTGAAGAACATTTCGTTTTGCAAGCCACGCCGCACCGGCGTTGCGAAGGATGTGCGAAGGATATCAGGGTTGCCGCGATGCCGATCCGGCGTCGAATCGTACTTCGCACCGATGACGACACGACGCGTTGCGTGCGCTTAGCATTGGGTACGACTGCTTGACAAGTTCCGTAACCGTGTGTTGCTATCGCCGAGGATTTCCTACGTCTCGACGCTTCACCACCCTTAGCAATGTTCGCAGTGCTTCCGAGCAGCCGCATCGCTGCGGTTCCGATTCCTTCCCCGCGGGCGACGCGCCTGCTGCGGAAGATTCGACCCGTGCTCGTAGTACTGGACGTAGTAGCCGGCATTGGCCAGGGTGGGGTCGGCTGACAGCCGGACAAGGGACACAAAATCTCGAGTCGCAAGAAACCCCGCACCGGCCCGACCGAGGCGGGGTTTTTCGTTTTCAACACACGCTTTCAGGAGCGCACATGCAGATCTATTCGCAGAAGGACGTCGACAAGAAGGCTCTCAAGGGAGCACGCATCGCGATTCTGGGCTACGGCAGCCAGGGCCGCGCTCATGCGCTGAATCTCAAGGACAGCGGTTTCGACGTGGTGGTCGGCGTACGCAAGGGCGGCGCCAGCTGGACCAATGCGAAGAAGGACGGCCTGCAGGTCGCCGCCCCGGCCGATGCCGTCAAAGGTGCGGCGCTGATCGCCTTCCTGACGCCGGACCTGACCCAGAAGGAGCTGTACAAGGAAGTCGTGGGCAACATCGACAAGGGCGCAACCATCCTGTTCGCGCACGGCTTCAACATCCACTTCGGCCAGATCAAGCCGCGCAAGGATCTGGACGTGGTGCTGATCGCGCCGAAGGGCCCGGGCGGCCTGGTACGTCGTCAGTACGAACAGGGTCGCGGCGTGCCGTGCCTGCTGGCCGTATTCCAGAACGTCTCCAGGAAAGCCAAGCAGAACGCGCTGGCCTATGCCCACGGCATCGGCGGCACCCGCGGCGGCGTGCTCACCACCACCTTCGCCGAGGAAACCGAGACGGATCTGTTCGGCGAACAGGCTGTGCTGTGCGGCGGCACGACCGAGCTGGTGCTGAAAGGCTATGAGACGCTGGTGGAAGCCGGCTACCAGCCGCAGGTCGCCTACTACGAAGTGCTGCACGAGCTGAAGCTCATCGTCGACCTGCTGCACGAAGGCGGCCTCGCCAAGATGCACAAGTTCGTCAGCGAGACCTGCAAGTACGGCGATCTCACCCGCGGTCCGCGCATCGTCAACAAGGACACCAAGCGCGAAATGAAGAAAGTGCTGAAGGAAATCCAGCAGGGAACCTTCGCGCGCCAGTGGATCAGCGAGAACAAGCGCGGCGGCAAGAAGTACAAGCAGCTCATGAACAAGGACTTGAAGCACCCGATCGAAAAGGTCGGCGCCAAGTTGCGCGAGCGCATGCCCTGGCTGCAGGAAAATGCCTGATCTTTAGAGCCTCGATAGGTCCGGCTGCGTTGCAGCCGGGCCTCCTGTCAATCTCCTTCTTCCTCGATACACCGGACTTCTCGCCATGCCCATCAAAGCCGCCAAGCACATCTGGTACAACGGCAAACTCGTGCCCTGGGAACAAGCCACCGTCCATGTACTGGCGCACGCCCTGCACTACGGCTCCACGGTGTTCGAAGGCGTACGCGCCTATGCGACGCCGAACGGCCCGATCATTTTTCGCCTGCGCGATCACACGCGTCGGCTGTTCGACTCGGCCAAGATCCATCGCATCGAGATTCCCTACACGCCGGCGCAGATCGATGCGGCCTGCAAGGAAATCATCGTCAGCAACGAACTGAACAGCGGCGCGTACATGCGCCCGTTCGCGTTCCGCGGTTACGGTGAGATCGGTGTGGCGCCGAAGGTTTCGCCGCCGATCGAAACTATCGTCGCCGCCTTCGAGTGGGGCGCGTACCTGGGCGCCGAAGGTTTGCAGAACGGCATCGACGTCTGCGTTTCCTCCTGGCAGCGCGTGGCGCCGAACACCATTCCGGCGATGGGCAAGGCGGCCGGCAATTACCTGTCCAGCCAGCTCATCAGCATGGAGGCCAAGCGCCTGGGCTTCGCCGAAGGCATCGGTCTGTCCACCGACGGCAATGTCAGCGAAGGCGCGGGTGAGAACCTGTTCCTGATCCGCGATGGCGTGATCTATACGCCGTCGATTGCGAGCTCGATCCTGCAGGGCATCACGCGCGATACCGTGGTCACGCTGGCGCGCGCTCATGGCTTCGAGGTTCGTGAACAAACGATTCCGCGTGAGCTGCTGTACGTCGCTGACGAGATATTCCTGACCGGCACGGCCGCGGAGATCACGCCGGTGCGCTCGGTGGATCACATCGCTATCGGCGCCGGCAAGCGCGGCCCGGTGACCGAAGCGCTGCAGGCCGCCTTCTTCGGCCTGTTCAACGGCAAGACCGCTGACAAGTGGGGCTGGCTGGAGCGCTGCGACGGCTAATCGCGCTGGCGCGCGGCTGTCCGCAAAAGACCGTCCTCACTCGTGCCGATACGTCGCCTCTCCATGCAAGGAGAGGCGACGCTGCTTTCCAGCGATTACCCCATCGTCGCCGGTATGAGGGCACGACGACCCTGACAGTCATCTGCCGGTGATGAGCAAGAACCGCTCTCACCCGCCACACCAGCAGAAGGCCGGGATGAGGGGCTGCGCCGCCAGAGAAAATCCGCGCCGGCCATCGCCGCCCGCGATGCCTGGCTGAGATTTCATCAAACCGCAGCGCCGCCGCCGTTGGCATGCTTGGCGGCATGAACGCCAAAACCCTGTTCGAGAAAGTCTGGGAGCGACACCAGGTGGCGCCCGAGACCGCCGATACCCCGGCGGTGCTCTACATCGATCTGCATCTGGTCCACGAAGTCACCTCGCCGCAGGCGTTCTCGCTGCTGCGCTCGCAGGGGCTCGGGGTGCGCCGCACCGATCGCACGCTGGCGACCATGGATCATTCCACACCCACCGACCCGGACGAAGTGTTCGGTCGCGTGCCGATCAAAGTCGAATCGGCCGCGCGCCAGGTCAAGGAACTGGAGAAGAACTGCCGCGAGTTCGGCGTCGAACTGCTGGGCCTGGGCAGTGAGCAGCGTGGCATCGTTCACGTCATCGGCCCGGAGCTGGGAGCTACCCAGCCGGGTAAAACCATCGTCTGCGGCGACAGCCACACGGCTACGCATGGCGCCTTCGGCGCCCTCGCCTTCGGCATCGGCACCACCGAGGTCGGCCACGTGCTGGCAACGCAGTGCCTGCTGCAACGACGCCCGAAAACGCTGGCCGTCGAAGTCGCCGGCCGGCTCGCTGCCGGTGTCACCGCCAAGGACCTGATCCTTGCCATCATCGGCAAGATCGGGGTGTCCGGCGGTACCGGCCATGTCATCGAATACCGCGGCCCGGCCATCGAGGCGCTGTCGATGGACGAGCGCATGACGGTCTGCAACATGTCGATCGAGGCCGGTGCGCGCGCCGGCATGATCGCACCCGACGACACGACGTTCGCGTATCTGCAGGGCCGTCGCTTCGCGCCGCAGGGCGAAGCCTGGGACAAGGCCGTCGCAGGCTGGCGCAATCTCAAAACCGATCCAGGCGCACGTTTCGATCGCGTCGTCGAGCTCGATGCCGGCAAGCTCGAACCGATGATCACCTACGGCACGCACCCAGGCATGGTGGTGCCGATCAGCGGCGCGGTACCCGTTCGCGCCGACGATGCAGTACACGCCAAGTCGCTGGCCTACATGGGTCTGAACGGCGGCGACCGGCTCATCGGCAAGCCGGTGCAAGTGGTGTTCGTCGGCAGCTGCACCAACGGACGGCTCTCCGATCTGGAGCTCGCCGCACGCGTGCTGAAGGGCAAGAAGGTCGCTCCCGGGGTACGCACGTTGATCGTGCCGGGTTCGCAGCAGATCAAGCGTGAAGCCGAGGCACGCGGCCTGGCGAAGATCTTCACCGACGCCGGCGCCGAATGGCGCGAGTCGGGCTGCTCCATGTGCATCGGCATGAACGGCGATCTGGTCGGCAAGGGGCAGTACGCCGTCAGCACCAGCAATCGCAACTTCGAAGGCCGCCAGGGCACCGGCGCACGCACGCTGCTCGCCAGCCCGGCCACTGCGGCTGCAGCGGCCATTACCGGCCGGATCGCCGACCCACGCGAATTCCTCACGTAACGCGCCCAGCACGAAAATCGAGAACCCCATGCAACCCATTCGCCACATCGAATCCCGTACGGTGGTGCTGCCGTACACCAACATCGATACCGACCAGATCATCCCTGCCCGCTTTCTCACGACCACCACCAAGGAGGGTCTGGGCAAGCAGGCCTTCACCGACTGGCGCTACGACAGCACCGGCGCGCCGCGAGCGGATTTCGTCCTGAACCGCCCCGAGGCGTCCGGCTGCGCGATTCTCGTTGCAGGGCGCAACTTCGGCTGCGGCTCCTCGCGCGAGCACGCGCCCTGGGCGCTGCTGGATTACGGCTTTCGCGCCGTCATCAGCACCGAGATCGCCGACATCTTCCGCAACAATTCCCTCAAGAACGGCCTGTTGCCCATCGTGGTCGACGAGACCACGCACCGCTGGCTGCTCGACCATCCGGGAGTGCAGCTACGCATCGACCTGGAGTCGGGCACGTTGAGCCTGCCCGATGGCACTGCGGTCGAGTTCCCGATCGAGGCATTCGCGCGCTACTGCCTGCTCAACGGCATCGACGAACTGGGTTTCCTGCTGCAGCAATCTGGCGCCATCGAGCGCTACGAGCAGGCATACGCATGAGCGCAAGCAAGGCGAAGATCGTCATCCTGGGCGGCGATGGCATCGGTCCCGAAGTCACGCGGGAAGCCGTGAGCGTGCTGCAAGCCATTGCGACGCGCTTCGGCCACGAGTTTCAGTTCGAGGAGCATCTGATCGGCGGCGCAGCGATCGACGCCACCGGGTCCGCATTGCCGCCTTCGACGGCAGCTGCCTGCCTCACGGCGGATGCCGTTCTGCTTGGCGCCGTGGGTGGACCGAAGTGGTCGGACCCAGGCGCCAAGGTCAGACCCGAGCAGGGCCTGCTCGCAATCCGCAAAGCGCTCGGCCTGTTTGCGAATCTCCGGCCGGTCACGCTGCATCCGTCACTGCTCGATGCTTCGCCGCTCAAGGCGCACATCCTCGAAGGCACCGACATCATGGTGGTGCGAGAGCTGACCGGCGGCATCTATTTCGGCGAGAAGCACCGCACGGCGGATTCGGCCACCGACGTGTGCACCTACACGGTCGAAGAGATTCGACGGGTTACCCGCGTTGCGGCACAGCTGGCGCGCGGACGTCGCAAGTCCATCGTCTCAGTTGACAAGGCAAACGTGCTGGAGACTTCGCGTCTGTGGCGCAGCACCGTCGAGCAGATCCTCCGTAGCGAGTTCCCCGATGTCGCCCTGGAGCACATGCTGGTCGACTCGGCCGCCATGCACCTGATCCGCAAGCCGTCCAGTTTCGACGTGCTGCTGACCGAGAACATGTTCGGCGACATCCTCACGGACGAAGCCTCCATGCTCGCCGGCTCGATGGGCCTGCTGCCCTCAGCCTCGCTCGGCGCCGGACGACTGGGCCTGTACGAGCCCATTCACGGCTCGGCACCGGATATCGCCGGGAAAGGTCTGGCGAATCCGTACGGAGCCATCCTCAGCGCCGCCATGCTGCTGCGCCACTCATTTGATCTCGCAACGGAGGCCGAGGTGGTGGAATCGGCGGTCGGGGCAGCCATTGCTGAGGGGGTCCGGACCGCGGACCTGGCCACCGGCGCCACCCCCGCGACGACCCGCGCGGCCGGCGCGGCGGTCGTCAAGAAAATCTTACAATAGCGTCGTAAGTTATTGATTTTTTAACCTCCGGCGCGTCCCCGCGGCGGGGGTGAAGATTCTTGCCAAAAATCCCGGCGGGGCGGTTATGATCTGTCCGGCGCCGGGAAATCCGCCTTGGCGCCCAAGCCAAATCTCCATGTCTCGACCGATTGCGGTCGAGGTGTCTTTGGTGGAAACAGGGCTCGTGTCGGGTTAGTCCCCAAGGCCGATGCCAGTTGTACTGTCATCGCCGCGACCGCGCTTCTAGGTTGCCACATCCAGGCCGGCGTTGAGCCGGCCTATTTTTTTGCCTGTCGACGGCCAACGAGCCTCGAGAGAATCCGCCCCACCCTATTGTTTGACACGAGGACTCGACCGGCCGGCCAAGGCGGGTCGAGTGTCGGTGCGCAGCATCGAGGAGCGCCGCGGGCGGAGTGCGGGTCAGGCGACCTGCTTAAGTGTTGAGCGCGCGCTCCAATGCGCTGCTCAGATCCTGCAGCAGATCGTCGACGCTCTCGATACCGATGGACAGGCGCAGCAGCGAGTCGGAGATACCTGCACAGCGCCGCGCCTCGGGCGCCATGGCCGCATGGGTCATGCTGGCCGGATGCGCGATCAGGCTTTCGACGCCGCCCAACGATTCCGCCAGCGAGAAACAGGTCAGGCCGTTCAGAAAAGCGCGCACCTGGGGGATTCCGCCCTTCAGCTCGAAACTGAGCATGGCACCCGCCCCGGCTTGTTGCCGCTGCGCCAGCTCGTATTGCGGGTGCTGTGGCAGGCCGGGATAAAACACCTGGCTGACGGCCGGGTGCTCGTTGACCAACTGCGCGATGCGTTGCGCATTAGCCCCGTGCACCGCCAGGCGCGCGTGCAATGTTCTCAAACCACGCAGTGTCAGATAGCTGTCGAACGGGGCGCCGGTCACACCGATGCAGTTGGCCCACCAGATCATCCTTTCGTGCAGCTCGGATGTTGCAGCAGCAACCGCGCCGCCAACCACGTCGCTGTGTCCGTTCAGGTATTTGGTGGTCGAGTGCAATACCAGGTCCGCGCCGAGCGAGATGGGCCGTTGCCATGCGGGTGAGAGGAATGTGTTGTCGGCGAGCAGCAGCGCGCCGACTGCGTGTGCTTTCTCGGCAGTTGCACGGATATCGACGATTCGCAGCAGCGGATTGCTAGGCGTCTCGACCCAGATCAGTTTGGGTCCTTTTGCGATTGCCGCATCCAGGGCCCGCGTGTCGGTCTGATCGACGAACTCGACTCGCGCCGAGCCACGCTTGGCCAGAGCATCGAACAGGCGATAGGTGCCGCCGTAGCAGTCGTGCGGCGCAATCAGCAGATCCCCTGGGCTGAGCAACTGGCACGCCAAAGTGACGGCAGCCATTCCTGATGAAGTAATCACTGCGCCGGCAGCGCCTTCCAACTGTGCGATGGCTTCACCCAACGCATCGCGCGTGGGATTGCCGGAACGCGTGTAGTCGTACGCACCTCGTTCGCCGAACGCCTTGAACGCGTACGTCGAACTCAGGTGAATCGGCGGGACCACTGCGCCATGCTGGGCATCGGATTCCAGCGCAGCCCGCACGGCCCGGGTCGTCGGTGATTGGTTCATGCGCCGCTCCTTGCAAAGCCCAGTGCGTGCTCGAAGATCGGGCGCAGCACAGCGCTCTCCTTTAGAAAGGCATCGTGGCCGTACAGCGAAGAAACTTCGACGAGCTGCGCCGGTCCGGCCAGGCGTGCGTGCAACGCCTGCAAATCAGCGAACGGCACCAGCTGATCCTCACGGACAGCCACCACTGTGGTCGGTACGCAAATGCTCGTTGCGTCCACACGATGCAGATCGATGGACTCGGACAGACAGATGAACGCTTCAGGCAGATACGAAGCCGCGTAGGCATCGCCGCGCGACAGCAGATAGCTCTCGACCGGAAACTGGAAGCGGCCATCGATGCGTGCAGGCTCGTCGTCAAAACGCTGAGCAAACTCTTCGGAGCTGCGATACGTCGCCATCGCCAAGGCGCGCGCGAGCCGCAGCCCTTCCGGGCCATCATTCTTTTTCAGTGCGTATCGAACCATGGCGCGCTGTACGCTGCGCCATGCGGTCGCCAGCGGATGTGAACGGTCCGCCGCGCTGATCACGACGATGTGCCGGACCAGCTCAGGCCAGCGCTGGGCAAATGCCAGCGCCACCATGCCGCCATAGGAGGCGCCGATGATGGCCTGCAGCGGAGCCAGGTCCAGGTGCTGCAGCAGCCTGCGCAGCAGTTCGGCCTGATCGAAGGCGCTGATGGAGGGGAACGAAGTCTGCCCGGATCGCGGCCCGGTCGTCTCCCCGCTGCCGCCCAGGAAATCGAAGCCCAGGACGCGACAGTGGTCGATATCCAGGGCAGCGCCCGGCCCGACGATTTCGCTCCACCAGCCCCTAGGGCTGGCGCCGGTGACGAAGCGGCCGGCGGAGATCCCGCCCAAGGTCGCGACCACCGGACCGTCGCTGCCGACCATTCGCCAAGCCACCCGGATACCGTCCAGTTGACCGCCGAAATGCAGCTGAAACGCGCCGGAAATCTCCAGCACGCCTTCCTGGACAGCGGGTTCCACGGGCGTACGCGCGGGCTCGAGGTGGGCCGCCGCGGCTGAATCGTTCGCGCCAGTCATCGGTCGAAGGCACTCCAGTCCATCCAGCCCTCAGACGGGCGGGAATCAAGGTTTCGCGCATCGCAGAAACCCCACGGAGTACCGTAGGCAGGTCGTTGCGGCCATCTGCCGGCGCGCTCATGCCTTGCAGGCATGACACACAGGCAGCTTCACAACAACTCATCTGTCGGGCGACCGGCAAGCCGGCGCTCCTGCAGGAGTTGGCACCTTTTCGAGGTGGTTGGCCTCGACGGTTGCCCCGGCATCCAAGGGCCTTACCCTCCGCCGGTCTCGATGAGCGGCGAGGAGTCTAGGGGCGCGCCCGGCGCAGCGTCAAGGAACTTGTACCCGCGGGGACAGCAGGAATCGTTGGGTGCGGCGGCCTGGGCCACAGCGAGTCCTGCACCGGTCGGCCGCGCTCGTCCAGTACGCGGGCCGTGGACGATGCTGTGTTCGCAGTTCAGTCCGACCATCCGATCAGCGCCCCGGTATTGGCGCACGGCATCGTCACCGCAGGGCAGCCGGCACCCTTCGGTTTCGACCGGGTCGCGGCCTCCTGGCATGACCTGGGCGATCGCGCCCAGCACTCACCCCTTGATCAAATTCAGCTTGACCCTGTTCGACCGCTCGTAATAACGTGCTATCACACTAGCACATTGGTACATCCCTTCATGAAAGAACATCGTACGGTGACACCGCGTCAGGAGGTGTTGGCTGAGCGCGCGCTGTTCTCCGCCATCCTCACGTTGCAGACGGTGGATGACTGTCGCTCGTTCTTTCGCGACCTGTGCACGCCCGCCGAATTGCAGGCGCTGGCGGATCGTTGGTCCGTGGTCGGTCTGCTGCAGCAAGGCGTGCCCTACCGCGAGATTCACAAACAAACCGGCGTGAGCGTGACCACCATCGGCCGCGTCGCCCGCTACCTGACCAACGGCAACGGCGGCTATTCGCTGGCGGTCGAACGCCTCAAAGAAGCCCGCCCCGGCTGATCCCAAGGATTCCATCGTGGACAAGACCGCCCGCCTGAAAGTCGCCCTGCAGAAATCCGGGCGGCTGACGGAGAACTCGCTCGATCTGCTGGTGCGCTGCGGCCTGAAGTACAGCCGCGGCAAGGACCAGCTCATGTGCTACGGCGAGAACATGCCGCTGGACGTGCTGTTCGTGCGCGACGACGACATTCCCGACCTAGTGCAGCAGGACGTGTGCGACCTGGGAATCGTCGGCCTGAACGTCATCGAGGAAAAGCGTCTCGCCTTCCAGGGCCGCGGCACCACGCCATTGTTCGAGCAGCTCATGGTGCTGGACTATGGCAAGTGCCGCCTGTCGATCGCTGTGCCGAATGGCGCGGAATACGCAAACGTGCGCTCGCTGCGCGGCAAGCGTATTGCCACCACCTACCCGAACATCCTCGCGCGTTACCTGCGAGAGAACGATGTACAAGCCGAGGTGGTCACGATGTCAGGGGCCGTGGAAATCGCGCCGCGGCTCGGTCGGGCCGATTTCATCTGCGACCTGGTTTCCACCGGTTCCACGCTGGTCGCCAACCATCTCACCGAAGCCGACGTCGTACTGGAAAGCCAGGCGGCGATCATCAGCACGCCGATGCCGGTCACGGCGGAAAAGCAGGAATGGATCCATCGCCTGTCCATGCGCATCGACGGCGTGCAGCAGGTCAAGGAAAGCAAGTACATCATGCTGCACGCGCCGCGCGAGAAGCTGGCGGACATTCGCAAGCTGCTGCCGGGCAGCGAATCGCCCACCATCATGCCGCTCGATGGCTCGGGCGACAAAGTTGCAGTGCATGCCGTGTGTCGCGAGAACGTTTTCTGGGAGACGCTGGAAGGCCTGAAGCATGCCGGCGCCAGCGCCATTCTGGTGCTGCCGGTCGAGAAGATGCTGGCATGAGCGAGCAGCCGATTCTCAGGTGGGCTGCGCTGTCGGTCGACGAACGTCGCGCTGCGTTACGACGACCGGCGAACAACGATGCCACTGCCTTGTACCAGCGTGTGCAGGTGATCATCGACAACGTGCGCTCGAACGGCGATGCCGCCCTGCTTGCGTACACAAGACAGTTCGACGGTGCGGTGATGGATTCTCTTGCCGTCACCGAGGCGGAGTTCGCAGCAGCCGAACGTTCGTTGCAACCCGTCCAGCTGGCCGCGCTCGATCGCGCGATCGGCAATGTTCAGCGCTTCCACGAAGCGCAGCTCACCGATGCGATCCGCTTGGAAGTGTCGCCTGGCGTGATCTGCGAGCGTCAATTTCGCCCCATCGATGCCGTTGGTTTGTATGTTCCCGCCGGTGTCGCTCCCCTGCCCTCCGCAGCCATCATGCTCGCCGTGCCGGCGCGCATCGCCGGTTGTCGGACGCGCATCATCTGCACGCCGCCTCGCCAGGATGGCACCGCCGATCCGGCCGTGCTGACCGTCGCGAAGCGCTGCGGCGTCGATCTCGTGTTCAAAGTCGGTGGTGCACAAGCCATCGCTGCTATGGCCTATGGCACGCAAAGCGTTCCGAAGGTCGACAAGGTGTTCGGTCCGGGCAGCGCCTGGGTCACGGCAGCCAAGCTGCTCGTGTCCAACGATCCCGAAGGCGCCGCGCTCGATCTTCCGGCGGGCCCCTCCGAAGTGCTGGTGATCGCCGATGCGTCGGCACGGCCCGAGTTCGTTGCGGCCGACCTGCTGGCACAAGCGGAGCATAGCGTCGACGCTCAGGTGGTGCTCGTGACCACATCACCGGACTTGGCCGGAGCCACGCTGGCACAACTGGAGCAACAGATGCAGCGTCTGGGCCGCGAAAGCACGCTGCGCGAATCGATCGGTCACAGCCGCATCATCCTGGTCGACTCGCTCGATGCAGCATTCGAGGTGAGCAACGCCTACGCTCCCGAACATCTCATCGTCCAGATCGAGAACCCTCGCGCTTACCTGCCACAGGTCCGCAACGCCGGCTCGGTATTCCTCGGCGCGTGGACGCCCGAAACCATGGGCGACTACTGCAGCGGCACCAACCACGTGCTGCCCACTTACGGCTTCGCCCGCGCCTACAGCGGTCTGTCGATGACGGACTTCCTCAGGCGCATGACCATCCAGGAGCTCAGCGCCGACGGCCTGCGCGATCTAGGCCCGACCGCGGTGACCCTCGCGCAGCTCGAAGGGCTGGATGCGCACGCCAACGCCGTGCAGGTCCGCCTGGCTTATCTGGAACAGGCAGACCGATCATGATCCGTGTTCTCGAACTCGCCCGTCCCGACATTCTGACGTTGCAGCCCTACCAACATGCGGCGTGGGAGCCTTCGTTGGAACGCATGCACGCGAACGAGATGCCGTGGCGCGCCAACGGTGATCCGAGCAGCGCTGGGCTCAATCGCTATCCAGAGCCTCAGCCC
>DATMEZ010000078.1:0-15875 GCA_035556415.1 Povalibacter sp.
GTGCGGATCGGGCGCTGTACGCTGCGAAAGAGTCGGGGCGCAATCGCGTCAGCGTCGCTGGTGCGCAGCCGGCCACAGGATCCTGAGCAGAAGTGCGGCGCGATGATCCGCGCCGCATTCGTTACGTACGCTCTGATTTACGTGTCACTCCCACCTGCGTGGGAATGACCAGGCATGCGTAAATCAGGCCTTCCTCATGCTGCGCGCAGGTCTGCGTCCGCGGGCGGCTGCTGCTCCTGGGCGACCATGTACAGCCTCTGCGTCGGGTAGGCGAAGCGCACGCCGATCTCGGCGAACTTGCGATGCAGCCGCACGTTGATGGCCTGCTGGATGTCCATGTACTTGTTGTACTCCGACGACAGCACGTAGTAGACGGTCTCGAAATCCAGCGACGAGATGCCGTGCTGCTGGAAATGCGAGCGATCGAAGCGCGTGTCCTTCTGTGCTTCGACTGCTTCGCGGATGAGCGTCGGCACCTGCTCGACCAGCTCGATCGGCGTTTCATACGGCAGGCGCGTCGCGAACACGACGCGTCGCTCGCTCATGCGTCCGTAGTTGCGGACCCGGCTGCTCAGCAGATCGCTGTTGGACATCACGATCTGCTCGCCGCTCAGGCTGCGCAGGCGCGTGCTCTTGATGCCGATGTATTCGACCGAGCCGAGGAAGTTGTCGACGATCAGGAAGTCGCCGACCACGAACGGCCGGTCCAGCGTGATCGACAGCGAGGCGAACAGGTCGCCGAGCACGTTCTGCACCGCCAGCGCGACGGCGATGCCGCCGATCCCCAAGCCAGCCACCAGCGCAGTAATGTCGACGCCGAGATTCTCCAAGGTCAGCATCGCCACCAGCGACCAGATCACCACGTTGACGATGAAGCCGATCACCGCGAGCGAGCCGACGGCTGCGCGGTCGGTGGTCATGCTGCTGCGGCGTTTGCGCTCGAGCCAGACCGAAGTCGCTGCGCCCGCCCAGACACCGGCCTGCCAGAAGAATGCAATGGTGACGGCCGAAATCGCGATCTTCTGCGTGGTCGACCCGGTGCTGAGCGCCTGCAGTGCGGCGAACGCCGCCAGCACCAGAAAGAAGGCGAAGGTGGTCCGGCTCAGCACCTGCAGCGGCAATTCCAGCAGCTCGGTCTGCGGCGTGTTCAGCATCTTGCGGTGGTGACGTCTCACCAGACGACGCAGCGCCAGCAGCAGTATCAGCGTGCCCACTGCGACCGCGCTCGCAATCAGCCAGTCGAGCAGCGAGTTGTCGAAGAGCGGCAGCCTGGACAGCTGATTCAGGTCGATCATGAGAAGTCCTCCACGGAAGTCGGCGCGAGCCACCATCGCCCGCGCGCTCGAAATCGTCCCGCCATCGCGGAAGGAAAAGGGGGGAAGCTAACGACGATGGCCGGCTGCGTCAAACCGACGAGCCGCGTCGAGGCGATATGTGAACCGCGCTGGAGAAGTAGCGGCTGTGCGCTGCGCGCGATTGAAGCGCGCGTGTAGAGACTTCATGTCACCGCGAATGCGCATCGCGGTATGCAGTTCCTGGCGAGTGCGCGGCTGTACGAAGATCAGCCGCGCACTCCATCAAGAGACGTGTCTTACGCCCTCGAAGTGGCCGCTGCGCTGCGCATCAATCCCGGCAGCAGCATGATCACTGCGATCAGCGATACCGCGGAGACGTAGTACGCGGGGGCATGCGGGCTCGAACGTATCCACAGCGTCACGACCAACGGGGTGAAGCCGCCGGCCAGTGCGTACGCCAGGTTGTACGAGAAGGAAACGCCGGAGAAGCGGATCGCGGGCGGGAACGCCGTCACCATCGCCGTGGGCACCGCGCCCACCGTGCCGACACAGAATCCCGCCACCATGTATGCCAGCGTGAAGTACTGGGGAGCGTGGTTGAGCGACCAGTACAGTATCGGTGCCGAGATCAGCATCGACACCGCGCCGATCGTGAGGGTGCGGTCGGTGCCGAAGCGATCTGCCGCTGAGCCGAACGCCACGCAGCCGACGGACAGGGCCAGGGTGGCCAGGCAGTTGGCGATCAATGCGTCCTGGGCGCTCATCTTGTAGATGGTTTGCGCCAGGGTCGGGGTCATGAGGATGACCACCACGATGCCCGCCGTCAGCAGCCAGGTCAGGATCATCGAGCGGATCACGCCGTCGCGATGTCCGGCGAGCACTTCGCGGATCGGCAGCCCCTGAGTCAGAGCGCGCCGTGCCCGCAATTGCTCGAACACCGGTGTCTCATGCAGGTAGCGCCGCAGCCAGAGGGCCGCCAGGCCGAAGATGCCGCCGACGATGAACGGCAGCCGCCAGACGCCTTCGGCGATTTCCGTCGCGGTCCAGGCGGTGTTCACGCCGGTGGCCATCAGCGAGCCGAGCAGGATGCCGACGGTCAGTCCGCAGGTCAGCACGCCGCAGGCGAAGCCGATGCGATGCGGCGGTACGTGCTCGGCGACGAACACCCAGGCGCCGGGGACTTCGCCGCCGACCGCCGCGCCTTGCAGCACACGCATGACCAGCAGCAGCACCGGTGCGGCAATGCCGATCGAGGAGTAAGTGGGCAGCAGGCCGATCAGCAGGGTCGGCACCGCCATCAGCAGCACGCTGATCATGAACATGCGTTTGCGGCCGAACAGGTCGCCGAAGTGCGCCATGATCAC
Organism: Povalibacter sp.; assembly: GCA_035556415.1. GTDB lineage: Bacteria > Pseudomonadota > Gammaproteobacteria > Steroidobacterales > Steroidobacteraceae > Steroidobacter. The sequence goes on from DATMEZ010000078.1 coordinate 2,660, forward strand.
GCCGCCCAGCGGCCGCGCCAGGTAACCGGCGGCGAAGATGCCGAACGCCTGCAACTGGCGCAGCCAGTCCGGGATGTCCGGCGGGAAGAAGATGTCGGCGATGACCGCGGCGAAGAAGACGAAGATGATGAAGTCGTAGAACTCCAGCGCGCCGCCGAGCGAGGCCAGGATCAGGGTACGACGATCCTGCGATGACAAAGTCTGCTGCATGGTGAGGTCCGGTTCGTGGCTTTCTTGGGCAGTGTATCGATCGCGCCGGCCGTGCGCCGGCGCGATCGAGCAGGTAATGATAACCCCAGTGCGTTACTTGCCGGCCGGTTTGCGGTTGCCGGCCTTGCGACCGAGATCCACGGCGCGGAAGCCGGCGTCGCCCCAGCCGATGATGAAGACGCTGAAGCCCTGGCGCATGCGCATTTCGATGTCCTTCTCGTTGGCGGGATAGCCGCAGGCGATCTTGAATTCCTTGCAAGTGGCGAGCACCTGCTGGATCGAGGCTTCCCAGGCCGCCTCATCCAGCACCCGCTTGCCGTCGGGGCCGACGCTGGAGAACACGCCACGCAAGGTGCCGGCGCCCGGCCACAGCACGCTGATGCCCTTCACGGCAGCGATCTCGCGCAGATGCTCCAGTCCTTCCTTGCTCTCGACGATCACCTGCGCCAGCAGCTCACCCTGTGGATTGAGCGGCCACACGTCGGCCTTCTGGCGATATTCCTGCTCGGACATGCCCCACATCGCCGGTGCGTCGCCGACCGTAGTGCGCGTGCCGCCATTGTTCTGGAGCCGCATCGCGGCGATGCCCTGCTCGACTTCCTTGGCACTGCGCACGTCGACGAAGATCACGCTGGTGACGCCGGCGTCGAGCTGTTTGCCGATGTTGATGGCTGCCTGGGCCGGGTCGGGCGCGATCTCGTTCATCTTCACTGCCAGCGGAAATTTCAGGCGAGGCGCCGGCGTGCGGCTGACCGGGGCCACTTCGTTCAGGGCTTTCGCGTAGGCTACGAACGACGGGTAGCCCTGCTCGAAGCCATGTTCCATGCTGCCGTCGAAAATGTAGTCGCTGAGCGGGTAGGCGACCGTATCCTTGGCGAGTTCGAGCGGCGACTGCTGCGCAGCCGTGCTGCCGGGGCGGCGATTGTTCGGTCCGTACAGGCCGAATACCGGCTGATGTCGTTGCAACAGGTCGATCACCGGGTTCAGGTGTTGCGGTCCGGCTGGTTGCGCCAGCGTCGGCAGGGCCAGACCCAGGCCCAGCATCGAGATCAGCAGTTGCATCCGCATCGTCGCTCCCCCGAAAGGTTCAAGTTTGAAAAAATCGCCGCGTAGTATCGGGAAGACCCGCACCCCAGATCAATCATGTGGCGACCGCGACACGAATTTTTGGTGCAGCGCGTGCTGGCGCAAGCCAAGCGCGGACAGGCAGCAACAGCACACGCAATTGCGGTCCGCGTCGAGAGTTCTTGCGCGCGGACCCCTGTAAACGCAGAAATCATGTTCGGGGCGGGCACTGTTTTGCCGGGCGCTTGTGGGGCGACTTGCGAATGTTGTTACATTCATCGCACAGGCCTCCAAGGGGAAAATTCAAACGCTTCACGCTTTGAATGGCACAGAATGCATCGGCTCCCAAGCGGGCGCGATGCGAGGACGCTTTGGTTTCACCATGCCTCGAAACAGGCATTGTTCTTGACTCGCCCCAGGCGAATAGTTTCAATTGCAACTATCCTTTAGTCGAACCATAAGAATTTCTCACATAGGGGGAATCCGATGACGATCAACGAACGATCCACGTGCGTCCGCGAACAGGGTGCATTGGCTGTGGCGGTGCGGCGTGCTCTGGGCTGCGCGTATGTGACGGTGCTGTCGATGACGGCGCCGCTGGCCGTGGGGACGGCCATGGCGCAGGAACAGGCAGCCAGCGACGTATTGCAGGAAATCACGGTAACCGGCACGCGCATCGTGCGTGACGGCTACGAGGCGCCGACCCCGGTGTCCGTGCTGGGCATGGAACAGCTGTCCGAGATGGCGACCACCAATCTGGCCGATTCGGTGAACCGCCTGCCGGCACTGGCCGGCAGCGTCAGCTCGCACAACATGTCGGGCAACGTCAGCTCCGGCACCGCCGGCGTGAACAACCTGGATCTGCGCGGCCTGGGCGCAACCCGTACCCTGGTGCTGCTCGACGGCAAGCGCATCGTGGGCGCGACGCTCGCCGGCACCAGCAACAACGGTGCGTCGGTCGACATCAACTCGATTCCCTCCGCGCTGGTACAGCGCGTCGAAATCGTGACCGGCGGCGCATCCGCGCTGTACGGCTCGGATGCGTTGGCCGGTGTGGTCAACTTCATCCTCGACAAGAAGTTCACCGGTGTGAAGGCCAGCGTCGAAGCCGGCATGACCACCTACCACGACAACGACACCCGCAAGTTCTCGCTCACCGGCGGCACGCCGTTCGCCGGCGGCAACGGCCACCTGCTGTTCAGCATCGAGAACGCCACCTCGGATGAGATCCGCCAGAACGATCGTCCCTGGAACGACGCCGGCTACCAGCTGATCAACAATCCGGCCTACGCCCCCGGCAACGGCCAGCCGCAGCTCATCAAGACCTTCAACACCGGTCTGTCACAGGCCACCCGGGGCGGCTTGATCACCGCCTGCACCATGGCGGGCAGCACCACGGCGACGCAGAACTGCGCCCTGCGCGGCACCCAGTTCATCGAAGGCGGCCAGCCGATCCAGTTCAACTTCGGGCCCATCATCAGCAACCCGTACATGTCGGGCGGCGACTGGGAGCGTTCCCGCAACGACCAGCTGCAGTCGCTGACGCTGGACACCGAGCGCACCACCGCGTTCGGCCGCGCCAGCTACGACGTCTCGGACAACACCACCATCTTCACCGAGCTGGGCTGGTCCAAGACCCGCGCCAAGAACCATCACTCGCTGCAGACCTTCGACTTCGGCCTGAACATCAAGCGGGACTACGCGTTCATCCCGGATGACATGCGTCAATACATGGTCGATAACGATATCGAGTCCCTCACGCTGGGCACGACCAACGTGGATCTGCCGCCGGTGGCCGGCGACAACACGCGCGAGTTCAAGCGCCTGATGATCGGCGCCGAAGGCAACTTCGACCTGGGCGGCATCAACTGGACCTGGGATGCCTATGCCGCGCGCAGCCGCCAGGAAGCGCTGCAGCTGGCGCCGCAGATCCGCGTGAACGCCAACTACGCCAAGGCCGTCGACGCGGTGCGTAATGCGGCGGGTCAGGTGGTATGTCGCGTCAACGACGTCAACGATCCTTCCTACGACGCTGCCAAGGCCGATCCGGCGTGCGTGCCTTACAACGTCATGGGCGTGGGTGTGAACTCGCGCGAGATGGTCAACTACGTGACCGCGACCGGCATGGCCGAGCAGAACCTGCAGCAGGACGTGTACGCCGCCAACGTCAGCGGCGAGCCGTTCTCCTCCTGGGCCGGTCCGGTGTCCATCGCCATCGGTGCGGAGCATCGGCGTGAGTCGGTGGACGGCTGGGCCAGCGCGCTCGACGAAGCGACGGCCTTCTTCGCCGGCAACTGGCATGCCTCGCACGGCAAGTTCAACGTGACGGAAGGCTACCTCGAGACCGTGGTGCCGCTGGCGAAGAACCTGCCGGGCGCCGAGTCGCTCGACTTCAACGGCGCGGTGCGCTACACGGACTACAGCACCTCGGGCGAAGTCACCACCTGGAAGCTGGGCGCGACCTGGTCGCCCATCGAGGACATCCGCGTGCGCTTGACGCGTTCGCGTGACATCCGCGCGCCGAACCTGGGCGATCTGTTCAATGCCGGCCAGAGCGGCGGCAGCAACTTCTACGATCCGTTCTACGACACGTTCAAGGTGATCAACTCGCGCACCACCGGCAACCCGGACCTGGTGCCGGAAGAAGCGGAGACCACCGGCGTCGGCGTGGTGTTGACGCCGCGCTTCATCCCGGGCTTCGCGCTCTCGGTCGACTACTACTCGATCGACATCGACGGCGCGATCGCTTCGCTGGGTTCGCAGGAGAACATCAACCGCTGCTTCCAGGGCGTCACGCAGCTGTGCCGCTTCGTGGTGCGCGATCCGGTCACCAATGAGCTGCTGACGGTCGGCAACCAGCCGTCCAACATCCTGCAGCAGAAGGCCACCGGCTATGACGTGGAGATGAGCTACAGCTTCTCGCTGTCGAGCCTGGTGTCGAGCTGGAACGGCGACATTTCGCTGCGGGCCCTGGGCACCTACTTCGATTCGCTCAAGACCATCGACACGCAGACCACGGTCGAAGGCGCGGGCGTCAACGCCGACGGCGGTGGTATTGGCTTGGGCACGGCGCTGCAGTCGCCGCGGTATCGCTACATGGTGTCGGCGACGTACAACCTGGATCCGATCACGGTGTCGTTGGCGGCACGTGGCGTGAGCTCGGGCAAGTACAACAACGCCTTCATCGACTGCTCGACGGATTGTCCGACGGCGACGACTGAGCACCCGACCATCGATGGCAACCGCGTGCCGGGCGCGACCTACTACGACCTGTCGTTCCGGTCGAAGCTGTTCGACAGCGGCGCGGAAGTGTTCGCCGTCGTGGAAAACCTGTTCAACGAGGACCCGGCGCTGGTGGCCGGCGGCCGCGGCGGCGGTTTCTACAACGGTCAGGCCAACACGCGTTACTACGACCGTCTCGGCCGGATGTACCGCATCGGTCTGCGCTATCAGTTCTAGGATAGTGCCTGCGCAAGTTTGCTAGCGTCATTCCCCGGGGCGGACTTCGGTCCGCCCCGGGCTTTCCGTTACGGGAGAGAAGCATGAAAGCCCGTCTCGTTCTCGCCAGCGCGCTGGCCTGCCTGATGAGCCTGCCGGCCTTTGCCGCCGGCGCCGACTCGGTCCGACCCGCCGACATCGCCGCCAGCAAACTCACACCCAAGGATTTTCCACGCTGGCGCGAAGTCGCCGCCGGCGTTTATCTCTATGAAGGCCTGCACGCGCCGGATCGCAAGGGCGTGACCTTCAACACGGTCAGCCTGATCGTGGTCACCGGCGACGGGGTGGTGGTGGTGGACGGTCAGGGCGATGTGGCCCAGACGCAGTTGATGATCGACCACATCAAGAAGCTGACGCCGCAGCCCATCAAGTACGTGGTGATCGCCTCGGATCACGGCGATCACACGGGCGGCAATGCCGCGTTCAAGGCGGCGTTCCCCGACGTCGTGTTCATGTCCTCGCCGGCGTCGCAGAAGACGCTGGTCAAGAATGCCAATCCGCCGACGCAGACGGTCGCGGACAAGCACTCGATCCGCCTCGGCAAGACCGAAGTGCAGGTGCTGAACCTGGGCCGCGCCCACACCGGCGGCGACCTGGTGGCCTACCTGCCCGACAGCAAGATCCTGTTCATGAGCGAGGTCTACCTGCGCGGGCTGTTCCCGGCCATGCGTTCGGCGTATCCGAGCGAGTGGCTGGCCACCATCGCCAAGGCGCAGGCGATGGACGTCTCGTTGTACGTGCCGGGTCACGGCTTCATCGACGATGCGGCCACCATGAAGCGCGATCTCGAAGAGTCGCGCAAGGCGATCGCCTATGTGATCGACGAGGCCAAGCGATTGCATGCCGCGGGCGTTGCCTGTGGAGCTGCGGCCGAATGTCCGGCCGCCGAGCAGGCCAATTGGGGCCCGTATGGCGACTGGACGGCGCGCGATTCGCAGGCACCTCTGGCGCTCGCCAAGGTCTATCAGGAAATCGAAGGCAAGTTGCCGTGATCGGCCGGGCGTGGAGGTTGCGCCCGGGCCCGTGAGTTTTCGGAACGAGAGATCAGACATGCAACGACTGCGCGGTGGATTGAAGGGGCTGACGGGTGCGGTGTTGCTGATGACTGCCGCCACGGCCGCCCAGGCGGCGCCGATTACGGGCGCGCCGTATTGGCAGGCGAGCGACTCGAAGGACACCGAAGCGTACGTCGAGGTGCCGATGCCGCCGGGCATCAAGGTGGTGCCGACCGAGCTGGAAGGGCCGGTGTTCGCCACCGCCGAGGGCAAGACCATCTACAACTGGGCGCTGAGCGGCCTGCGCAACGGCAGCGCCGGCGATCGTCGCAACAGCGGCATCGCCACCTGCGACGGCACCCTCTATACCGAAAGCAGCGGCCTGATGAGCCCGTATCCGGGCGGCTTCACGCTGCCGGAAGTCGACAAGCGCAAGAGCTGCGAGCAGCTGTGGCCGCCGGTGCTGGCTCCTGAGGATGCCAAGCCGGTGGGCAAGTGGACTCTCGTCAAGCGCACCAACGGCCAGAGTCAGTGGGCCTACGACGGCTATCCCGTTTACACCTCCAGCCTCGACCACAAGCAGGGTGACGTGCTCGGCGGCTCGAATGCGATGGCCGGCGGCGAGCGCGGTGTCGCGCGCAATCCGATCGGCCCGCCGCCGGACGTGCCGCCGGAGCTGGCGGTGCAGCCGATGCGTACCGGCCACTTGCTGATCGATCACAAGGGCTACTCGGTCTACAGCTCCGATGCGGACGAGCCGGGCAAGTCCAACTGCAGCGACAAGTGCCTGGAAGAGTGGGCGCCGGTGCTGGCGCCACAGACGGCAAAAGAGCGAGGCGAGTGGACCGTCATCGAGCGCACGCCGGGCGTGAAGCAGTGGGCGTATCGCGGCAAGGCGCTTTACACCTACCGGCAGGAAACCCGCACGCGTGCGGTTACCGGCAGTGACGTGCCGGGCTGGCACAACGTGTACACCCAGCGTGCGCTGCTGCCTCCTGCGGAGTTCACGGTGCAGGATGCGCGTGTCGGCCAAGTGCTGGCAGACGCGAACGGCAAGACGATCTATTTCTATTCCTGCAGCGACGACGCGATCGATCAGCAGGCCTGCGATCACCCGGATGCGCCGCAGGCTTATCGCATGGCCATCTGCGGCGATTTCGATCCCAAGGTGTGCCAGGAAACCTTCCCGTACGTGCCGGCCAAGCCCGGCGCCAAGGCCGACAGCTCGCTGTGGACGGTGATGAGCATCGACCCGAACACGGGACGTCGCGCCGAGCCCGGCCAGGCCGGCGCCATGCAGGTCTGGGCCTTTCGCGAGCGGCCGGTCTACACCTACGGCGACGACCAGAAGCCGGGCGACGCCAACGGCGATGCGTATGGTGAATTCAATGGCTGGCGCAATGGTTTCAAGGCATTCTGGGTCCGCGACGACTTCCGCACCAACACCCTGGGCAAGGCGCCCACGGATCGCTGAGGCCGCCGGACCGGTATCGCATGAAGGGGGTCTTTATGAAGCGTAATGGCGTAGTTCGACAGGTCGGTTCATCGCTGGCGACGCCGGCGGCACGCCCGGCGCTGGCCGTGGCGCTCACCCTCGGTCTGCTGGGCACCGGCCAGGCCGCCGAGCCGCTGCAGGAAGGCGGCAACGCGCTGCGCAACGGCACCATCGGGTACGTGCTGACCAACCGGTACTGGTCCATCTACGAGACCGAAGGCGGCAAGACCGAGTGCCCGAACGGTTTCAACGACGGCCCGCGCGAGCAGTTCAAGAAGCTGTACGACGACGGCAAGAAGCACACGCTGATCGAGGCGCAGCTGAAGCGCGAAGGCGAGCAGTGGCATCCCACCGAGGGGCCGGAATCGTTCGCGTTCAAGGAAGCGGGCGGCAAGATCGCCTACGGCGTGAACCTCGACGGCAAGGTCGGTCCCGAGGACTTCGACAGCCCCGAGGGCGACAAGGGCATCGACAACCAGATGCAGCGGGCCATCGGCTGCATCGGCGGCTACCGCACCGGCGGGCCCAACTACCACTTCGAAAACCTGTTCATGCAGTCGTACAACGACACGCGCATCGTGCTCGAGCTGACCGGCGTGGACGACCTGGTGAACGACGACGACGTCACCGTCAACACCTACCGCGGCAGCGACACGCTGCTGCAGGATGCCACCGGCGAAGGCTTCATTCCCGGCGGCACGCAGCGCATCGACCTGCGCTGGGGCAAGGACTACGTGTTCAAGCTCAAGGGCAAGATCGTCGACGGCGTGCTCACCACCGAGCCCATCGACCGCATCGAGTTCCCCTGGGGCTCGACCTTCAACACCACCGGCTTCCAGGTGTTCCGCGGCATGCAGCTGAAGATGAAGCTGACCCAGGAGGGGACCGAAGGCTTCATCGCCGGCTTCGTCGACGTGAATGCGTTCCGGCACCACCTGAACACGCACTGGTCGACGCACCACCAGAGCTACGGCCAGTTGTCCTCGCCGTCGCTGTACAAGGCCATGCACCGGCTGGCGGACGGTTACCCGGATCCGAAGACCGGTGAGAACACCGCCATCTCCGCCGCCGTGAAGGTCAAGTTCATCCAGGTCTTCGTCAAGCATCCGACCGAGGAGCGGGTGACGAAGAACTAGTCCGTGTCGTGGCGACCTGCTCGCAATCGGGCAGGTCGTTGCGCAGCATGCTTGCCGCTGCGGCATGCTCGTTTGGAGCTCGTGCACAGGTCCTGATCCGGATCCGTGCAAGCTCGGAAAAAGAAGCGCGCAAGCGCGTCCCGCCCGCGTCTCCAGTTCGTGAGCACGGCCAGGCCCGTGATGTCTTCGCGCGCGACCGAAGAATGGATCGTGGCCGGCGAACGGCGGGCAGCGCTGCGGCGTGCGTCGGCGACCGGTATTCCGAAGGGGGAGATCGATGGAAGGCCTCGACAAGATCGATCTGAAGATCCTGCACGTCCTGCAAGAAGACGCCTCGCGTTCCGCGGCCGAGATCGCCGATACCGTCGGACTGTCGCAGTCGCCCTGCTGGCGCCGCATCCAGCGGCTCAAGGAGGAGGGCTACATTTCCAAGATCGTGGCGTTGCTGGATCGTCGCAAGCTGGACCTGGCGACGCAGCTGTTCGTGCAGGTGAAGGTGGTGCGCAACGACAAGGCCAGCCTGGCGCAGTTCACCGAGGCCATCCAGGGCTTTCCGGAAGTGATGGAGTGCCACGTGGTGCTCGGCGCTTATGATTTCCTGCTGCGCGTGGTGGTGCGCGACATGCAGGCTTACGAGAAGTTCTATTTCAACAAGCTCGCCGGCGTGCCCAACATCAGCGAGGTGAACTCGTTCGTGGCCGCCCTGGAAGTGAAGTCGACCACCTCGCTGCCGTTCCGTTCCTGAGGATTCGGGCCAGCGCAGCTGCAAGGCCCGTATGCGCTCGACTACGCCGGCCTGATGAAGGCAAGTGCCCGGCGCGGTGTGCGCAGCGTGCTTCCCCCCGCGACGATGCAATAACGTCACCTCGATTACCGCCGGTGACGTGTTCGTATCCAACGAATAATCGTGTGCAGAATCAGAACGCCATCGCGACTTGACGATTCGCCACGTCAAGTGTGGACGCGCGTCCGCGGGCGATGCGGCCAACGCAATGCTAAGGCTCGCACGCGGCGAACAGCGCCGCGATCCAAAGCTCGAGGAGATTCAAATGGACACGAACTTCGTCAGGTCCGGCCCCCTGATGGATACGGCCAGCTATCCGGTATGGCTGCAGGAGATCATTGCCGAGTGCGGCGAGGTGCGCCGCGCCGTCGTGGAGCACGAGATCTTCCAGGCGATGGGCGAGGGTGCGTTGCCGGCAGCGGCCATGCGTCACTTTCTCGCCGGCGTCTGGCCGGTGGTCGAGCAGTTCCCGCAGTACATGGCCATGAACCTGCTGAAAGTGCAGCATGGCCTGCGTGGTCATGAGATGGCGCGCAAGTATCTGATCCGCAACATCCGCGTCGAGCAGAACCACGGCGAATACTGGATCGATTGGTCGCAGGCGCACGGCGTCACGCGCGGCGAATTGCTGTCGCGCTGGCGGTCGGGATTCGTCGATGCGTTGAGCCATTGGTGCTGGCACACCTGCGAGCGCGATCCGCTGGCAGTGGCCATGGCGGCGACCAACTATGCGATCGAGGGTGTCACCGGCGAGTGGGCGGCGCGGGTCTGCTCCTCGCAGCAGTACGAAAATGGATTCCCGCCCGAGCAGCGCAAGAAGGCGATGAAGTGGCTGCGGGTGCATGCCCAATACGACGATACCCATCCCTGGGAGGCGCTGGAGATCATCGCCACGCTCCTCGGGCACCAGGTGTCGCTGCATGACGTCGACGCCATCCAGGTCGCCATTCTGAAGAGCTACGGTTACATGCACATGGCGTTCGACAATTGCCTGACGGAAGATCGGTCCGCGCAGATGCTCGGGTCGCCGTCCGGGATTGCGCATAGTGCAATCAGTCGCAGCGTGGCCCACTGAAGACGAATCGGCATGGCATCTTCTTGATGCCGCCAGTGCGCACGGTATGAAACGCCGTGTGCGCGACTGTCGGTGCGGGCAACTCCGCACCGACAGTCATCTCGCACCGGTGTCATCCCCGTGCAACGGGGGATCCATCCTGCTGAAAAAGCATGAGGTCCCGCGTCGATCAGGTGGTGTAGGGCTCTACACGAAAGACTCAGAGCGCCTAAACTGCAAACTTCTTCGCCCCGACGACACAGAACACCACGGCGAGCGTCACGGCCAGCATGGTCGCGCTGACCTGTTCATGCAGCAGTGCCGCCGCCAGCGCCAGTCCGAAGAACGGTTGCAGCAGTTGCAGCTGCCCGACCGCGGCGATGCCGCCCTGCGCCAGCCCGCGATACCAGAAGACGAAACCGATCAGCATGCTGAACAGCGACACGTAAGCCAGGCCGAGCCACGCGGGTGCGCCCACCGTCGCGAAGCTGGCCGGAGCAGTGCCGACGATGAGCACCAGCATGACCGGCAACGACAGCGCCAGTGCCCACGAGATCACCTGCCAGCCGCCGAGCTTGCGGGACAGTTTCGCGCCTTCCGCATAGCCCAGGCCGCAGACCACGATGGCTGCCACCATCAGCAGGTCGCCGCTCAGCGAAGCCGAAGCGTCTGCCTGCATCGCGAAGCCGGCGACGAGTGCGCTGCCGATGCACGAGAACAGCCAGAAGACCGGGCGCGGTCGCTCGCCGTCGCGTAGCACGCCGAAAATGGCCGTCGCCAACGGCAACAGGCCGACGAAGACGATGGAGTGGGCCGAGGTGATGTGCTGAAGCGCCAATGCCGACAGCAGTGGGAAGCCGACCACGACGCCGAGCGCCACCGTGACCAGTGGCCACAGATCCGCGCGTTCCGGACGCTTCTCACGGAACAGCACCAGCAGCGCAATGCCCAGCACCCCGGCGATGGCTGCGCGCGCGACGGTGAGGAAGACCGGATCGAAATCCATCACTGCCGCTCGCGTTGCCGGCAGCGAACCGCTGAAAATCAGCACTCCCAGAAAGCCGTTGGTCCAGCCGCTGCCCGTCTTGTCCACACTGGTGCCCTGCGCATTCGCCAGGCCGCATCGTGCCTGAGCCCGGGACGGTGGTGTAGGGACAGTCGGGTACAATCCGGCAGAACTGTCATGGTCGTTGGAGCGGTACGGATGGACGGGCAGTCGGCAAGAGAGACGCGCGACGGAACCCTCATCGGCAACGTCGTCGCAACGATCAAGCAGCGGATCGCCGGGCGCACGCTGACGCCGGGCGAGCAACTGCCGTCGATCCGTGCATGCGCCCAGGCCCTGCGGGTTTCCAAGTCCACGGTGGTGGAAGCCTACGAGCGGCTGGTCGCCGAAGGCATCATCCGCTCGCGGCCCGGCTCGGGTTTCTATGTCGCAGGTCCGTTGGCGCCGCTGTCCCTGGCCGAGATAGGACCCAGACTCGATCGCGCCATCGATCCGCTGTGGATCTCGCGCCAGTCGCTCGAAGCGGGCGGCGCCATTCTGAAACCTGGCTGCGGTTGGCTGCCGGCCTCGTGGATGCCCGAAGAATCATTGCGTCGCGCGCTGCGCAGATTGGCGCGGGCGGATGCTTCCACGTTCATCGACTACGGCACGCCGCTCGGATTGCCGCCGTTGCGCCAGCTGCTGGCGCGACGTATGAGCGAGCGCGGCATCGAGGCTTCGCCCGAGCAGATCATGTTGCTGGAATCCGGCACGCAGGCGATCGATCTGCTGTGCCGTTTCCTGCTCGAACCCGGCGATACGGTGCTGGTGGACGACCCCTGCTATTTCAATTTCCACGCGCTGCTGCGTGCTCACCGCGCCAATGTCATCGGCGTTCCCTACACGCCCTCCGGGCCTGACGTGGAGTCGTTCGCCCAGGCTCTGGCCGAGCATCGACCGCGCCTCTACATCACCAATTCGACACTGCACAATCCGACCGGCGCGGTGCTCTCGCCGGTGATCGCTCATCGGGTGCTCAAGCTGGCCGATCAGTCCGGACTGACCATCATCGAGGACGACATCTTTGCCGACTTCGAAACCGCGCCCACCTCGCGGCTGGCGGCATTCGATGGCCTGAACCGGGTGGTGCACATCGGCAGCTTCTCGAAAACACTGTCGGCCTCGGCGCGCTGCGGGTTCATCGCCGCACCGCGCGACTGGATCGAGGGATTGATCGACTTGAAGATCGCCACTTCATTCGGTGGCGGGCGGCTCGCTGCGGAGTTGGTGCTGACGCTGCTGCAGGATGGCAGCTACCGCCGACACGTGGAGTCGCTGCGTGCCCGGCTGTCACGCGCCATGACCGAAGTCCGCGCTCGATTGGAAACGATCGGCATCACGCCGTGGTTGCAGGAGCCGACCGGCATGTTTCTGTGGTGCCGTCTGCCCGAAGGAATCGATGCCACCGACGTTGCGCGCCGTGCTTTGGCGGCTGACGTGGTGCTGGCTCCAGGCAACGCATTCAGCGTGTCGCAGACCGCCAGCCGCTTCCTGCGTTTCAACGTGGCACAGTCACAGGACGAGCGCATCTTCAAAGTATTGAAGGCAGCGATGCGACAGCGCTGATCTTCAGCTCTTCAGCTCGATCCGACGAGTGCCACGAAAGTGTCTGCGGCCAGGTCTCTTGTTTCAGGAACCTCGAAAACAAGGATGTTTTCGCGGTAGCCCTACAGGGACGTATTCACGGGCGGTCCTGAAACAAGAGACCTGGCCGCAGACACTGGCCCACAAGTTGGACAGCACTAGCCGAAGTCGATGTTCGTCGTCGGAAGAAACCGGCGAGGGCGCTGCTTAGGGGATCTGCCTTACTCACGCAGAGTTTGCCTTTGCGTAAGTGGAGGCGGGAATCCATCCGGATCCGCCGGATGGACTCCCGCCCGTGCGGAAGTGACGAGCAGGTCTACGCCAGTGCCGTCTTGAATAACGCGAGCGTG
>DATMEZ010000079.1:0-27159 GCA_035556415.1 Povalibacter sp.
ACCATCAGCTCCAGCGGCAGGTAGATGCCGATGGCCGCGGCCAGCACCGGCACGCGGAAGCGCTTGCCGGTCTTCTTCAGCCAGCCGTCGATGGCGATCACCACCGCGCCGATGACGCCGCCGATGATGATCATGGTCCAGGGCAGGTCGCCGCCGAACAGGCCCTTGGCGACCGAGGCCATCAGGTTGGCCTGCGGCGCCGGCAGGGTCTTGGAACCGATGCCGTAGGCCTCCTGCAGCAGGTTCAGCACCGGCGCCATGATCAGCGCGCAGGAGAACGCGCCGATGCCCAGCATCAGCTGCTGCTTCCACGGCGTGGCGCCGACCAGGTAGCCGGCCTTGAGGTCCTGCAGGTTGTCGCCGCCGACCGCGGCCGCGCAGCACACCACCGCGCCGATCATGATCGCCGCCACCGGGCCCAGCGCCGAGTCGCGGCCCATCAGCAGCACCAGCACCGCCGAGGCGAACAGGATGGTGGAGATGGTGATGCCCGACACCGGGTTGTTGGACGAGCCGATCAGGCCGGCCAGGTAGGCCGACACCGACACGAACAGGAAGCCGGCCACGATCATGATGATCGTCATGGGGATGCTCACGTGCCATTGCCCGACGATGGCCTGGTACAGGCCCAGCAGCGGCAGGGTGAAGGCCACCAGCGCCACCAGCATCCACTTCATCGGCAGGTCGCGCTCGGTCTCGGCCAGCTGCGTCGCGCCGGCGCTCTTGCGCGCGGCGGCGAAGCCGCTCTTGATGCCCTTGAGCAACGACTTGCGCAGCGAGAACAGCGTCCACACCCCGCCGATCAGCATCGCGCCCACACCGAGGTAGCGGATCTGCGAACCCCAGATCGCGAACGCCGCGTCGCTGGCGCCGGCATCGGCGATGGCGCCGGCCAGCGCCGGGTTGCCGTCGATGAAGAACGCCTGGTACAGCGGGATGGCGATGTGCCAGGACAGGATCGAGCCGGACACCACCACGATGCCGACGTTCAGGCCGACGATGTAGCCCACGCCCAGCAGCGCCGGCGACAGGTTGGTGCCGATGTAGCCGAGGTACTTGCCGAAGAAGCCGGCGCCCGCTGCGCTGTCCGGAATCAGTTGCATGCCGCTGGCGGCAGCCGCCTTGATTGCACCGCCCAAGGTGGCCGAGAACGCCAGGATCTTCAGTCCCGGGCCGGGATTATCGCCGGCCTTGAGCACCTCAGCCGCAGCCTTGCCCTCGGGAAACGGCAGCGGCTGTTCCACGATCATCGAGCGCCGCAGCGGCACCGAGAACAACACGCCGAGCAAGCCGCCCAGGCCGGCAATCGCCAGCACCCAGGAATATTTGAAGTCCTGCCAGTAGCCCAGAATGATCAGCGCCGGAATGGTGAAGATCACGCCGGCGGCGATGGAAGAGCCCGCCGATGCGCCGGTCTGCACGATGTTGTTCTCGAGGATGGTGCCTCCACCCAGCACGCGCAGCACGCCCATCGACACCACTGCCGCCGGAATCGCGGTGGCAATGGTCAGGCCGGCAAACAGGCCGAGATACGTGTTCGCCGCTGCCAGGATCATCGCCAGGATGACCGACAGGATGATGGCGCGCGCAGTGAGTTGGGGAACGGGTTTCATGAAAGGGCCTCTTGTTCTTACCAGCCGCACTGCTGGCCTTGGTTCTGCTCATCCAGCCAGACTTGCAGCGGCGCGAAATAATCCATGATCGCGGTCGCATCCATTTCGCGCGTGCCGGTGAGTTTCTCCAGCGTATCTTGCCAGGGCTGACTCTGGCCGAGCGCGAGCATTTCACGGAAGCGCTTGCCGGCCTCGGCGTTGCCGTAGACGGAGCACTCGCTCAACGGTCCGTTGTATCCAGCTGCCTGGCACAAGGCCCGGTGGAACTGGAACTGCAGTATGTAGGACAGGAAGTAGCGTGTGTACGGCGTATTCGCCGGGATGTGGTATTTCGCACCCGGATCGAAATCTTCCTCGGTGCGCGGCACCGGTGCGGTCACGCCCTGGTAGCGCTCGCGCAATTGCCACCATGCGGCGTTGTAGTTCGCCGGCGTGACTTCGCCCGAGAACACCTGCCAGCGCCATTCGTCGATCAGCTTGCCGAAAGGCAGGAAGGCGATCTTGTCCAGCGCCAGTTTCATCTGCTGATTGATGGTCGCCTCGCGGCTTTGCTTCACCGCACCGGTCAGGCCGATCTCGTGCAGATACGCCGGCGTCATCGACAGATTCACGGTGTCGCCGATGGCCTCGTGGAAACCGTCATTGGCGCCGCCCTGGAACAGGACGGGCTGATCCTGATAGGACAGGTAATAAAAGACGTGACCGAGCTCGTGGTACACGGTCATCAGCTGTTCCTGGGTCGGTTCGATGCACTGCTTGATGCGCACGTCCTGCTGCGAGTCCATGTGCCAGGCGCTGGCATGGCATTGCACCTCGCGATCGGCCGGCTTCTTCAGCAGCGAGCGCTGCCAGAAGCTCTCCGGCAGTTTCGGAAAGCCGAGCGAGACGTAGAAATTCTCGGCCGAGCGCGTGATCTTCACCGGATCGTATTTTTGCTTGACCAGCGCCGCGCTGACGTCGAGATCGGAGACGCCCGGGTAGGGCTCGACCAGCGGATAGATCTCGCCCCACTGCTGCGCCCACATGTTGCCGAGCAGCTGTGCAGGAATCGGCTTGCCATTGGGGACACGCTCGGCGCCGTAGACCTTCTGGAGCCGGTTGCGTACATAGCAGTGAAGCTGTGTGTACAGCGGATTCACCTGATCCCACAGGCGCGCCGCTTCCTTGGTGAACTCGTCCGCCGGCATGTCGTAATTCGAGCGCCACATCGCGCCGAGATCCGCATAGCCCAGCTCGCGCGCGCCTTCATTCGCCAGTTCGACAAAGCGCGTGTAGTCCTTGCGCATGGGCCGCGCCGTGGAGTGCCAGCCGGTCCAGGCCTCGGTGAGCGCGTCGTAGTTGTGGCTCTTCGCCATGACTTCGGTGAGCTGGGTCTGATCCCGGCACGAATCCGGGCCTTCGGGGCAGTACTTGGCGGAGCCGTACATGCCTTCCATCTTCGAGGTGATCGCTGCCAGCTCGGAGCGTTTGACCGGATCGTTCGGCGCCGGCGCGGCGACGCCGAGTTTCAGCAGCGCAATGGCGCGCGCCGTCGTCGGCTCGAGCCGCTGTTTCTCATAGGCCTTGGCTTGCTCGACCGTCTTGCTGAAATACGTGAGATAGCGCTCGTTGGCGCGCGCGTTGAGAAATTCGGTATCGGGATTGATGTAGGTGGCGTAGGTGAAGCCGGCGACGGCCAGCTCGTGGCCGGCATCCTTCATCTCCGTGTTGACGCGCGCGACAAATTGATCGGCGGTTTCCTTCGTGGCAGCAGGCGCGGAGCTTTCCATCGCTGTCTGCGACTTGTCGCAACCCGTCAACGAGAGCAACGCGGCTGAAACCGCACAGGCCAGAACCGAATACCCGTGTGTCGCTTTTCTCATTGGACGCCGCCCATCAGCTTCTTGACCGGCTTGCTCAGCAACAGCAGCAGCACGCCCGCGCCACAGATGAACCATACGAACTTCATGAACTGTCCGGGCATGGCCGCGAGGTTGTCGGACTCGAACATGCCCGCCAGCAGGCCGGCGGTGAGATTGCCCACCGAAGTAGCCAGGAACCACAAGCCCATCATCTGCGAGACGAAGCGTGACGGCGCCAGTTTGGTCACGTAGCTCAGGCCCACCGGACTCAGGCACAACTCGCCGTAGGTGTGCAGCAGATAGGTCAGCGCGAGCAGATAAGGCATGGCCTGCTCGCCGCGGGCCACGATGCTTGCAGCCGCAACCATGAACAGAAAGCCCAGGCCCAGCAGGATCAGGCCGAAGGCGAATTTCGCCGGCGCCGACGGATCCAGGTTGCGCTTGGCCAATCCCACCCACAGCATCGAGAACGGCGCGGCGAAGATCAGGATGAAGACCGAATTCAGCGACTGGAACCAGGCCGTGGGAATCACGAAGTCCAGCGCCGCAATGCTGCGATCCACGTAGCGCTCGGCGAACAGGTTGAGGGACGCGCCGGTCTGCTCGAAGCCGGCCCAGAACAGCGCGCAGCCGATGAACAGGAACAGGATCACCCACATCCGGTTGCGTTCGGTGCGGTCCAGTCCCGCCAGCAGGAACATGTAAGCGAAGTAGCCGACGGTGATGAGCGCCAGCAGCATGCCGGTGGTCTGCGCGAGCGTCAGCGGATCGATCTTGACTACACCTGTCAGCACCAGCAGGTAAGTCACCACGATGCCCGCCACCAGCGCGCCCACGGTGATCCAACCGCGTCGAGCCACTTCACTGCTTGCCTCGCCGTGCGCCCCCGACACATGCTGGCCGGCGCTGCCGAGATGGCGCTGGAACAGCGTGAATTGCGCCACCCCGGCGAGCATCAGCACCGAGCCCGCCGCAAACGCCGGGCGCCAGCCGTAGTGCTGCGCCAACAGGCCGGTGACGATCGGGCCGAGAAAGCCGCCCATGTTGATGCCCATATAAAAGATCGTGAAGCCCGCGTCGCGCCGCGCGCCGCCTTCCGGATACAGGTCGGCAACCATGGTGCTGACGTTGGGCTTGAGCAGGCCCACGCCGCAGACGATCACGATCAGGCCGCCGTAGAACGTCGAGGGCGTGGAGCCGATCGCCAGCAGGGCATTGCCGATGGCGATCAGGATGCCGCCGTGCCACACGGCGCGGCGGGCGCCGATCAGCCGGTCGGCCACCCAGCCGCCGGGCAGGCAAAGGATGTAGGAGGCCGAGATATACAGCCCGTAGATGGCGTTTGCGATCCTGTCGTCGAGCCCGAAGCCGCCGCGCACCGAATCAGCCAGGAACAGCACCAGCAGGGCGCGCATGCCGTAATAAGTGAAACGCTCCCACATCTCGGTGAAGAACAGCGTCAGCAGGCCGCGCGGATGTCCGAGCACCTGCGGGCCGGTCGTGGAAGCAGACGTGGGGACTTGCTCGGCCAGCTGGTTCATACGCGGTGCTCCACCTGGAAGGTTGGGACGCTCAGGCGCGGCGGACCGGCGTCGGTTTAAGTGTTCTTCATGCGTCTTGGTTTACGACGCACGCAGTCTCACCGATTAGCGGCGTAGGCGGCAAGGAGTGAAGGCGGTGGGGGCCGCGACTGCGGTGTATACAGATGCTTTCCGCGAAACAGGTGAGTTGCGCGTAGAAGCTGCAGTGACGGCCGCGCTGCGACTGGCGCAGGCCGGAACTCGTCAACCCGGATCGTGGATTCAGCCGCAATGCGACCGGTCGAGCTCGAGCGCTCTCAAGATTCGTACTACAGCTCGCTGCGAGCCGATTTGTGCGGGCATGAGCGGACTGTTTCGAGCACCACAGAAGAGGACAGCCGGCGCTACTCCGGATCCTCTGCCCGCTCTTCTTGCTCTTGTTCTTCCTGCTCCCGCGTCGCCCTGTTCCTGAGCAGGAGCCGCGACATCACGATGCCCGACTCGTACAGCAGGTACATCGGCACGGCCATGAAGCACATGGACACCGCATCGGGCGGCGTGAGGAAGGCGGCAACGATGAAGATGCCCAGGATGATGTAGCCCCGGTTTTGGGTCATTTTCTCAATGCGCACCAGCCCTGTTGAGGCCAACAGCACGGTGGCTATTGGGATTTCAAAGGCGATGCCGAAGGCGAAGAACAGCAGCAGCACGAAATCCAGGTAGTTCGACATGTCCGTCATGACCTGTACGCCGTGCGGCGCGGCGCTGGTCAGGAACGCGAACATGAGCGGGAACACCACGAAATAAGCGAAGGCGACGCCGGCGTAGAACAGCACGATGCTCGAAACCACCAGCGGCACCGCGAAACGCTTTTCGTGCCGATACAGCCCCGGTGCGACGAACGCCCACGCCTGATAAAGAACGTAGGGCATGGCGAGGAACAGTCCCGCCAGCAACGCCAGCTTCAGCGGCGCCATGAAGGGCGCAACGATGCTGGTCGCGATCATCGAGGTGCCCATCGGCATTTTTTCGATCAGCGGCAGCGCCACCAGCGTGAACAGCCGGTCGGAGAAGTAGGCGCAGGGAATGAACATGATGACAACCGCGATCACCGCCCGCAGCAGGCGGTTGCGCAGTTCCACCAAGTGAGAGATCAGCGAGCCTTCGGCCAGCGCCTCGCGCGCCTCTTCGGAATCTTTCATTGAGTGGATTTTGTAGTGGCGCTGTCCGCACCGTCGGCTTCGCTGGCCGCGGTGGCCTGGGCCGACCGTTCAGTATCGTGGTCGTGGGTGTCCGGATGCGTCGCAGTCGAGACGTCGGGATGAGCCTCTGCCGGGGGCGCTTGCTCGTGGCCTTCCGCCGGATGCACTTCGGCGGTATGGACTTCCTCGGGGTGAACTTCGGGATGGACGTCCTCGGAGTGAACTTCCTCGGGATGCGTCTGCGCCGACGGGTCCTGCGACCCGGTGCGGTGCTCGGCGGCGGTGTCATCCTCCGCGGGCGTCGCTTCCGGCTGCTGCTCGGGATTCGGTGGCACCGGCCGCGACTTGATGAATTCGTCCAACGTCACTTCCTGTTCCAGCTGCGTCTGCAGCTGGCGTGCCATGGCGCGGGCGCGACCCGTCCAGCGGCCGACCTTCCGGACCAGGCCGGGCAGCTTCTCGGGGCCCAGCACCACCAGGGCCAGGCCGACGATTACCACGATCTCGGTGAATCCGACTTCGAACATCGAGAATGTCAGTCAGGTGAACGCGGTGGGCGCAAGGTCAAACGCGCGACGACTTGCTGTCGGCCTTGGACGACGGCGTCGAGTCGAAGTCCGCGTCTTTGTCCTCCGGCGCGGAAAGCTGCTTGCTCTCCTCTTCCTCGCCTTCGTTCATGGCCTTCTTGAAGCCTTTCACCGCGCCGCCGAGATCCGATCCGATGGTCTTCAGGCGCTTGGCGCCGAAAATGACGAGCGCGATCGCCAGAATGATCAGCAGCTCACGAAAACCAATACCCATTGCACTTCTCCCGGTGAAAAAGCCGGCGGATCATACGCCAATCGCCGATGTCCCACAGTTAGCCACGCCCGGAGTTTCATTAACAAGCATTAACGCTCAAGGACCTCGCCGGCCGGTGCCACCCTCAGCCAGAACGTCACCGGTCCGTCGTTGGTCAGCGAAACCTGCATGTCAGCCCCGAACTCACCTGTTTGGACAGCGCAATGCGCCTGTCGTGCCCTCGCGACCACGTAATCGAACAAGCGCTCGCCCTCGGCGGGCTCCGCGGCGGGGCTGAATCCCGGACGAGTGCCCCTGCGGGTGTCGGCGGCCAGGGTGAATTGCGGCACCAGCAGCAGGCCACCCTGTATGTCCGCGAGGCTGCGATTCATCCGGCCCGCTTCGTCGGGAAATACCCGATAGGTCAGCAGCCGCTCCAGCAGCCGCTCGGCCTGGACCTCGCGATCGCCGCGCTCGACGCCCACCAGCACCAGCAATCCACGGTCGATGCGCCCGATCTGCAGGCCCCCGACTTGGACGTCCGCACAAGAAACTCGCTGCAGTAAGCCGATCATAGGGGGCGGCAGGATAGGGGACGCCGGCGCGGCGGGCCAGGTGCTTGGGTCGGCATCGACTCAGTTGAGTGGATGGCTTTCATTCAGAGCGGAGTTCATGGAAAACATAAAGATAATTCCACTCGAATCGATAAATTCCCGGGATTTACACTAGATAAATCCACTTACCTCCGTATCTGATTGATGGGCTACAGAAGCAGCTGGGCCCGGGGTCAGAATGGTCTCTTCAAATTAAAAGTGGGTTTTATATTATCCGAATCTGCGGAAATGGCTCTGAGTTTGCGGTCATGTGACCGAAATCAACTGATTATGGTGTCGAGTTGCGAAGAAATCCAACGCAGAGTTCCTAGGACGCTTCGGGGACACGCGATGCCCTCGCTGCCGGCGGCCGCCGCCGGCACATCGACTTCAATGCATTGCGGCCATGTCAGCTGCTGCACTGTCATGGAGAAGTCGCCGCCAAGCGGCCGGCGCGTCAAATATTCTTAGCGTCGCTGTCACCTGCTAGTCATCCCCGCCCCGCAGTCTGCGCGCCAACTTAGAGGGTGTCCGAGGGGTGGCGCGCATGAGCCCGAATCCCGCCAAGCCGATTTTCCGGTTCCGCAGCGTATTCATCTCGGACGTCCACCTGGGCTTCCGCGGTTGCAGCGCCGGCTACCTGCTGGATTTCCTGCATTCCATCGAGACCGAGAACCTCTACCTGGTCGGCGACATCGTCGATCTGTGGAGCCTGAAGAAATCCTTCTTCTGGCCGCAGCAGCACAACGACGTCATCCGCACCATCCTGGGCAAGGCCAAGCGCGGTACCCGCGTCGTGTACATCCCGGGCAACCACGACAGCGTGTTTCGCGAGTACGACGGGATGGTGTTCGGCAACGTCGAGATCCGCCGCGAGGCTCTGCATGAGACCGCGGATGGCCGACGCTTCGTGGTGCTGCACGGCGATGAGTTCGACAGCATCATCAAGGCAAGTCCGCTGTTGGAGGTGCTCGGCAACAGCGCCTACGCGTTCGTGCTCGGGCTCAACCGCTATGTGAATTTCTTCCGCCGTCGCTTCGGCTTCCCGTATTGGTCGATCGCCGCGTATCTCAAGCACAAGGTGAAGAACGCGGTGAAGTACATCGCGAACTTCGAGCAGGCGCTCGCGGACGAAGCCAAGCGCCGCGGCGTCGACGGCATGATCTGCGGCCACATCCATCGCGCCGAGATCAGCGACATCGACGGCGTGCTGTACTGCAACGATGGCGACTGGGTCGAAAGCTGCACCACGCTCACCGAGGACTTCAGCGGGCGCCTGTCGCTGTTGCGCTGGACCGAGACCAAGGAAGTGGTCTCGCACAGCGGCCTGCTCGGCTCGATTCGCGATCGTCCGCAGACGCAGGCCGCGTGAAGATCGCGATCGTCACGGATGCCTGGTTTCCGCAAACCAACGGCGTCGTCAGGACACTGGCCACCACGACGGATCGGCTGCGCCAGCTCGGCCATGACGTGTGCATGATCGAGCCGGGACAGTTCCGCACTTTCCCCTGCCCTACGTATCCCGAGATCCGGCTCGCCTGGTTTCCCTATCGGCTGCTCGATCGATTGCTGCGCGAGTTCGTGCCCGATGCGGTTCATATCGCGACGGAGGGCACGTTGGGAGCGGCAGCACGCAAATGGTGTCTGCGTCATCGGATGGAATTCACGACTTCGTATCACACGCAGTTTCCTGAATACGTGCGGGCCCGCGCACCGATTCCGCTCTCGTTGAGTTACGCGCATCTGCGTCGCTTCCACAGCGCCGCGGTACGAACTATGGCGGCTACGCCTAGCCTGCAACGCCAACTGGAAGCACGCGGCTTTCGCAACATCGTGCGCTGGACGCGCGGTGTCGAGGTCGAGCTGTTCAAGCCCGAGGAAAAGCAGCATCTGCCTTATCCGCGTCCCATCGCAATTTACGTCGGTCGTGTCGCGGTGGAGAAGAACATCGAAGCCCTTCTGCGCTTGGAGTGGCCGGGAACCAAGGTCGTCGTGGGCGATGGACCGGCTCGCAAGGCCTTGGAAGCGCAGTACCCAAAAGCAAGATTCGTTGGCTACAAGTACGGTGAAGAGCTCGCCCGCCACATTGCCGCGGCGGATGTATTCGTGTTTCCGAGCCGCACCGACACGTTCGGCCTGGTGCTGCTGGAAGCCATGGCGTGCGGCGTGCCGGTCGCGGCCTATCCGGTGACCGGGCCGGTCGATGTCGTTCAGTCAGGCGTTACCGGCGTGCTCGATGAGGATCTGCGGATTGCGGCGCTGGGCGCATTGCAGATCGATCCCGAACGATGTCGCGCCTACGCGCTCGAACACACGTGGGAGGCAGCAACCCAGCAGTTTCTGAACAATCTTGCGCCGCGCGGCAGTGAAAACGCTCGTGCGGGAGAAGTTGCGGCACGACAAACCGCCTGGTCTTTGGATCAACTGCGTTGAACTTGCGGGCGATAGAGGCGATGTAGGTGGCGTGGACGAGGAAAGGGACTTCCGACATCCGCCACTTACATCACCTGTGTCGCTCGCTGCGCAGCGATAGGGAACTACCGCATGCGTATGTCGGCGCCGCCGCCGATACTTGTGGCATAGGCATGTTGCCCAAGCCGTTTCTGCGGGGCCGGAATCCACTCGGGTATTCCGGCCGGATTGCCTACCTCGGTACGCCGGCTCGTATGTCGGCTTCGCGCGCTTCGGCGTTCTTGCCGCGCGCCCGATACGATTCTGCGATCAGGCTCCAGGCGGCGGATTGGGCGCGCGGCGCGTTTGAAGCCATCGACACCGCTTTGCGGGCCATGTTCTCGGCCTGCACATAGTTGCCTTCGGCCTGGCGTACCTTGCCCAGCTCGATCCACAACAGTGGATTGTCCGGCTCGATGCGCAGCGCACGCTCGATCGACGAAGCCGCCACGGCGAAATTCTTCGACGCCAGCTGGGTCTGCGCCTGACCAACCAGCGCACGCGAAGCGGCTCCCAGCGTCGGCTCGCGCACCACCGGCGGCGGCAGCGGCTCCGGCTCCTGCACCGGTGGGGGCGGTGGTACAGGCTGGGTCTGCACCGGCGGCGTTGGCGCCGGGACGGGCACCGGTGCCGGGGGCTGGGCGGGCTGCTGGATCGCGCAGGCACTCAGGGCAACGGCGGCGAGAACTATGGCAGAGAGTCTGTACATCGCTTGGATTCTTGTGGCCTCGACAAAAACACCCGGCACGAGACCGCGGCGCTACTGAATGATACTCCGCCACAGATCCCGGGCGCGGTCGCCGGCTTCCTGGAACAGGTTGCCCTCGCAGCCCGGTTTCATCGGCAACTGCGTGCCCTGCGGCACGGCGATGGAGATGACCTCATCGCCACAGCCGGGCTTGGCGCCATAGCCGCTGCGGAATTCGATCCAGGTTTCCTGCACGCCTTCTGGCATGGGATGGTTGAGCGAGGTGGTGTTGATGGAGCCCATCAGGCGCGACCACACCTGCAACGACCCGGAAGAGCCGGTGAGCCCGGTCGGGCTGTTGTCGTCGTAGCCGATCCACACCACCGCGAGGTGGCTGCCGGAGAAGCCGGCGAACCAGCTGTCGCGATAGTCCGAGGAGGTGCCGCTCTTGCCGGCGACCACCAGCCCGGAAGGCAGGTTGGCGCGCGCGGAGGCACCCGTGCCCCGCTCCATCACCTGCACCATCATGCGATTCACCTGGTACACCGCCTGTGGCGTTGCCACCGGTGTGACTGTCAGCGCGAACGATTTGAGCGGCTTGCCTTCTGCATCCACGACGGCGCGAACGGCGCGCAGCGGCGTATTGAATCCGCCGTTGGCAAAAGCGTTGTACAGCTGCGCGACTTCCAGCGGCGAGACATCCAGCGCACCGAGCAGCACCGACGGCAGTTGCGGCGGTTCTTTCTCCAGGCCGAGTGTCTTGAACTCGCGCGTCACCAGCGGCAGGCCCACGTCCAGCCCAAGGTGCACCGTTGCGAGATTCAGCGATTGCGCCAGCGCGCGCACCAGCGGCACCGGGCCATAGAACTCCTGCGAATAGTTCTTCGGTTCCCAGGTCTTGCCGTTGGCCAGCTTCACTGCCACCGGGCCGTCCTCGACGATGGAGGCGGCGTTGAAGCGGCCCGATTCCATCGCCGCCAGGTAGATCACCGGCTTCACCAGCGAGCCGATGGAGCGCTTGGCATCGAGCGCGCGATTGAAGCCATCGAAGCTGGCCTGGCGTCCGCCCACCATGGCGATCACTTCGCCGTTCTGCGGCGCGGTGACGACCACTACGCCCTCGAGCGGCTGCGGCTTCTTTTTCTTGCGGTTCTTCTCCAGCCGGTCGAGTTCCTGCGACAGCGAGGTTTCGGCACGCTGCTGCACCAGCGGATTCAGGGTCGAGAAGATTCTCAGGCCGGCTTCGGTCAGGTCCTCCTCGCGGTAGTCGCGCCGCAGCGTGCGGCGCACCAGATCGAGGAAGGCCGGGTAGTAGCCGGCTGCCTGCGTGCCCGAGCCGACGATGCCCAGCGGCCGCGCCATTGCCCGCTTGGCCTCGGCTTCTTCGATGACCTGGTACTCGGCCATCAGCTTCAGCACCAGGTCGCGTCGGATCTTGGCGCGCTCCGGATGACGCCGCGGATCGTAGTACGAAGGCCCGCGCACGATGGCGACCAGCAGCGCTACTTCGTGCACCTGCAGCTCCGCCAGCGGTTTGCCGAAGTAGAACTGGCTCGCCAGGCCGAAGCCGTGGATCGCGCGCCGCCCATCCTGGCCGAGATAGATCTCGTTGATGTAGGCGTTCATCAGGTCCTGCTTCTCGAAATGCACTTCGAGCAGCATGGCCATGAAGGCTTCTTCGATCTTGCGACCGAGCGTGCGGCGATTGTCGAGGAAATAGCTCTTGACCAGCTGCTGGGTCAGGGTCGAGCCGCCCTGCTCGATCTGCCCGGCGCGCATGTTGACCCAGGCGGCGCGCAGGATGGCGCTCACGTTCACGCCGTGGTGCGTGTCGAACTTGCGGTCCTCCACCACTTTCAGTGCGGCGGTGAGCTGCGCCGGCACCTGATCGGGCGTCACCACCACGCGGTCTTCGCCGTGGATCGGGAAAATGCTGCCGATCAGCAGCGGGTCGAGCCGGAAAATGGGCACGTCCTCCCTGCCGCTGCGCAGGGTCTCGATGGCGTTGCCGCTGCTGATGGCGGTCAGCGGCTGCGATTCCTGCACCGCGTCCCAGAAGGCGAAGCGGCGGCTGACGAAGTCGATGCGCGAACCGCGGCGCTGATAGCTGCCGGGATCCTTCGGCGTGTCGACCCGGTGATAGCCGAGCCGCCGCAGCTCGCCTTCGAGCGCGTCGGCGCTGAAGGATTGCCCCACGTACAGCTCGGTGGGCTCCGCATAGACCTGCGCCGGCAGGGTCCAGCGTCGGCCTTCGAACTGCTGCGTCACGATGCGGTCCAGGTACAACAGCCAGCCCAGCAGCGCGATCAGGCCCACGCCGATGACGAGCGCCGCGCCGCCCAGGATCTGCTTGCGGAATTTCTTGAAGGTGGAGCGGAGCTTGTTCAGTTTTGGCATCGGCGGACGGGAGCGTTAGGCACCGGCTGGCACAGAAGGGAAATTTACCGACAAAGGTTCCGCCTCCTCGAGGCTTGGCTGCGCGGCGGGCCGGACCCGTTGCCGCAAATTGCCCTAAGTGTGGTCCGCGATTCTGGCAAAGCGGTGGCGAATTCTGGTGAGCCCGCCCGGCGATGGCAAGGTTTGCGCGGGGAATTCAGGGCGCGTCTGTCGCGTGTTGCCGTCACTTGCCGCGAGAGTTTCGGCCGTCTGCCGCTGCTGCAGGCGGGCTTCTGCTCCAACTTCCGTCATTCGCGCAGGCGGGAATCCAGACTCGCCACTGCAACGGACTCCCGCCTGCGCGGGAATGGCGCAAGCAGATAGCCGCCTCAGCCCCGCCAGAACGTGGGCGAGATCAGCACCAGCAGCGGAAACACTTCCAGTCGGCCAAGCAGCATCGCCAGCACGCAGATCCATTTGCCCGGATCGCTCAGCGCCGTGAAATTCGAGGCCACTGCGCCCAGGCCGGTGCCGGTGTTGGTCATGCACGCTGCGATGGCAGAGAAGGCCGTGACCTGGTCCACGCCGGTGGCCAGCAGCAGCACCATCAGGACGCCGAAGGCAATCACGTAGACGGCGAAGAAACCCCACACGGCGTCGATCACGCGCATGTCGATGGGCTTCGTGCCGAGCTTCACCGGTAGCTCCGCATTCGGATGCACCAGCTGGTTGACCTCGCGCTGGCCCTGCTTCCAGATCAGCAGCCAGCGCACGATCTTCATGCCGCCGGAGGTCGAGCCGGCGCAGCCGCCGACGAAGGCGGACAACACCAGGATGACCGGCAGCGCCCCTGGCCAGGCTGAGAAATTGTCGGTGACGAAGCCGGCGGTGGTCTGCATCGACACCGCCTGGAACACGGCCAGCCGCAAGGCTTCGCCGGGCTCGTGGATATGCCGCGTGAGCCACAGCACCAGCGTGTACAGCGCGATGCTGAAGACCAGGATGCGCACGAACATCTTGAACTCGGGATCGCGGAAGTAGTTGATCAGGCGCCGATGGCGCCATGCCAGGAAGTGCAGTGAGAAGTTCACGCCGCCGATGAACATGAACACGACGGCGATGGTCTCGATGACCGGATTGTCGTAGTACGCCAGGTTCGAATCGTGCGTGGAGTTGCCGCCGGTGGAGACGGTGGAGAAGCTGTGGGCGATGGCGTCGAACGGCGCCATGCCGGCCGCCCAGTAGGCCGCCGCGCAGGCGATGGTGATGGCGACGTAGATGATCCAGAGCGCTTTGGCGGTCTCGGTGATGCGCGGTGTCAGTTTCGAATCCTTCACCGGCCCGGGGGTTTCCGCGCGCAGCAGCTGCATGCCACCGACGCCCAGCATCGGCAACAGTGCCACTGCCAACACCACGATACCGATGCCGCCGAGCCATTCGACCTGGCCGCGGTAGTACAGAACCGAAGCCGGCAGGCGCTCGATCGATGGAAAGATGATGGCGCCGGTGGTGGTGAAGCCGGATACGGCTTCGAAGATGGCGTCGGTGAGCGATAGATCGAGCTGGTCCGAGAGCAGCAGCGGCACCGCGCCGGCGGCACCCAGCACTACCCAGAACAGCGCCACGATCAGAAATCCGTCACGCAGCCGCAGCTCGCGCACTTTCGTGCGTACCGGCCACCACGCCAGTGCGCCAACCACGAGCAGTGCCAGGAATGCGTGAAAGAACGGCAGCGCGTTGCCATCGTTGAACTGCAGCGCCACGAACACCGGCGGCAACATGGTCAGGCTGAACAGCATCAGCAGCAGACCCAGGATGCGCTGGACGACGAGGAAATTCATGAGGTATCGATGCTAGATCGAGGTTCGGGCCGCCACGCGGCAGCGGGCACGGCTGGAGCGAGCAAGCGGTTTCAGACGACGCATTTGTTCTTCTCTCCTGCCCGCGCGGGTCGGCACCTGCGCCAGGACGATGTTAGCCGGTTCTTGCCTGTGCCTGCAGGCACCGGGACGCGGCCCTCTTCACAGGCCCTTGCGCTTCGGCACGTCGAACAGCCGCTCGACCGCTTCGATATGGCGGCGATCGGTGAGGAACATGATGACGTGGTCGTCGCGGTGAATCATGGTGTCGTGATGCGCGATCAGTACTTCGTCGCCGCGCACCACCGCGCCGATCGTGGTGCCTTCCGGCAGCGGAATGTCCTCGATGCGCCGGCCGATCACGCGGCCTTCGCCCTGCGTGCCGTGCGCAACCGCTTCGATCGCTTCGGCCGCACCACGCCGCAAAGAATGCACGCGTACGACGTCGCCGCGCCGAACGTGCGCCAGCAGCGAGCCGATGGTGACCTGTTGGGGCGAGAGCGCCACGTCGATCGTGCCGCTCTCCATCAGCTCCGCGTAAGCCGGCCGATTGATCAGCGCCATCACCTTGTGACAGCCGAGCCGCTTGGCGAGCATGGCCGAGAGAATGTTGGCCTCTTCCGCGTTGGTCACCGCGACGAACACGTCGGCGCTGTCGATGTTCTCTTCCAGCAGCAGATCTTCGTCGGCGGCGTCGCCGTTGAGCACGATGGTGTTGCTCAGCTGCTCGGAAATACGCCGCGCGCGGCGCTGATCGCGCTCGATCAATTTGACCTGGTGCTCCACCTCGAGTCGCTGCGCAAGCCGCAGGCCGATGTTGCCGCCGCCGGTGATGACGACGCGGCGCACCGGATCTTCCAGCTTCTGCATTTCGTTCATCACCAGCCGGATGTCGTCGCGCGCCGCGAGGAAGAACACTTCGTCGCCGTGCTCGATAATGGTGTCGCCCTGCGGCTTCACGCTTTGTCCGCCGCGATAAATTGCGGCCACGCGCGCATCGCGGCCCTTGATGTGAGTATGCAGCTGCTTGAGCTGCTGGCCGACCAATGCACCGCTGCGCAAGGCTTTCACGCCGACCAGCCGCACCCGGCCGTCGGCAAAATCGAGTACCTGCAGCGCGCCGGGATACTGGATCAGCCGCACGACATGGTCGGTGACCAGCTGTTCGGGGCTGATGGTGACGTCGACCGCGAACGCGCGATCTTCATCGACAAATAACTTGGAGTGACGTGTGTAGTCGGCGGAGCGAATGCGCGCGATGCGCGTAGCGTCCTTGTTGAACAACGTGCGCACGACCTGGCAGGCGACCATGTTCACTTCGTCGCTGTTGGTCAGCGCGACGAATACGTCGGCATCTTTGGCGCCGGCCGCGTCCAGCGTCGTGGGAAAAGCACCGTTTCCCGCCAGCGTGCGGATGTCCAGACGATCCTGCAGGTCGCGCAGCAGCTCGTCGTTGACGTCCACCACCGTGACCTCGTTCGCCTCTTCGCGGGCGAGGTGGGTCGCTGCCGTCTTGCCGACCTGGCCAGCGCCGAGAATGATGATTTTCATGCGGCGCGGTCCATTGGGCTCATACAGGTTCCAGGTTCGCGTATGCCAGCATCAGCCACTTGGTGCCCTGGCGCTCGAAATTGACCTGGACCCGGGCATGGCTGCCCTGGCCCTCCAGGTCGAGAATGATGCCGTCGCCGAACTTGCCGTGGCGCACGCGCTGGCCCAGGCGTATGCCGTTGGCCGGCGGCTCTTCCTCGATGCGACCTTGCCGTGGCGTGTAGACCGGGCGTGAGATCTGGATGCGCGGCCGGATTTCTTCCAGCAGCTCGGAGGGAATTTCCTTGATGAA
This sequence comes from Povalibacter sp., assembly GCA_035556415.1. Classification (GTDB taxonomy): domain Bacteria; phylum Pseudomonadota; class Gammaproteobacteria; order Steroidobacterales; family Steroidobacteraceae; genus Steroidobacter. The sequence continues at coordinate 16,767 of DATMEZ010000079.1, forward strand.
GCGCGACGGCGTGCCATAGCTGTCCACGCCGTGCAGGCGTCGCTGCTCGGCATACGACAGATAGAGCTGCTTCATGGCGCGCGTGGTGCCGACGTAGCACAGGCGACGTTCTTCCTCGAGGCCGGCGACATCGGTGATCGAGCGCTGGTGTGGAAACAGGCCGTCTTCCATGCCGCACAGGAACACCACCGGAAACTCCAGGCCCTTGGCCGAGTGCAGCGTCATCATCTGCACGCTGTCTTCCCATTCGTCTGCCTGCTCCTCACCCGATTCCAGCACGGCGTGCGCCAGGAAATTCGCCAGCGCCGACATCTGCGTAGCTTCATCGGGCTCGAAGCCGTGCGCGGCGGTCACCAGTTCCTCGAGGTTCTCCGCTTTCGCTTCGCCGCGGTCACCCTTGCTTTCCTGCTTGTAGTAGGCGACCAGGCCGCTGGCGTTGATGATGTGATCGACCTGCTCGTGCAGTGGCAGGGTGCGCGTCTGCTGCTCCAGCTGTTCGATCAGCAGCAGGAAGCCGTGCAGGTTCTGCCCCAGACGGCTACCCAGCTCGCCGATGCATGCTCCGGCCGCTTCCCACATGGAGCAGGCATTGGCGCGTGCGTAATTGCGCACCGTATCCAGCGTCTTGTTGCCGATGCCGCGCGCCGGCAGGTTCACGATGCGCTCGAACGATGCGTCGTCCGCGCGATTGAAGATCAAGCGCATGTACGCCAGCGCGTCTTTGATTTCCGCACGTTCGAAGAACCGCAGGCCGCCGTAGACACGGTAAGGAATGCGCGCCGAGAGCAGCGCTTCTTCGAAGGTTCGCGACTGGGCATTGGAGCGGTAGAGGATCGCGCAATCCGCACGCCGGCCGCCTTTCAGGCTCCAGTCGCGAATGCGGTTCACCACGAAATCGGCTTCGTCGCGCTCGTTGAATGCGGCGTACATCTTCACCGGCTCGCCCGGCTCGCCGCTGGTCCACAGGTTCTTGCCGAGTCGGCCGGTGTTGTTGCGGATCAGCGCATTGGCGGCTTCCAGGATGTTGCCGGTGGAGCGGTAGTTCTGCTCCAGCCGGAACAGCTGCGCACCCGGGAAATCGCGCCGGTACTGCTGCAGATTTTCCACCTTGGCGCCGCGCCAGCGATAGATCGACTGATCGTCGTCGCCCACGGCGAACGGCAGGCCCTGCGGGCCGACCAGCAGCTTCAGCCATTCGTACTGGATGGTGTTCGTGTCCTGGAACTCGTCGATCAGCACATGCTTGAAGCGCGAGCGATAGTGCGACAGCACATCGGGCCGGTCGCGCAGCAGCTCATAAGCGCGCAGCAGCAGCTCGGCGAAATCGACGCTGCCGGAGCGGTCGCATTGCTCCTGGTACGTCTCGTAGAACTTGATGAACTGGCGCCGGTTCGGATCGCCCTCGTCCTTCAGGTGCCGGGCACGCAGACCCTCGTCCTTGCGGGCGTTGATGAACCACATGATCTCTTTCGGCACCCAGCGCGATTCGTCCAGGCTCTGCGCCTTGACGATCTTGCGGATGGCGCGCAGCTGGTCCTCGGCATCGATGATCTGGAACGCCTGCGGCAGATTGGCTTCGCGCCAATGCATGCGCAGCAATCGGTGTGCGATGCCGTGGAACGTGCCGACCCACAGCGGTGCGCTGGGAACGCCGAGCATGGATTCGATGCGGCCGCGCATTTCGCCGGCCGCCTTGTTGGTGAAGGTGACCGCAAGGATGCCGTGCGGCGACGCATTCTCCACCTGCACCAGCCAGGCCACTCGATGCGTGAGCACGCGCGTCTTGCCGCTGCCGGCACCGGCCAGCACCAGCGTTGGCCCCAGCGGTGCCGTCACCGCGGCGCGCTGCGCGTCATTCAATCCTGTGAGGATGGGGGAAACGTCCATCAGAATACGGAAAACCAGCGATGCTTGCGGCGAAGACGGGACGCGATTGTAGCTCGCCCGGGCGCAAACGCCGAACCGACGACGGCGTCCGTCGTCATCCCCGCCTGCGCGAGGGATGACGGAGCCGGGCTTCGCCGCGACTCGACCAACACCGGCCAGGCGGATGCTTGCAGTTTGCACCGGATACTCCGTGCCGGCATCGCCGCGGCCTTGGCTGAGCGCCGGTCTTCCACGTTATTCTGTGGCGAACGCTGATGAATTTTCCTCGAAGAGGAACGGGAGGCTCGATGATTTGCCGCTGGACGCCAGCCGTCGTGGGTATTGCGCTCATTACGCTTGCAGGCTGTGCGCGTAAGCAAAACGAGGAGGGTGCGGCCGCGCCCGCACCGTTGCAGCCACCGGCCGCCACCAGCGAGTTGTCGTCGGGCCCGGCGGCCACCGAGCCGGCGCAGTCCAGCCTTGCCATCAAGCGCGGCGTGGTCACGGCCGAGGGTGATCACGTCACGTTCCAGAGCTGCGACGACAAGACGCCGCTTTGGGTGATCGACGAGAGCGACGGCGTGGTGACCGGCCTGTTGACCGAAGACGCAACAGCTGCCTATGTCGAAGTCTATGGCGAGCGTGCGCCCGTGCCGGACGATGTGCCGGCGGCGCGAGGCCAGGCGGGTGTTTTCATTCTCGAGCAGCTCCTGTATGCCGGTGTTTCGGGTGAAACCGGCGGCTGTGACCAGCCGGCGCCGGACTACATCGTCGCAGCGCGCGGCAACGAGCCGTTCTGGGCGTTGCAGGTGACGGACGATGGCATGATCTGGAAGCAGCCGGAAGCACCGCAGGAAGTCGAGCTCGGTGAGCTGCAGTCGCAGGATGCGGAAGGCACCGTGAGCTATCGCGCTACTGCGACCGGCCATAGCGTGGAGCTGCTGATCGACTCGCAGGTGTGCCGCGATTCGATGTCGGGCGAGTACTTTGCTTTCGCAGCCCGCGCGACGCTCGATGGCAAGGAATTCAAAGGTTGTGCGCGCGTCGGGAAATAGGCCGGCCATCGAACATGCGGCGCTGCGGCCGCTGCGTATAGCGGAACAGCACGACCACGCCGAGCGCGATCACCGGGTCCGTGACCGAAGCGCTGCGATTCGGCAGCCACAGCTGCAGCACTTCGGTCGCCAGCACCAGCGCCAGCACGATTCCCGCAGCCAGATTGAACGAGGCGCCGCACGCCCTGAGCACCCACAGCAGGGCCGCGAACAGGAAGATCGCGCCGAAGAAGCCGACCCAGTCGATCGACAGCCAGGCGGCGGACAGGCCGGCCTGGAACCAGTGCAGGAATGGCCAGAAATCGAAGCTGGTCGCGCGATCCGCGAAACTGAAGGGCGTGAGTCGCTCGTACACGAACACCGCCAGGATCGACGCCATGAGCAACAGCCGCTTCGGTGCCGGCCGCATCCGGTAGGTCAGCACCACCAACGGCAGCAGCACGATCAGCGCCAGCAGCTCCGAAGGCACGAAGGTCTGGTTGGCCACGATGAGCCTGCCGACCAGTACGCTGGCGATCAGCAGCAACAGCGCCTCCAGCGTGCGCGGCCGGCTGACCAGCGACGACAGTGCCTGGCTGATCACCAGCCAGTAAGTCAGGTACACCAGTACGCTGCTCAACTCGATGTGTGGATCGAACAGCGGGCGCAGCGCCGCTTTGAGCTTGCCCAGATCCAGATGCGGCACGAACGGCGCGAGCCGCCAGGTGAGCCACAGCGCGATGAGCAGCATCGCCGACGGATCGCGACTCGGCTTCTCCGAGCGCGTCGGCAGATGCATCCAGCCGCCGATGGTGCCCCAGGCCACGCCGAAGGTGGCGCCGAGCAAGGTGCCGCTGGTGTTCAGCGTCAGGTCGGTCAGGCTGGGCACGCGGCTGGAAATGTAGACCTGCGACACCTCGATCGTCAGCGACAGCAGCGAGCCGAACACGGTGGCCACCACCACGGCGATGCCGCGATGCCAGCGCTCCGCCAGCGACAGGAACAGGCAAAAACCCAGCGGCAGGTACAACAATACGTTGGCGATGCGATCGCCGCGCCCGGCCCGCGCCCAGGACAATTCGCGCAACGCTTCCAGTACGCCGCCGCTGATGGCATCCGGCTTGAAATTGAACGGATACAGCGAGCCGTACGCGATCAGCGCCACGACCGCGGCGAGCAGCCAGGGAATGAGACTACCGGAGCGTGGGGACGGCATCGGGAAGGCGCCAGGCCTTGAACGCTGGGGAAGCGGTAGCGACGTGAACCATGTCTGCCATCCACCGCAGTGCTCAGGGTCAACGGCCTAGAGCCTGATCCTCACATAGTGATCCAGCAGCAGCGCGGCGAAGAGCAGCGCGAGATACGTGATCGAGAAGCTGAAAGTACGCATCGGCAGTCGCTCGTCGCGATGCATTTTCAGTTGCAGCGCGCGATACAGGAAGAAACCCCCCAGCGACACCGCCGCGGCGAGATAGATCAGACCGCTCATGCCGGTCAGATACGGCAGCAGCGTCACGATCACCAGCAGGATGGTGTACAGCAGGATGTGCAGCCGGGTGAAATCCGTGCCGTAGGCCACCGGCAGCATCGGGATGCCGGCCTGCGCGTATTCGTCGCGGCGGGCGATTGCGAGCGCCCAGAAATGCGGCGGCGTCCACGCGAAAATGATCAGGAACAGCAGCAGCGAGTAGGGATCGACCTGCCCGGTCACGCAGGTCCAGCCGAGCACCGGCGGCGCGGCGCCCGCGGCGCCGCCGATCACGATGTTCTGCGGTGTGGCGTGCTTCAGCCACACCGTGTAGATGACCGCATAGCCGATCAGCGAGCAGAACGTCAGCACCGCGGTGAGCGGGTTGACCCAGGCCCACAGCATCACCATCGACAGAATTGCCAGGACGGCGGCGTAGCTCAGTGCCTGCTTTTCGGTGACATGCCCGGTGGGCAGCGGGCGATTGCGCGTGCGCGCCATCTGCTCGTCGAAGCGGCGATCGAGCACGTGATTGACTGCCGCCGCGGAGGATGCGGCCAGCGCGATGCCCAACGTGCCGAACAGCAGCGCATTCGGCGGCGGCAGCCCGGGTGCGGCGAGAAACATGCCCACGATCGCCGTGAAGACGATGAGCATGACCACGCGCGGCTTGCCGAGCTCGTAATAATCACGCCAGGTGGCGTGTTGCAGGGGAGAAGAAGTGTCCACGGAATGCACGATAAGTCACACGCAGCCGGCGCTCAAATTCTCGAAGGCAGCGGCCGCAACATCCGGTTCAGGCGCACGACGCTGAGCAGCAGCAGCGCTGCCACGCCGTTGTGCGCCGTGGCCAGCACGAGCGGCAGACCGCGCACCACCATCAGCGGACCTAGAATGAGCTGCGCTATCAGCACGGCGCCCAGCGCCGCGCCGGCAATCCGGATCGAAGTATTACGCCCCTTGAGCCAGGCCAGCAGGCTCAGGGTTCCCAGCAGCAGCGCCGTGAGCACCGCGCCCAGGCGGTGAACGAAATGAATTGCGACGCGGGCCGGGTGATCCAGGACACCGCCTTCGTAGTCGATTCCCAGGCCGCGCCAGAGCACGAACGCATCTTTCACGTCCATGTGCGGCCAGGCGGCATTCTGGCAAGTGGGAAAATCGGGACACGCCAGCGCCGCGTAGTTGCTGCTGGTCCAGCCGCCGAGCGCGATCTGCAGCGCCAGCATCGCCAATCCCGCCAGCGCCAGCTTACGCAGGCCGGATTCCTCCCGGGGGCGCGAGCGCCGCTCCGGATCGATGGCCAGCCAGCACAGCAGCGCCAAGGTCGTCAGCCCGCCCAGCAGGTGCAGGACCACGATCAGCGGCTTGAGCAGCAGCGTGACCGTCCACATGCCGAGCAGACCCTGAAAAATCACCAGTCCCACCAGCGCCACCGGCAGCGCCACTGGCTGATTCGGATCCTTGCGGTTGGCGATCGCCAGCCCCGCCAGCGCCAGGATCAGCAGTCCCAGGCTCGAGGCGAAGTACCGGTGCACCATCTCCTTGATGGCCTTGTGATATTCGAATGGCCGGTGCGGGAAAGCCTGATTGATGGCATCGACGTTGCGCGCCGCCTGGTCCACCGTCAGGTGGCCGTAGCAGCCGGGCCAGTCCGGGCAGCCCAAGCCCGCTGCGCTCAAGCGGACCCATGCGCCGAGAACGACGACCACAAGGGCGAGGATGACGCCCGCCAGCGCAAGGCGGCGAAACAGGGTCAGGCGCGAAGTCATGTCGAAGCGGGTAAAGCCTTAAGGGGGTGAGTCTTATAGCGAGCGAGCGTCGCTATGGAAAGCATTCTTTTACATCTGTGCCGCCGCCCGTTGGCGCGGCCGGCCGGCACGATGTGGACACGCCGGCCGGATCGATCCACACCAGCGCCTTCACCGCCGGCGCGGCCATGCCCACCAGGATCACGATGGGCACGATGGCCCACAGCACTTCCACCAGCTTGCTGTGCCGGTAGTGCGCAAGACGGGGGTCGGGGGGTTGGCGAAAGGCGGCAATGGAGTACAGCATCACCGCGAATACCGCGGTGGCCAGGCCGACACAGATCCACAGGACGGTTATGTACACGTCATGACCACCGGTGTTGCCCGCTGCTGTTGCAAGGTCCGTTCACGTATGTCAGCGCGCGAACGCGGCCAGGCGCGTCACGAAAGTGTAGTCGCCTTCGATCGCCATCAGCCCGATCAGGATCAGCAGCGCCAGCGGCGGCGTCAGGATGGCGATCTTCAGCGCCAGCCGCTCCCAGGCCATGTGCATGAAGATGGCGACGATGAAGCCCGCCTTGATCAGCATGAACACGATGATGAGCGTCCAGCGCAGGTAGCCCTGGAACTGGAAGTAATCCACCAGATACGAAAAAGTGCTGAAGACGAACAGCAGCGCCCAGATCAACAGGTAAATGCGGATCGGATGCTGCTGGCCGTCGCCGTGATGCGCGGTTTGTGCGTGTGCCCCGACGGGCTCGTGTACGGCCTGATCCATGCGAGCTCCTACCAAAGATAAAGGAAGGCGAAGATGAACACCCACACCAGATCGACGAAGTGCCAGTACAGGCCGGCCACTTCCACGGTTTCGTAACTGCCCTTGCGGTCGTAGAAGCCGCTCCACACCCGGTACGCGACCACGCTCAGATAAATGACGCCGCAACTGACGTGCAGGCCGTGGAAGCCGGTGATCATGAAGAACGTCGAACCGAACTGCGAGGCGCCCAGCGGGTTGCCCCACGGCCGCACGCCTTCATCGACGATCAGCTTGGTCCATTCCAGCGCCTGCATGCCGACGAACGACAGGCCGAGCACCGCGGTGGCGAGCATCAGCAGCGCGGTCTTCTTGCGATCGCGGCGATAACCGAAGTTCACCGCCATCGCCATGGTGCCGCTGCTGGTGATCAGGATCATGGTCATGATCGCGATCAGCAGCAGCGGCACCGACTGGCTGCCGACCTGCAGCGCGAACACTTCGCTGGTGTTCGGCCACGGCTCGGTGGTCGAGATCCGCACGTTCATGTACGAGGTCAGGAAGCAGGAGAAGACGAAGGTGTCGCTCAGCAGGAAGATCCACATCATCGCCTTGCCCCACGGCACGACGAACGCCTGCTTGTCGGCGGACCAGTCGGCGGTGACTCCCGGCAGGCCTTCGAGCACGGTCGTGGGTTCGCGGGTCATCAGCACAACCTCTCAAATATCATCTGGCTGTCGATGGAGTGGGACAGCAGCAGCGCGAACAGCACCAGCCAGACCACCAGCAGGTAGTGCCAGTAGACGGTGCACAGCTCCACGCTCTGCCGCACGTCGATCAACTCGAGATCCTTGCGTCGCAGGCGCACGAACGTGCGGCCCCATACGTACAGTCCGCCCAGCAAGTGCAGGGCGTGCACGGCGGTGAGCACGTAGAAGAACGCGACCGCCGGATTGCGCGGCATGAAGTAGCCAGTGCTGACCAGCAGCCGCCAGGCGAGGAACTGTCCGACGAGAAAGGCGAACGTCAGCAGTCCGCCGGTCAGCAAAGCAGCTCTCGTGCGCTCGGCGTTGCCGTTCGCAACCGAAGCGCGTGCCCACTGCATCGCGACGCTGCCGAGGATCAGCAGGGCAGTGTTGATCCACAGGATCAACGGTTCGGGAAACGGCTGCCAGTCCGTTGCCATGGCGCCACCGTGGCCCATTCGCATGTAGTACGCGGAAATGAGCAGACCGAACAGCGAAGAGACGACAGCGAGGAAGATCCACAGACCGACGCGCGCCGCCGCTGGCCGCGGCGATTCTTCGATGGCGGCAGCACCCGCGGGCTGTGCCAGCCAGGATTTCGTCGACAGCTTGGTGACCAACACCAGCCATACGACGATGCCAGTGATCAGCGCGCCATAGGCGACCGTCAGGCTCATGCGTGTTGTCCGTGCTCGCGTCCCGCCGGAATGTGGCCGTCGGGCGGTACGTTTTGCGGAATGAAGTCCTGCTCGGCGCCGGGCACGTTGTAGTCATAGGCCCAGCGATACACCACCGGCAGGTCCTTGCCCCAGTTGCCGTGCTTGGCAGGATTATCGGGCGTCTGCCATTCGAGCGTGGTGGCGCGCCACGGATTGGGGCTCGCGGGCTTGCCGCGGAAGTACGACCAGATCAGGTTGTAGAGGAACACCAGCTGTATCGCGGCCACGAACAGCGCCGAGATGGAAATCCATTCGTTGGCCTGCTGCACCGACGGCGGGATGAAATCGATGGCGTTGCTGTAGGCGTAGTAGCGGCGCGGCACGCCGAGAATGCCCAGGTAGTGCATCGGCAGGAAGATCGCGTAGGTGCCGAGGAAGGTGCACCAGAAATGGATCTTGCCGAGCCGCTCGTCCAGCATCCGGCCGGTGATCTTCGGGTACCAGTGGTAGATGGCGCCGAACACCACCAGGATCGGCGAGACGCCCATCACCATGTGGAAATGTGCGACCACGAAGTACGTGCCCGACAGCGGCACGTCGACGGTGACGTTGCCGAGGAACAGGCCGGTCAGGCCGCCGTTGATGAAGGTGAAGATGAAGCCGATGGCGAACAGCATCGGCACCGTCAGGTGCACGTCGCCCTTCCAGATCGTCAGCACCCAGTTGTAGACCTTGATCGCGGTGGGCACGGCGATGATCAGCGTGGTGGTGGCGAAGAAGAAGCCGAAGTACGGATTCATGCCGCTCACGTACATGTGGTGCGCCCACACCACGAAGCTCAGGCAGCCGATCGCCAGGATGGCCCACACCATCATGCGATAGCCGAAGATGTTGCGCCGGGCGTGCGTGCTCAGCAGGTCGGAGACGATGCCGAAGGCCGGCAGCGCCACGATGTACACCTCGGGATGACCGAAGAACCAGAACAGGTGCTGGAACAGCAGCGGGCTGCCGCCGCTGTGGATCTTGGAGGGCTCGCCCATCGAAGCGATCGCCGGCATGAAGAAGCTGGTGCCGAGCACGCTGTCCAGCATCATCATGACCGCGGACACGAACAGCGCCGGAAACGCCAGCAGGCCCAGCACGGAAGCCATGAAGATGCCCCACACCGACAGCGGCAGACGCATCATGGTCATGCCGCGGCAGCGTGCCTGCAGTACCGTGGTCACGTAGTTCAGTCCGCCCATGGTGAAGGCGACGACGAACACGCACAGCGAGGCGAGCATGCAGATGATTCCCCAGCTCGCGCCCGGCGTGCCCGGCAGGATTGCCTGCGGCGGATACAGCGTCCAGCCGGCGCCGGTCGGCCCGCCCGGCACGAACATGCCGGCCACCAGGATCAGCACCGCCAGCAGGTAGAACCAGAAGCTCAGCATGTTCATGTACGGGAACACCATGTCCCGCGAGCCGCACATGAGTGGAATGAGCAGGTTGCCGAAGCCGCCCAGGAACAGGGCGGTGAGCAGGTAGATCACCATGATCATGCCGTGCATGGTGATGAACTGGTAATAGTGTTCCGGCGCGATCAGCGAGAACGCCTGCGGAAATCCCAGCTGCAGGCGCATCAGCACCGACATCGTCAGCGCCACCAGCCCGATGGCGATCGCCACCAGCGCGTACTGGATGGCGATGACCTTGTGGTCCTGGCTCCAGATGTATTTCCGGATGAAGCTCTGCGGATCGTGCAGCGCGTGCTCGTGATCGCGGTCCGCGATTGCCACGTAAGCCATCGGTCAACTCCTCCGCGTCATTGCCGTGTCGGGCGCGTTCGTCGCGCGCCCGTTACAACGTGTGTACGTAATCCAGGAGATCGTTGATTGCCTGTTCGTCGGCCAGCACCTTGGCCATGGACACCATCTGCGCGCCGTTGAAATCCTGCGGATGCGTGCCGCGGATGCCGGACCGGAAATTCTGCAGCTGCCGCGCCAGGTACCAGTCGCTCATGTTCGCCAGCCGCGGCGCGCTGGTGGACCACACGCCTCGGCCGTCGACGCCGTGGCAGGACTGGCAGGTTGCGTAGAGCTTCTTGCCGCGACTCGGATCGCCCAGCACCGTCGATGC
>DATMEZ010000080.1:0-5002 GCA_035556415.1 Povalibacter sp.
TAGCCGACGCTTCTCGGCGCACATCACGCAGGTACACCTCGCCTCCAACAACACGCAGAAGAGCACGTCCAGTACCGGCAGCAGCGCCGCCAGCGCCACGTCCACCGGCGTGGTCACCTATGAAACCGTGCTGGAAGTCGACAACTCCGAGCAGTTGTTGCGTCCCGGCATGACGGCCACGGCGGAAATCGTCACCACCAATGTCGAGAACGCGATCCTGGTCCCGAATGCCGCACTGCGCTTCACCCCAGAGGATGCGAACGCTCCGGCTGCGCAGCAGCGCAGCGCCCTGTCGGCGATCATGCCCGGACCGCCCCGGCGCCGTGCCGGTGCCGCAGGCGGGCAGCAACAGAGCAATGGCGCACGTCGCATGGGTCGCGCCTGGGTGCTGGAGAACGGCAAGCCGGCGCTGGCGGTGTTCAAGCCAGGCGTCACCGACGGTCGGATGACGCAGGTGCTGCCGCTCGAAGAACTGCCGCAGATGGGCCGCATGGACTCCCAGCCCGAGGCCGCGGAGCGCTTCAAGCAGGCCATGCAGCGCAAGCTCGAACCCGGCACCGCCGTGATCGTCGACGCCCAGACACCGAAGAAGCCATGACCGGAATGCCCGCAACGCCGCAGCCCATCATCGAGCTGTCGCAGGTCACCAAGATTTACGGGCATGGCGAAGGCGAGGTCCGCGCTCTGCGCGGCATCGACCTGCGCATCTTCCCGGGCGAGTTCGTCGCCGTGATGGGCCCCAGCGGCGGCGGCAAGTCGACCTGTATGAACATCCTAGGCTGCCTGGATACGCCGACCGGCGGCACCTACAAGTTTCTGGGCGTGCCGGTGGCCGAACTGGATGCCGACCAGCGCGCCCTGTTGCGGCGGAACTATCTCGGCTTCGTGTTTCAGGGATTCAATCTGCTCAGCCGCACCAGCGCGCTGGAGAACGTCGAACTGCCGCTGGTGTACCGCCACATACCCGTCGAAGAACGGCGTGCCCGCGCACGCAAGGCCTTGCAGGAAGTTGGGCTGGCCGGCCGCGAGTCGCACGTGCCCAGCGAGCTGTCCGGCGGACAGCAGCAACGCGTGGCTATTGCGCGCGCCATCGTTTCACAGCCCAAAGTCCTGTTTGCCGACGAGCCGACCGGCAATCTCGACACCGTCACGAGCGTCGAGATCATGAAGCTGCTCACGTTCCTGAACGAGGAACGCGGCATCACCATTGCCATGGTGACGCACGAGCCGGACATCGCCGCCTGGACGCGCCGCATCGTCCGTTTCCGCGACGGCGCGATCGAGAGCGACGAGGTCAATCAGCCGGTGAGGACGGAGACGCACTGATGTTCTTGAATGCCATCGTGCTGGCGCTGCGGGAGATTCGCCGCAACGTGCTGCGTTCGTCGCTGACCATTCTCGGTATCGTGATTGGCGTGGCGGCAGTCATCACCATGGTCACCATCGGTGAAGGCGCCACGGCGCAGGTGCAGGCGGACATCGGCAAGCTCGGCACGAACCTGCTGCAAGTGTTCCGCGGCCAGGGCTTTGGCGGGGGCGGTTCGCGCATGGCGGCGCCGCCATTCACCATGGATGATGCGCGCGCGATCGAAGAGGAGATCTCGGGCATCGAAGCTGTCGCGCCCAGCGCCAATGGCTCGACTCAGGCCATCTACGGCAACAACAACTGGTCGACCCAGGTCACTGGCACCACGGACCAGTTTCTGCAGGTGCGCGACTGGACGCTCGCCTCCGGACGCAATTTTTCGGATTCGGAATTGCGCGGCGGTGCCGCCGTCTGTCTGCTGGGCAATACCGTCAAGCGCGAGCTGTTCGCCAATCAGGATCCGATCGGCAGCACCATTCGCCTGGGCAAGGTGTCCTGCGAAGTGATCGGCCTGCTCGAATCCAAGGGCCAGTCGGGCTTCGGCCAGGACCAGGACGACCTGATCGTGATCCCGCTGCGCACACTGCAACGGCGGTTCGCCGGCAACGCGGACGTGAACGCGATCCTGGTTTCGGCGCGCGATGGCGTCTCCACGGAGAAAGTGCAGGCGGACATCGAAAACCTGCTGCGTGAACGGCGCAAGGTTCGCGCCGGGGCGACCGACGATTTCAACGTTCGTGACTTGAAAGAAGTCGCCAGCGCCTTTACCAGTTCGACGCGAGTGCTCACTGCGCTGCTCGGTGCAGTTGCCGCGGTGAGTCTGGTGGTCGGCGGCGTCGGCATCATGAACATCATGCTGGTTTCGGTAACCGAGCGGACGCGGGAGATCGGCACGCGGCTTGCCGTTGGAGCGATGGCGCGCGACGTACTGTTGCAATTCCTGATCGAAGCCGTGGTGCTCGCCGCCCTCGGCGGCATCATCGGCATTCTGCTGGGCCTGAGCGCTGGCGCGCTCGCCACTCACGCTTTCCACGTGCCGTTCGTACTGAATCCTTCCATCGTGATCCTGTCGTTCGCCTTCTCCGCCGCCGTCGGCATCGTCTTCGGCTATTTCCCCGCGCAGCGCGCCGCACAACTGGATCCGATCGAGGCGCTGCGGCACGAGTAGGGCTCGGTTGCTTTCCCGTGGGATGCTCCGTTACCCTCGGTTCGCCCCTCAGATCGACGAAATGGATTTCACTGAGCGACCAGCTCCCGAGGTTTTCGACATGAGCGCAACATTCGACGAAATCGCCAGGGAAGTCGTCGCCCTTCCCCGGCAGCAGCGGCTGGCGCTGGCCAGAATTCTCCTGGATGCGGACAGGCCGGCCGGTGCAGCCGATGCCGGGCGCCAATGGGATGAAGAAATCCGCGCCCGTATCCGTGCCGTCGATGAAGGCAGTGCTCGAGCCGTCGACTATGACGATTTGAAGAAGGAAATGCGCACTCGTTTCGACGGACGATGAAGGTCCGGTTCCTCGCTGAGGCGAGGCTGGAGCTGATCGACACGGTCAGCTACTACGAAGGCGAGTTCGAAGGTCTCGGCGAACGGTTCTGGAATGAGGTTGACGAGCATGTCGAATGGATCGCTCGTAACCCCGAGGTGCCCCGCCTGCGCGAAGGCGGCTATCGTCGCGTCAACCTGAAAGTATTTCCGTATCACCTTCCCTACATCTGTCGCGATTCGACACTGTGGGTGCTGGCAATCGCCCACAACCACCGGCAGCCCATCTATTGGACTAAACGGGCGCATACGCGATAACACGCTCATCGCCGCGGCGCTGCCGGCCATACAATTTCGATCCGAAGTGATCGACGGAGAAGCCTCCGTGAATGGCTGGGTCGCTCGCTGTTGGCTGGTCGGCGCATTCATCACCCTGTGCGGCTGCGCGACGCTGCCCGATGGGCAGGGATGGGGTGAGGACGCGACGGTTGCGCCGGGATGGGAACGCGTGATGCGAGCGGCGGAAAATGCGGCGAAGGATCCGTGGGTGTGGGGTCCGTTGATCGGCGCCGCGGTATTTCAGATCGATGATTGGGATCGGCGCACGGCAGATTGGGCGCGTGAACACACGCCGGTGTTCGGGTCGCAGCACAATGCGCAGAACTGGAGCGACGATCTGCGCAGCGCTTCTTCAGTTGCGCACTACATCACCATCATTGCTACACCCAGCGGGGAAGAAGCGGGCGAGTGGTTGTCGAACAAGGCCAAGGGCGCGCTGGTCGGCGTGGTGGCCGTGAGCTCAACGACGACAATCACACGGCAGTTGAAACGGGCGCTCGATCGTGAGCGACCCAACGGGCTGGCCGGCGAGAGTTTCCCGTCCGGCCACACTTCGAGCTCCGCCGTGCATACGCGGCTCGCCTCACGCAATCTCGAAGCCATCGAGATGAGTGATGCAACGCGCTTGGTCATGAACGCGGGACTCACGGCGATGACGATCGGCACTTCGTGGGCGCGGATCGAAGCAGGCTGGCACTATCCTTCCGATACCTTGTTCAGCATGGCGCTGGGCAACTTCCTGGCGTCATTCGTCAATGACGCCTTGCTGGGCCTGACCACCACGCGCTCGGCGCTGCGGCTCAGCGCAACTCATGAAAGCGCCATGCTGCAATGGCACGCGAGATTCTGATCGCTCGTCGAACGCAGCCCGCCCATGCCCGGATTGCGGTGAGTCATCAGCCCGCTTCAGTCCGATTCGACGGCAGCGAAGCGCAGCTAAAATCCACGCTTGAGCCAAAGCCCTACCCCGGCAGGGCGATCTATTGCGCCGCATTGCCATCTGCGTACCATCTCCGATCTGCTTATCATTGCCGTTCCCTCCTGCATCGGAAGATTCGCCATGAAAACCCGCGCCGCCGTTGCCCATACCGCCGGTCAGCCCCTGGAAGTCATGACCGTGGACCTGGATGGCCCCAGGGACGGCGAAGTCCTGATCGAGATCAAGGCCACCGGCATCTGCCACACCGACGAATTCACGCGCTCGGGCGCGGACCCCGAAGGCCTGTTTCCGGTGATCTTCGGCCACGAAGGTGCCGGCATCGTGGTCGACGTCGGCCGCGGCGTGACCTCGGTGAAAAAGGGCGATCACGTCATTCCGCTGTACACGCCGGAATGCCGGCAATGCAAATCCTGTCTGTCGCACAAGACCAATCTGTGCACGGCGATCCGTAGCACCCAGGGCAAGGGCCTGATGCCGGACGGCACCAGCCGCTTCTCCTACAAGGGCCAGACGGTCGCCCACTACATGGGCTGCTCCACCTTCTCCAACTTCACCGTTCTGCCGGAGATCGCACTCGCGAAGATCCGCAAGGACGCCCCCTTCGACAAGGCCTGCTACATCGGCTGCGGCGTGACCACGGGGGTCGGCGCCGTGACCAACACCGCCAAGGTGGAGCCCGGCGCCAACGTCGTGGTGTTCGGCCTCGGCGGCATCGGCCTGAACGTGATCCAGGGCGCCAAGCTCGTCGGCGCCAACATGATCGTCGGCGTGGACATCAACCCGGACCGCGAGGCATGGGGCCGCCGCTTCGGCATGACCCACTTCGTCAACCCGAAAACCATCTCCGGCGATATCGTCCCGCATCTGGTCGAAC
>DATMEZ010000081.1:0-11575 GCA_035556415.1 Povalibacter sp.
GAGTTTATGGTATAAAGCGCGCGCTTTTTTCGCAACGAAATCTCTTTTTTTACAACTCTCACACCGGTCGACACATGCGACGGGGTGCCCGGCGCGAATGTCTTCGCGACTTCGCCGGGTCGGCGCATGGGACAGGTGGAGGCTCAACCCCTACCAGGAGACAAGACGATGACCAGCATGTCCATGCGACAGATGCTGGAAGCGGGCGTCCATTTCGGACATCAGACCCGCTTCTGGAACCCCAAGATGGCGCCGTTCATTTTCGGGGAACGCAACCGAATTCACATCATCAACCTGGAAAAGACGCTGCCGCTGTACAACGACGCGGCCACGTTCATCCGCCAGGTGGTCGCCGATGGCGGCAAGGTGCTGTTCGTGGGCACCAAGCGCTCGGCCCGCGAAGCGATCAAGACCGAGGCGATTCGCGCCGGCATGCCCTACGTGAGCCATCGCTGGCTGGGCGGCATGCTCACCAATTTCAAGACCGTGCGCGGCTCCATCAAGCGGCTCAGCACGCTCGATGAAATGGCTGCCAACGGCACCCTCGAGCAGCACAGCAAGAAAGAGGCGCAGGGCCTGCGCCGCGAGCGCGAAAAGCTGGAGCGCAGCTTGGGTGGTATCAAGGACATGGACTCGCTGCCCGACGTGCTGTTCGTGATCGACGTCGGCCACGAGCGCATCGCGATCCACGAGGCCAAGAAGCTGGGCATCCCGGTGGTGGCCGTGGTCGACACCAACTGTGCGCCGGACGACGTCGATTTCGTCATCCCCGGCAACGATGACGCCATGCGCGCCATCCAGCTGTATGGTGCGGGCATCGCCGATGCGGTGCTGGAAGGCCGGTCCTCGCTGCCGGAAGTGCCCACCGGCGAAGACGAGTTCGTCGAGCTCGACGCCGAAGGCAAGCCCAAGCCGAAGGCTGGTGCGGGTGCCAGCGCAGGCGCCGCGCCGCGCCGCGGTGGTGGCGGTCGGTCCGCCTCGGTGAAGAAGAAGGCCCCGGCCCGCAAGCGTGCCGCGGATGAGACCGTCGATGCGGCGGTGAATCCGGACGACGTGGATGCGGAGACCAGCCCCGAAGATGTCATGGCCAGCCGTGCGGCTTCGCGCCGCAAGCCGGCTGCTGCCGAGCAGGTTGCCGCTGAGCCAGCTGCTGCCGCCGAGCCGACCGCTGCTGCTGAACCGGCCGCTGCTGCTGGCGACAAGGCGGAGTGATCCATGGCCGTTACCGCTGAAGCAGTGAAACAGCTCCGCGAGCGTACCGGCGCGGGGATGATGGAGTGCAAGAAGGCGCTCGTCGAAACCAACGGGGACCTGGACGCGGCTGCCGAGCTGATGCGCAAGTCGGGTCTGGCGAAGGCCGACAAGAAGGCGGCGCGCGTCGCCGCCGAAGGCGTGGTCGTCATCGAGCGTTCGGCCGACGGCAAGCGTGCGGCAGTCGTCGAGGTCAATTGCGAAACCGACTTCGTCGCGCGTGAGAACGACTTCAAGGCCTACGCGGCCAGCGTCGCCAAGGCGGTGCTCGAGCAGCGTCCGGCGACGGTCGAGGCCTTGCTGGCGCTATCAGGCGACAGCGGCACGACGCTGGATGAAGTGCGGCGCGTGCTGATCGCCAAGATCGGCGAGAACATCAGCGTGCGGCGCTTCGAGATCGTCGAGTCGCCGGTGGTCATCGGCAGCTACCTGCACGGTTCGCGCATCGGTGCGCTGGTGTCGCTGAAGAAGGGCGACGAAGCCGCCGCCAAGGACATCGCGATGCACGTCGCGGCGATCAATCCGCCGTACCTGTCCGCCGCCGAGGTTCCGGCCGAGCAGCTCGCCAAGGAACAGGAAATCCAGGCCGAGCAGACCAAGGCCGATCCGAAGATGGCTGGCAAGCCCGACGCCATCATCGGCAAGGTCGCCGAAGGCAAGATCCGCAAGTGGCTCGGCGAGATCACCCTGCTGGGCCAGCCGTTCGTGAAGGACGACAAGCAGAGCGTGGAGCAGTATCTGAAGCAGGCCGGTGCCGAAGTGGCCGCGTTCGTGCGCTACGAAGTGGGCGCCGGCATCGAGAAGAAGCAGGAAGACTTTGCCGAGGAAGTGCGCAAGCAGGTCGAAAGCATGAAGAAATAGGCGCCGGATGCGCTTTTACATGGCTCGAATGAACCCCGCTCCGTGCGGGGTTCTTTATAATGGCGTCCAGATTCTTTTTTCAGGCGGGCATTCATGACGGCAACGGGCAAACCTTCGGCCACCTCCCCCAGCGCAGCCCTGCCCGCCGGGCCCGGATTGCGGCGCATCCTGCTGAAGCTCTCCGGCGAGGCCCTGTTGGGGCAGGAGGACTACGGCATCGACCCGAAGATGCTCAAGCGCGTTGCCAGCGAGATCCGCGAGGTCATGAGTCTGGGGCTGCAGGTCGCGGTGGTGATCGGCGGCGGCAACATTTTCCGCGGCGCCGGACTGGCGCGCTCCGGCATGGACCGGGTGACCGGCGATCACATGGGCATGCTGGCGACGGTGATGAACTCGCTGGCGCTGCAGGATGCGGTCGAATCGCTCGGCATGTATGCCCGGGTGATGTCGGCGATCCGCATCAACGAAGTGTGCGAGGAATACATCCGCCGCCGCGCCGTGCGCCACCTCGAGAAGGGGCGCGTGACCATCCTGGCCGCCGGCACCGGCAACCCGTTCTTCACCACCGACACGGCAGCCAGCCTGCGCGCCATCGAGATCGATGCCGACCTGCTGCTCAAGGCCACCAAGGTGAACGGCATCTATTCCGACGATCCGATGAAGAACCCGGCGGCGCAGCGCTACGAGCGGCTGACGTTTGACAAGGTGCTCACCGACCGACTCAATGTCATGGACGCTACCGCCATCGTCATGTGTCGTGACAACAATCTGCCGCTGCGGGTCTTCGACCTGACCCAGCCGGGCGAGCTGATGCGCATCGTGCGCGGCGAAGACGTCGGCACGCTGGTGACCAATGGCTGACGCACGAGCGGGTGGCGGGTCGCGTTAGACCGTCGCTTCGCGTGCACTGGAGATCCCCATGCTGGAAGACATCAAGAAAGACGCCATCGAACGGATGCAGAAATGCGTCGCGGCGCTGCGCAACGAGCTCAAGAAGCTGCGCACCGGCCGGGCGCATCCGAGCCTGCTCGAGCACATCCGGGTCGAGTACTACGGCAACGAGGTGCCGCTCAACCAGGTGGCCAACGTCGCCCTGGAAGATGCGCGCACGATCACCGTGACGCCGTGGGAGAAGACCATGGTGCAGGCGATCGAGAAGGCCATCATGAAGTCGGATCTCGGGCTGATGCCGAACACCGCCGGCACCGTGATCCGCGTGCCGATGCCGCCGCTCACCGAAGAACGCCGTCGCGATCTGACCAAGGTGGTGCGCCACGAGGCGGAGAACGCCCGCGTCGCGGTCCGCAACGTGCGGCGCGACGTCATGAACGATCTGAAGGACATGCTCAAGGAGAAGCTGGTTTCGCAGGACGACGATCGCCGCGCCCAGGAGGAAGTGCAGAAGCTCACGGACAAGTACGTGGCGGAGATCGACCAGGTCCTGGCCGAGAAAGAAAAAGAACTGCTGCAGGTCTGAGCGGCAGACCTCCCGCCGTGACACAGCTTCGGTAATCAATGCGCTCTTCCGCGGCCAGCTCCAACCCAGCCTCCGCCGCCGTGCCGCGCCACGTCGCCGTCATCATGGATGGTAACGGTCGCTGGGCGGCCAAGCGTGCGCTGCCGCGCAGCGCCGGTCATGCCATGGGCGTGAAGGCGGTGAAACGCACGGTCGAGAACTGCACGCGGCAAGGCATCGAGGTGCTGACGCTGTTCGCTTTCTCCAGCGAGAACTGGCAGCGGCCGCGCGAAGAAGTGACGATGCTGATGGGGCGCTTTCTCGAAGCGCTCGACAACGAAATCGACGAGCTGCACCGCAACCGGATCCGCCTGCGCTTCATCGGGAGTCTGGAGCAGCTGTCGACTGCCCTGCGCGAGAGGATGGTGGCCGCCGAAGCGCTCACCGCCGCAAACACGCGCATGACGCTGGTGATCGCGGTCGCGTACGGCGGACGTTGGGACATTGCCACTGCCGCGAGGGAACTTGCCCGGCAGTGCGTTGCCGGACAGAGGAGCGTCGAGGAAATCGACGAAACGGCGCTGGCGGGCCAGGTGGCGCTGGCCGGGCTGCCCGATCCGGATTTGTTCATTCGCACCGGTGGGGAACGGCGCATCAGTAACTTCCTGTTGTGGAATCTCGCCTACACCGAGCTGTATTTCTGCGACACCTTGTGGCCGGATTTCGGCGAGGACGAGCTGGCGGCGGCGCTGGAGTATTTCCGCGGCCGGCAGCGACGCTTCGGGCGGACGCCGGACCAGGTCGAGCCGCGCTGATGCTCAGGCAACGCATCATCACGGCTCTGCTGCTGGCGCCGCTGGCGTTGGCGGCGATCCTGTGGGTGCCGCACCAGTTCACGACCGGCGTGCTGGCACTGCTGGTGCTGGCGGGCGCCTGGGAATGGGCCGCGTTCACCCGCCTGTCTACACGGCCGCTGCGCGCGTTCTACGTCATCGCCGTGGCCGCGGTAATCGGTGTGCTCTGGTTCATCGGTACCGATCAACGGCGCCTGGACGCGGTGCTGGATGCCGCGCTGCTTTGGTGGCTGCTGGCGTTGCTCTGGGTCGTGTTTTTCCCTGCGCGCAAAAGTCAGTCGGTGACCGCCGTCGCCGGGTTCCTGGTATTGGTTCCGGCCTGGTTGGCGCTGGTGCGGCTGCACGAGCGCGCGCCGCAGCTGGTGTTGTTCCTCCTTTTGCTGGTGGTTGCCGCCGACGTGGGTGCCTATTTCGCCGGCCGGCGCTATGGACGTCACAAGCTCGCGCCGCAAGTCAGTCCCGGCAAGACCTGGGAAGGTGTATATGGCGGATTGGCAGCCGCGGCCGTGATGACCACCATCGGGGTTTTCTGGTTCGGCGTGAGCGCGCTGCCGTTCTTTACCCTATGCATGGTGGCGGTGCTGGCCTCGATCGTGGGCGACCTGACCGAGAGCCTGTTCAAGCGCCACGCCGGGCTCAAGGACAGCGGCAGCGTGCTGCCGGGTCACGGCGGCGTGCTCGACCGGGTCGACAGCGTCACTGCCGCCGCGCCGGTTTTCCTGATCAGTCTCGAGCGATTGGGAATATTTTCATGACAGCGTCCGCGAGCTCCGTCCCGGGCCGTATGCGGGTCGCCGTGCTGGGTTCGACCGGCAGCATCGGCCTGAGCACGCTGGACGTGTTGGCGCGCCATCCGGACCGTTTCGAGATCGTGGCCTTGACCGCGCACACCAACGTGGCGCGGCTGCGTGAGCAATGTCTGACGCATCGACCGGCGTTCGCCGTGATGGCCTCGGAGCAGGGCGCCGCGCAATTGGAAGCGGAGCTGAAGCAGGCTGGCTCGGCCACGCAGGTGCTGTCGGGTGAAGCAGCGCTGTGCACCATTGCCTCGCATCCGCGGGTCGATACGGTCATGGCCGCCATCGTCGGCGCCGCCGGTCTGGGATCCAGCCTGGCGGCGGCACGGGCCGGCAAGCGCATCCTGCTGGCGAACAAGGAAGCCCTGGTCATGTCGGGCCCGTTGTTCATGCAAGCGGTACGCGAGGGCGGGGCGACCCTGGTGCCGGTGGACAGCGAGCACAATGCGATTTTCCAGTGCCTGGCCGGCCAAGGCTCGGCGAACTCGCGCGCCGGCGTGCGACGCATCCTGCTGACAGCCTCGGGCGGCCCGTTCCTGCGCGTGCCCCATGATGCGCTGCGCAACGTCACGCCGGACCAGGCCTGTGCGCACCCGCGTTGGGTGATGGGACGCAAGATCTCGGTGGATTCGGCCACGCTGATGAACAAGGGCCTGGAACTGATCGAAGCCTGCCTGCTGTTCGACCTGCCACCGTCGCAGGTGGAGGTGGTGGTGCATCCGCAGAGCATCGTGCACTCGCTGGTGGAGTACTGCGACGGCTCGATGCTGGCGCAGCTGGGCAATCCCGACATGCGCACCCCGATCGCGCACGCGCTGGGCTGGCCGGAGCGCATCGCCTCCGGTGTAGAATCCCTCGACATTATCCGGGCCGCCCGGCTGGAGTTCGAAGCCCCGGACCTGGAACGATTTCCGTGCCTGCAGCTGGCGCGGAAGGCGGCGGAGGCGGGGGGTACCGCTGCGGCCGTACTGAATGCCGCGAATGAAATCGCCGTGAGCGCTTTTCTCGACGGCCGGCTGGCCTTCGTGGAGATTCCACGGGTCATCGATGAGGTACTGTCGCAGCACAGCGTGCGTTCAGCCACCTCGCTGCAAGATGTGACGACGGCCGATGCATGGGCGCGCCTGCAGGCGCAGGCCCTGGTGCCGGTCGCGGCGGCTGCAGCCGCGGGAGTGTGTGCGTGATCTCAGCCAACAGTCCGGGCGAAATTCTCACCGCCATCCTCGCCTTCATGGTGGCGATCGGCATCCTGGTGGCCGTGCACGAGTTCGGGCACTACTGGGTGGCGCGCCGCCTGGGGATCCGCGTGCTGCGGTTCTCCATCGGTTTCGGCAAGCCGTTGTGGCAACGTGTGGCGGGCGCGGACCAGGTCGAATACGTCATCGCCGCGATTCCGCTGGGTGGCTACGTCAAGCTCCTGGACGAGCGCGAAGGCAACGTGCTGCCGAGCGAAGCGTCGCGCGCTTTCAATCGTCAGCCGATATGGAAGCGCATCCTGGTGCTGCTGGCCGGCCCGGCCTTCAACCTGATTTTTGCGGTCGCCGCGTACTGGGTGCTGTTCGCCGCCGGCGTGCCCGCGCTCAAGCCGATCGTCGGCGACGTGGCGCCGGACTCGATTGCTGCGCGCGCCGGGCTCAAGTACGAAGACCTGATCCTGAGCATCGGCGGCGAGCC
Source organism: Povalibacter sp. (assembly GCA_035556415.1). GTDB lineage: Bacteria > Pseudomonadota > Gammaproteobacteria > Steroidobacterales > Steroidobacteraceae > Steroidobacter. The sequence goes on from DATMEZ010000081.1 coordinate 6,894, forward strand.
GGTGCCCACGCTGGAGGCGGCCCTGCTCGGCACGCTCAATGACCTGATCGACGACGGCGACATCACGATGCGCGTGCGCGGCATCGACGGCGCCGAGCGCGAACTGACGTTGCACACCGGCGAGCAGCGCCGCTCGCTGACCCAGGCGGACACCATGCTCGCGGGCCTGGGTTTCGATTTCTGGCGGCCGCGCCTGCCGGCGGTGATCGGCAGCGTCGTCGAGGGCAGTGCGGCAGCGAAAGCCGGCCTCAGGGCCGGCGACCGGATTCTCGAATTCGACGGCCAGCCGGTCAGCGACTTCTCGCAACTGGTGCGACTGGTGGCGCCCAGCGGTAATCGCACGGTGGACCTGACGGTGTCGCGCGACGGCGCCACGCTGCAGGTGCCGATCACGGTGAGCGAGGAGGTCATCGGCGGCCAGAAGGTCGGACGTCTGGGGGTGTGGCCCGGCGGCGAGCCGCTGGCGAGTGGCATCAAGCCCGACGACATGCTGACGCTGCAGAAGTACGGCCCGATCGCGGCGGTGGGCCAGGCGGCGACCAAGACCTGGGACACCTCGATCTTCACGCTGCGCATCGTCGGCCGCATCGTCATCGGCGATGTCTCGTTGAAGAATCTTTCCGGTCCGATCAGCATCGCCGAGACCACCGGCTTCGCGGTGCGGCAGGGCTGGCGCACCTTCCTGAGCACGCTGGCGCTGATCAGCATCAGCCTGGGCGTGCTCAACCTGCTGCCCATTCCCATCCTGGATGGCGGCCAGGTGGTCTACCAGCTGGTGGAACTGGTGAAGGGCGGGCCGGTCTCAGAGCGAGCACAGCTGTTCGGCCAGCAGATCGGCATCGCCATGCTGATCCTGATGATGACCCTGGCTTTCTATAACGACATCGCCCGACACCTGACGCCGTGACCGAGCAACCGACCCACTACATCATTCGCCGCACCGGCCGCTTCGCCCGCGCCGGCCGGCTGGCAGTAAATAGCAGATTCCCCAAGGCCCAATCCTGATGCGTTTGAGAACCATGATTCACGCGGCGCTCGCGGTCGCGGCGGCCGGCTCGATCGGCTCTTATTCGAGCCCGAGCTGGGCGCAGATGTCGCCGAGCGACACCTTTACCGTCGGCGACATCCGCATCGAGGGCCTGCAGCGCATTTCCGAGGGCACGGTCTTCAACTACCTGCCGGTCAACATCGGCGACCAGCTGGATCAGCGCCGGGTGGCCGAAGCGTTGCGCGCGATGTATGCGACTGGATTCTTCCGCGACGTGGAGATCCGCCGCGACGGCGGCACGTTGGTGGTGGCCGTGGTGGAGCGGCCCTCGATCGAGAGCTTCGAGATCAAGGGCAACAAGGACATCAAGACCGAGGACCTGCAGCGCTCGCTGCGCAACGTGGGCCTGGCCACCGGCAAGACCTTCGACCAGTCGGTGCTGGATGAAGTGAAGCAGTACCTGACCGACCAGTACTTCTCGCGCGGCAAGTACGCCGTGCGCGTCGATGCCAAGGTCGAGGAGGTGCCGGGCAACAAGGTCAAGGTTGCCGTCGATATCGCCGAAGGCAAGCGTGCCCGCATCCGTCAGATCAACATCGCCGGCAACACCGCGTTTACGGACAAGGACCTGCTGGAAGGCTTCGAGCTGAAGACGCCGAACTGGCTGTCCTGGTACAAGCAGGACGATCGCTATGCGCGCGAAGCGCTGTCGGGTGACCTGGAGAAGCTGCGCTCCTATTACATGGACCGCGGTTACGCCAATTTCGCCGTGACCTCCACGCAGGTGGCCATCGCCCCGGAGAAGGACGACATTTTCGTCACCGTCAACGTCAACGAAGGCGACGTCTTCAAGGTGTCCGAGGTCAAGCTCGCCGGCAACATGGTGGTGCCGGAGTCGGAGCTGAAGCGCCTGATCATGATCCAGCCGGGCGACACCTACTCGCGCAGACTGATCACGGCCACTACCGAGGCCATGAAGCTACGCCTGGGGTTCGACGGCTACGCCTTCGCCACCATCGATCCGGTGCCGCAGACCAACGAGGAGACCAAGGAGATCTCGCTCACCTTCGTGGTCGATCCGAAGAACCGCGTGTACGTGCGTCGCGTGAACTTCAACGGCACCTCCGGCGTAAACGACGAAGTGTTCCGGCGCGAGATGCGCCAGCTCGAAGGCTCGTACCTGTCGAACACCGCGGTGGAGCGCTCCAAGCAGCGTATCCAGCGCTTGCCGTTCATCGAGAAGGTGGAGGTGGAGAACACGCCGGTGCCGGGCACCAACGACCTGGTGGACGTGGATTTCCAGATCAAGGAGGGCCTGCCGGGACAGTTCGGCGGCGGCATCGGCTACTCCGAGTCGCAGTCGGTGATCCTGAACGGCAACTTCACGCACTCCAACTTCATGGGCACCGGCAACCGGGTGCAGGCGGAAATCAATTCCGGCCGCTACGCCAAGAGCTACAGCTTCGCGCACACCGATCCGTACACCACGGTCGACGAGCTGCGCCGGACCATTTCGCTGAGCTACCGCGACGTCACCCAGTTCACCTCGGCGACCTCGGATTTCGACACCACCACCGCGACCGCGGGCCTGAGCTACGACTATCCGATCACCGAGTTCCAGTACCTGAGCTTCGGCGTGTCGGTGCAGCAGGCGGAGCTGGCCACCACCACCTTGGGCAGCGCCGCCGAGGCCAACGACTGGGTGCGCAACAACGGCGAGTCCAGCATCACCTGCTTGAGCGACACGCAGGATCCGACCAAGCCCTGCGACGCGTATCCGAACTACAGCCTGTTCCGCAGCAAGTTCAGCACCTACGAGGTGAACACCGGCTGGCTGTACGACTCGCGCAACCGCACCATCTTCGCCACCGCCGGCATGCGCTCGAGGCTGAACCTGAGCTACACCGCACCGGGCAGCGACGTCGAGTTCTGGACCGTCTCGTACGATTTCCTGAAGTTCATCCCGATCTGGCGCGGCTTCAACCTGATGGTCAATCTGGAAGCGGCCTATGGCAAAGCCCTGGGCGACACCACCGGGCTGCCGCCGTACCGGCAGTATTTCTCCGGCGGTCCGGATTCGGTGCGCGGCTTCCGCGAAAGCCGCCTGGGCCCCAAGGACAGCTTCGGCCGGCCCTATGGCGGCAACATCAAGACCGTGGCGCAGACCGAGCTGCTGCTGCCGATGCCGGAGAAGTGGCGCAACAGCGCCCGTTTCAGCCTGTTCTACGACATCGGCAACGTGTTCTCCGACCAGGACATCCACTACCTCGGCCCGCCCGATCCGATCACCGGGGTGCAGCAGCCGACCGGCTACAAGTTCAGCTATGATGAACTCAAGCAGTCGGCCGGCATCGCGGTGCAATGGCTGGCGCCGCTGGGGGTGTTCCGTTTCAGCTATGCGATTCCGCTGAACGCCGAAGGCCGGGATACGCCGCTGCGCTACAAGGACGAGACCGAAGGCTTCCAGTTCTCGATTGGTCAGGCCTTCTGAGCATTTGAATCAAGGTCATTTTCTTACAGGTTGATCACATGGCACGTTTGAGTATTTCAGCTTTGGCTCTGTCTGCCCTGGGAATGCTGGCGCCGCTGGGCGCGCATGCGGAGATCAAGGTCGCGGTCGTGAACGTTCCGCGGCTGCTGGAAGAGGCGCCGCAGGCCAAAGCCGCCATGCAGGCGTTGCAGGACGAGTTTGCACCGCGGCAGCGCGCCATCGTCGCGCAGCAGAAGGATCTGAAGACGAAAGAAGAGAAGCTGCAGCGCGACGGCGCGGTGATGGCGGAGAACGAGCGCCGCAACGCCGAAAAGGATCTGCGTGACGGCCAGCGCGAAATGGCGCGCAAGCAGAATGAGTACGTCGAGGACCTGAACCTGCGCCGCAACGAGGAGCTGGGCAAGCTGCAGCGTTCGCTGCTGCAGGAAGTCCAGACCTACGCCAAGGGCTCGAGCTACGACCTGGTGGTCGGCGACGGTGTGCTGTACGCCACCGAATCGATCGACATCACGGCCCAGGTGCTCGGCGCGTTGCAGTCGCGCTTCAAGGCTGGCGGCGGCGCTGCGAAGCCGGCGACGCCTCCGGCCAAGCAATAAGCCGATCACCGCGCAGCGGGCGTTGGGTATGAGCACGATCCCCGTAGGCATGACGCTGGGGGAGCTGGCTGTGCGCTTCGGCTGCACGCTCAAGGGCGATCCGGACGCTCGCGTCTCGCACGTTGCCACGCTGGAGGGCGCCGATTCCGCTGCGCTGACGTTCCTGGCGAATCCGCGTTACCGGCGCTTTCTGTCGCAGACGAAAGCAGGGGTGGTGGTGCTCGAGCCCAAGTTCGCCGACGAATGCAAGGGCGCGGCGCTGCTGACGAGCAATCCCTACGCCGCATACGCACGGATGGCGGCGTTGTTGCATCCCGCGCCATCGGTGCCGGCCGGCGTCCACGCTACGGCCATCGTTGCTGCGACGGCAACAGTCGACGCGACGGCATCCATCGGCCCGAGAGCGGTGATCGAAGACAATGTCGTGATCGGCCCGCGTGCCGTCATTGGCGCCGGATGCGTCGTGATGCGCGATTCGCACATTGGCGCTGACACGCGGCTGGTGGCGAACGTCACGCTCTGCCACGGCGTCAAGCTTGGCGAGCGCTGCGTGCTGCATCCGGGTGTGGTGATCGGTGCCGACGGCTTCGGGCTGGCGCCCGACCAG
>DATMEZ010000082.1:0-15961 GCA_035556415.1 Povalibacter sp.
CGCGGCGAACGGTTAGCGAATGGAGTCGAGCAGGCGCTGCGCTTCCTGCTTCTGGTTGGACGTGCCTTCCTGCAGTACTTCCTCGAGGATGCTGCGAGCGCCGTCCGGATCGCCCATGTCCATGTAGGCGCGCGCCAGATCGAGCTTGGTGCCGACTTCGCTCATGGTCACCGGCTCCAGCTCCGACAGCTCCATCTCGTTGACCACCTGCTTGTTGGTCGGCGCGTGGTCGTCGGCGGCCAGCGCCTCGCCCACATCGAGGTCGATCTTGGCGAACTGGCTGGTGCTGTCGGCGAATACGTCGTCCGAGAACCGGTCCGCTTCCGAGACCGTATGGCGCACCGTGTCGCCATCGAGCGGCGGCTCGTCGAAGTTCTCCAGATCGACGTCCAGCTCCTCGAGCGGCGGCTTGACCATCGCGGCGGTCGAATCGATGTCCGGGCGCGGCTGCTCGACGGTGTCGCCGCCGGCCAGGTCGACCTGGTCGATGTAGATGGTGCCGGTGCTCTCGATGTCGAATTTCTCGATGCCGGACGACTCCACCTGCGGCGCCTGCATGGTGCGATCGAAGCTGCCGAGCGAGGGCGCGAGCTGGGTCATCTCGTCATCGCGCAGCGCCGGCGTAGCGCCGGTGTCGTCGGCCGACGTGTCCTTTTCCAGCGAAGCGGTCTGTTCCAGCGCACCGCTGGTCTCGAGCGAGTCCACGTCCAGCCCCAGATCGTCGAGCGACAGCTCGGCCGTCTGCTCCGTGCCGGCCTTGGCCAGCGCGGCGCTGTCGATCTCCTCGCGCAAGGTCTGCGAGCTGCGATCGATCATCGGCGATTCGATGGTCGGCGTTTCCTGCGTGCGGGCCAGCGGATCGATCTCACGCGTCGGCTCGTCGTCGGCGCTGGGTGGCGCCGGCTCGTCGAGCAGGAAGTCGAGATCCGACGAATCGGAGCCGGCGGAAGCCGTGCCGGACAGGTCAGCCGGCGGCTGCGCCTGGCGCTCGCCGCTGCCGAATTCGAGGTCCAGACCCTCGGGCTGGTCGGTGTCGGGCTCGGCGAACAGATCCAGGTCGACGCGGTTCTCGCCACCTTCCAGGTTCACGTCCACCAGGTCGACGCGGGCGCCCGCCTCGCCCTTGAACATCTGATCCTCGGGCGCGATCTGCTTGCCCATGATCAAGACCTTGTCCCATTCGCCCGGCGCGGACTGGTCGCGCGTCTGGTGCAGCTCGCGGGCGGTATCCAGGAACAGGTCGCGGTTGCCCCAGACGAAGTAGATCTCCAGGAGCTTCAGCTTCAGGTCGCGGCGCGTCGGCTCGCGCTCGATCGCGATCTTCACCAGGTCGGCAGCCTGATCGTACAGGCCATAGGCCATGTGGAAGTCAGCTTCCGCCAGCGCGTCCTGCTGATCGAAGTGCACCGCAGTCTCGCTGCTCAGCGTGTCCTCGAGCGGCTTGGATTCGATGGCTGCGACGGGTTCCGCACTCGGCTGGGAAGCCTCGCGGATGGGTTCCGGACGGCGCGCCGTCACTGGCTCGGGTTCATCGAAACCGGCGAGCGGCTCGTCCTCGACCTCATCGAGGTCGTTCGGCTGGACCACGAAGGAATCGGCGCGGTCGCGGCCCGAGGTGAGTGCCGCGGGCAGGCCCGGCTCGAAAGCCGGTGCGGCGGGCGCGAAGGCGTCGAGCGAGCCGAGATCGTTGGTTTCGCGCCGGCGTCTCAGGAACGCGAGAATCAGTCCGACGACCAGCAGCAGGCCAGCCACGATCGGCACCCACCACAGATCGCCGATGCGCTCCAGGAAGGACGGCTCGGCCGGCTGTTCCGGCTGAACGGCCGGACGGGGTGCAGGTGTGGGCTGCGTTTCGGCCGGCGGCGTCTGCTCGGCGGCGGGCGGCTGCTCTGCTTCGGGCGTTTCCGCGGCCGGCTGCTGCGGCACCTGTTGGGCTGGCGTCTCGGCAGCGTTCTGCTGGACGTTGGCCAGGCCAGGGCTGGTGACTTCGAGCCGCTTGTCGGCAGTCGCCGGCGCGGTTCCGGAAGCGGCCTCTGCTGTTCCTGCGGCTGGAGCTTCGGCCGGTGTTGCCGGCGTCGCAGCCGCGTTCGCGGCTGGCGGTGCCTCAGCCGGCGTGACCAGCCGCAGCCGGTTGGGTTCTTCGGTGTCATCGGCCCGGAACGCCGAGCTCCAGGCTTCCTGCTGGCGCGCGACTTCGGCTGTCGCCTCGCTGCGCGAGATCGACTGGATGTCCGCCACGTCCGGGATACGCAGGATCGATCCTGCGCGTAACCGATTGATATTACTACCGCTGAAGGCTTCCGGGTTGGCCCGGAACAAGGCAATCATGGTCTGGTTCAGAGCGCTGGGACTGGCGCCCGGCGTCACGCTGCGCGCGATCCTGTACAGCGTATCGTTGCGCTCGACTTCATAGGTGCCGCCGACTGCCGCGGGGGTGGCCGGACGGGGTGCCGGCTCCTGGCGAACAGCTTCAGGCGCCGGTGTCGGCTGCGTCGGTTCAGACGCGGCTTCTGGCTGAGGCTGAGGCGTCCGTTCGACACGGCCATCGGTCTGCGCACCCGACTGCGGTGCGGTCACTGGCTGATTGGTCTGCGGCTGTACCGGCGTGAAGACCGGCGGATCCAGCAGCACCGTGTACTCGCGCAGCAGGCGCCCACGACCCCAGCTCGCCTCGACCAGCAGCGTGACGAACGGCTCGGTGACCGAGCGGTTGGAAGTGACCTTGATGGATACGCCGCCATCGCGGTTGCGCGCCACGACAAACTGGAAGTTCGACAGGTAGGCCGGGCGATCCAGGTTGTAGCGGGCGAACAGGTCGTTGCCGGCCAGCCCCACCTTGAGCTCGGCCAGCTCCTCGCGGGTCGGCGCCACGATCTCGATGTCGGCGTCGAAGGGCTGGTTCAGGGCAGAGTTGAGGCGGATCTCGCCCAGACCCAGCGCGTACACACTCACAGGGGACAGCAGAGCGCCCGTCAGCAGCAGGCGCGGCAAATGTCTTCTCATCAGCTCTCCCGGTACCGTGTCCTGAGCATCCCTTTGGGTCGCTGCCGGATATCGATCGTTGTAATACGGGCCAGGTGCGCGGCCTGAGAGTCAATGCTCGAGTGTTTCTTGACTTTAGGCGCGCAACTATAGCCTACAGGTAATCTTTCACCAAAATCTCGGCGATCTGCACGCTATTTAAAGCAGCTCCCTTGCGGACGTTATCGGACACAATCCACAGATTCAGACCGCGCTCGTGGCTGATGTCCTCGCGGATGCGGCCCACGTACACCGGGTCGCTGCCCGCCCCTTCCGTCGCCTGCGTCGGATAGCCGCCCGGCTGGCGCTCGTCGACCACCACCACGCCCGGCGCCTGGGACAGGATCTCGCGGGCCTGGCTCGCCGACAGCTTGCGGCGGGTCTCGATGTGCACGGCCTCGGCATGGCCGACGTAGACGCCCACGCGCACCGCGGTGGCGTTCACGCGGACGGAGCTGTCCTCGAGGATCTTCTGGGTCTCCCAGAACATCTTCATTTCTTCCTTGGTGTAGCCGTTGTCCAGGAACACGTCGATCTGCGGCACGCAGTTGAAAGCGATCTGCTTGGCAATGACCTTCGCCACCGCCGGCTCGCCGCGGGCCAGCGCCGTGGTCTGGGCCGACAACTCGTCCATCGCCTTCTGGCCGCCACCGGACACGGACTGGTAGGTCGCCACGTTGATGCGTTCGATCTGCGCCGCGTCGTGCAGCGGCTTCAAGGCCACCAGCATCTGCATGGTCGAGCAGTTCGGGTTGGCGATGATGTTGTGCTTGCGGTAACCGGCGATGGCGTGCGGGTTGACCTCGCTCACCACCAGCGGGATGTCGTCCTGGTAGCGGAACTGGGAGGTGTTGTCGACCACCACGCAGCCGGCCTGGCCAGCGCGCACGGCATGAATTTTCGAGACGCTGGCGCCGGCGGAGAACAGGCCAACCTGCGCCTTGGAGAAATCGAAGGTCTCCAGGTCCTGGACCGGCACGTCCTGGCCCCTGAACTTGACGGTACGGCCCACCGAGCGGGCGCTCGCCAGCGGATAGATCTTGTCCACCGGGAAATTGCGCTGCTCCAGCACGGACAACATGGTGCCGCCGACCAGACCGGTGGCGCCTACGACTGCTACGTTCCAGCTTCTGCTCATGACTTGAAAGAACACTCTGAATCGATCGACCTACGGCGCACGAGCATGGCTCACGCGACTCCCCTTCGCCCCCGCTGCAAAGCGCGCCAACACTACCGGAAACCTCCGGCAGACATAAGATGCCGGTCACGAATGCCCGATAAAAATAAGTCGAACGACTATTCGTGATCGCGGGCGGGGATGTGCGGCGTCCTCGACACCACATCGGCGTTCTGCGCGCGGTGGCGCAGGTAATGATCCATCAGCACCAGCGCCAGCATGGCTTCGGCAATGGGTGTGGCGCGCAGCCCGACGCAAGGATCGTGACGACCGGTGGTGATGACGTCGGTGACGTTGCCGTCCAGGTCGATGGTCCGTCCGGCAATGGTGATGCTGGAGGTCGGCTTGAGCGCGATGCTGACCAGCACGTCCTGGCCCGAGGAAATGCCGCCCAGCACGCCGCCGGCGTTGTTGGAACGGAAGCCGCGCGGCGTCAGCTCGTCACGATGCTGCGAGCCCTTCTGCTCGACCGCGGCGAAGCCGGCGCCGATCTCCACGCCCTTGACGGCGTTGATGCTCATCATGGCGTAGGCAATATCGGCGTCGAGGCGGTCGAACACCGGCTCGCCCAGGCCCGGCGGCAACCCGGTGGCGATGACGGTGACGCGCGCGCCCACCGAATCGCCCTCGCGGCGCAGATTGACCATGTAGCTTTCCAGCTCCTCCAATCGGCTCGGATCCGGGCTGAAGAAGGGATTGTCGTAGGCACTCTCGATCGCCACCGGTTCCAGTCGAATCGGGCCGAGCTGCGCCAGGTAGCCGCGGATGTTCACCGACAGCCTTTCTTTCAGGTACTTGCGCGCGATCGCCCCCGCGGCGACCCGCATGGCCGTTTCACGCGCCGAGGATCGGCCACCGCCGCGGTAGTCGCGGAACCCATACTTCTGCTGATAGGTGTAATCGGCATGGCCGGGCCGGAAGCGATCCTTGATCTTCTCGTAGTCGCGCGAGCGCTGGTCTTCGTTCTCGATCAACAGGCCGATGGGCGTGCCGGTGGTGCGGCCTTCGAACACGCCGGAGAGAATCTTCACCCGGTCCGGCTCGCGGCGCTGGCTGGTGTGGCGCGAAGTGCCGGTGCGACGCAGCTCCAGGTACGGCTGGATGTCGCCTTCAGCCAATTCCAGCCCCGGCGGACAGCCATCGACGATGCAACCCAGCGCCGGTCCGTGGCTTTCACCGAAGCTGGTGACCGTAAAGAGCTTGCCTAAGGTGTTGCCGGACATAGAGGAGAAAGCGCCGCTCGCAGGAAAGACTGGCCGCGATTCTAACCGCTGGGACGCTCTGCCAACGGCTTCAATTCAGGTGAATTGAGCAGAAATACGCCACCGCCGCCGCGCTCGAATTCGAGCCAGGTGAACGGCACGTGCGGGAAAGCGTCGATCAGCGCGGTTTCGGAATTGCCGACCTCGGTGATCAGGATGCCGTGCGGCTGCAGGTGCTCATGAGCCTGCCGCAGGATCCGGCGCACGATGTCCAGCCCGTCGTCGCCGCCGTACAGCCCCAGCCGCGGCTCGCGCTGGTATTCCTGCGGCAATCCGGCCATCTCCTCGCTGCCCACATACGGCGGGTTGGCCACGATCACGTCGTATTTGCGATTCGCCAGGCCGCAGAACACGTCGGACCGGACCGGCCGTACGCGCGCGCCCACCTTGTGACGCTCGATGTTGATGCGAGTAACCGCCAGCGCATCCTCGGAAATGTCCGCCGCATCGACCGACGCTGCCGGCAACGCCAGTGCAGTCGCAATCGCAATGCATCCCGAGCCGGTGCCTATGTCCAGCACCGACTGCACGCGCCCGGCCTCGATCCACGGCTCGAACCGCGCCTCGATCAGCTCTGCAATCGGCGAACGTGGCACCAGCACTCGTTCATCGACATAGAACTCATGGCCCGTGAACCACATGCGATGCGTGAGATATGCAGCTGGAACGCGCTCGCGGATGCGGCGCTCGAACAGTTGCGAGACTTCCTCGCGCTGACGCTCGCTGAGCTCACGTGAGTAGACGTTGGGCGCATCCTCGTGCCGCAAACCGGCCCCGAAGAACACCAGTTCCGCAGCTTCATCGAGAGCGTTGTCGGTGCCGTGCCCGAACCATAGGTCGGCATCCGCCAGCAGCCGCGCGCCGTGGCGAATGAACTGTTCAACCGTTGTCGGACCGGAAACCTTGGACATGTCGCTCTCTTCATCCACTCAACTTCGAGGCGGAAGGCCGCACCGTGCAATAATCCACGTCCTCCCCCTCCCGCCCGGAACCGGAGACCATGTCCCGCACCCACTCCATCGTCATTGCTGCGGTCATTGCCATTGTAGCCATTGCTGGCGGCATGCTGTCGGCGCGTGCGCTGCTGGGCGGCGGTGGTGCGCAGCAGCTGGGGCTCGAACGCGCCACGGCGCTCAGCCCGCCCCGGCCGGTCCCTGAATTCACGCTTACCGACGACAGCGGCGCCAGCTTCGAGCGCTCGCGCCTGCAAGATCGCTGGAGCCTGCTGTTCTTCGGCTTCACGCATTGCCCGGACGTGTGCCCCACCACCCTGGGCATGCTGGCGCAGACCGAGAAGCAGCTGGCGGACCTGCCGCCCGAGCTCAAGCCGCAGGTGGTGCTGGTCTCGGTCGATCCGCAGCGCGACACCCCGCAGCAGCTTGCGTCGTACGTGAAATTCTTCAGCCCGTCGTTCACCGGCGTGACCGGCACCCAGGACGCCATCGACGACTTCACCCGCGCCATGGGCGTGCCGGTGGCGATCGGCTCGCCCGACGCCAACGGCAACTACACCGTCGATCATTCGGCGGCGATCTTCCTGATCAACCCGGACGGCGCGCTGCGCGCGCTGTTTTCGACGCCGCACACGCCGGCGGTCATTGCGGCCGACTATCGCCGCCTCGTCGCCGCCCGCTGATTCGAGTATCTCCTGCACATGACCGACTCCGCTTCCGAGACCGCCCGCGCCGCCAATCAGCCAGCGACACTGGATGCGAGCACGGGCGACAAATTGTTCGCCGCGCTTCAATACGTGCTGCCGAAGCATCTGTTGTCACGTTTCATCTACAGCGTGATGCGTTGCGAATCGCCTTTCGTCCGGCGCTTGATCCTCAGCAACTTCCTGCGCGGCTACGACGTGAACATGACCGAGGCCGTGCAGCCCGACCCGTTCGCCTATCGTAGTTTCAACGACTTCTTCACCCGCGCCCTGCGCCCCGACGCACGGCCGATCGCACCGGCAGCAGACGTCATCGTCAGCCCCGTCGACGGCACGGTGAGCCAGTTCGGCGCGATCCGCTCGGGCAACCTGGTGCAGGCGAAGGGCCGGCTCTACTCGCTCACCGAGCTGCTTGCGAACGATACATCCGCCGTCGAGGCGTACCGCGACGGCAGCTTCGCCTGCATTTACCTGGCACCGTACAACTATCACCGCATCCACATGCCGTGCGCCGGCCGCCTGCGCAGCACCGTTTATGTGCCGGGCGATCTGTTCAGCGTGAATGCCGCAACCGTTCGCGCCGTGCCGCGCGTCTTCGCCCGCAACGAAAGAGTCATTTGCGACTTCGACACCGAACTGGGCCGGGTGGCCGTGATCCTGGTCGGAGCGCTGTTCGTGGGCAGCATGGAGACCGTGTACTGTGGCGAAATCAATCCGCCGCCGCGCCGACACAAATCGGCAGTGCGCATCGAGACCGGCGTCGGCCGCGAGTTCGCCAAGGGCGACGAACTCGGCCGCTTCAACATGGGCTCGACCGTCGTGCTGCTGTTTCAACGCGATCGCGCGCAATGGGAAGGCGCACTGCGGCCCGAACTGAAAGTGAAACTGGGCGAAGCAATCGGCCGCTCCCTGCTGACGTGATGCCGAGCGACGCATGATTCAGTGGCAACCCACGGCAGCCATTGCAACGCTCGAAGTCCGGGCCTCGATGCTGCGCGCGGCGCGCGAATATTTTGCGGCCACTCGCGCGCTCGAAGTGGAGACGCCGACGCTGAGCGCAGCTGCCGTCACCGACATACACCTGGCGAGCGTCGCAGCCACGGCGGTGAACCAGCAACGCTTCCTGCACACCTCACCGGAATATCCGATGAAGCGGCTGCTGGCGGCGGGTTGCGGCGATATCTGGCAGATCTGCCGCGTGTATCGCGATGGCGAGTCCGGCCGCTGGCACAACCCGGAGTTCACGCTGATCGAATGGTATCGACTCGGTATCGACCATCATGCGCTGATGTCGGACGTCGAGCGACTCATCAGCGCCATGCTGCCACCGTCCCGGCATTTCGACCGCTCGGAGCGGCTGACTTATCGAGAGGCGGTGCAACTGCATGCCGGCGTTGATGCGCTGGACGATTCAGTACCGGTCCTGGTTGCGCGGCTGGAAAGCGCGGGCATCGACGTGCCGCCATCGATACGCGCGGATCGCGACGGCTGCCTGGACCTCATCATGAGCACGCTGGTCGGACCGCAGCTCGGTCACGACCGCTTGAGCTTCATCTACGACTATCCCGCTTCCCAGGCGGCGCTGGCGCAGACGCGCGGCCGCGTCGCTTCGCGCTTCGAGGCTTACCTGGACGGCCTCGAACTCGCCAACGGCTTTCACGAGCTTGGCGATGCACGCGAGCAGCGCAGCCGCTTCGAGCAGGATCTGGCAGGCCGGGCGTCGCGCGGCTTGCCCCCGATGCCGATCGATGAGCGCTTCCTCGCCGCGCTCGAACACGGTCTGCCCGAATGCTCGGGCGTGGCGCTGGGGTTCGACCGGTTGGTCATGTGCGCGACCGGCGCCAAGCACATCGACGAAGTCCTGGCCTTTCCCTTCGGGTACGCGTGATGCATGAAACCACCATCGATGCCGGGTTGCCCAAGGCCGAGCTGTATCGTGAGCTGGCCCGGGAACTGTCCGCCCTGATCGTCGGCGAGCCCGACCTCATCGCCAATCTCGCCAACACCTCGGCGCTGCTGTTCCAGGTGCTGCCTGATCTGAACTGGGCCGGGTTCTACATGCTCAAGGGCAGCGAGCTGGTGGTCGGCCCGTTCCAGGGCAAGCCGGCCTGCGTGCGGATTCCAATCGGAAAAGGGGTGTGCGGCACCGCTGCGACGCAGCGCGTCAGCGTCATCGTGCACGACGTGAACCAGTTTCCCGGCCACATCGCCTGCGATGCGGCTTCGAACTCGGAAATCGTGGTGCCGATGCTCCGGTCCGGAAATCTGCTCGGGGTGCTGGACATCGACAGCCCGCGGGTGGGGCGTTTCGACGAGGAGGATCGCGCGGGGCTGGAGCGACTGGTGGCGATCCTGATGGAACAGGCCTCTTGAGACGACCTCGGCCCTCCCCCTTACGGGGAGAGGGCCGAGCGTTCAAGGACAGACAGTAGAGCGTCTTAGCCCTTGGCGCGGGCGATGTATTCGCCGGTCCGCGTGTCAACCCGGATGACTTCGCCTTCGTTGATGAACAGCGGCACGCGCACCACGGCGCCGGTTTCCAGCTTCGCCGGCTTGCCGCCGCCGGTAGCGGTATCGCCGCGGATGCCGGGGTCGGACTCGACGATCTTGAGCTCGACGTGCGCCGGCGGCGTCACGTTCAGCGGCACGCCGTTCCAGAGCATGACCACGCAGCTCATGCCGTCCTTCAGCCACTTCACGCTGTCGCCCATCGCCTCCTTGCCGGCGGTGAACTGCTCGAAGGTGTCCGGCACCATGAAGTGCCAGAACTCGCCGTCGGCATACAGGTACTGCATGTCGGTCTCGACCACGTCGGCCGACTCCACCGAGTCGCCCGACTTGAAGGTGCGCTCGATGGTGCGGCCGCTCTTGAGGTTGCGTACGCGCACGCGGTTGAAGGCCTGGCCCTTACCGGGCTTGACCATTTCGTTCTCGAGGATGACGTACGGATCGTTGTCGAGAATGATCTTGACGCCGCCCTTGAATTCGTTGGTGGAAATGCTGCCCATGTATCCGTCGCCCGGGGGTGTGACTGTGGTAGGTGATCTGCGAAACTTGGCTTCCGCACCGTCATCCATCGCCTACGGTGCCGGAAAAGGGCGCAGATGATAGCCGCAAGCTCCACCACAGGCCAGCTCGAACAGGCATTGCCGCGGATCCGTTGGCAGCAGGCGCTCGCCGATGCCATCACCGATCCGGCCGAGCTGTGCCGGCTCCTGGATCTGGACCCCGCCCTCGTTCCGGGGGCATGGCAAGCCGCCAAAGGCTTTGCGTTACGCGTACCGCGCAGCTTTGTCAGCCGCATGAAACGCGGCGATCCGCGCGACCCGTTGCTTCTGCAAGTGCTGCCGCTGGCGGCCGAGCTGCAACAGACCGGCGGCTTCAGCCTCGATCCGGTCGGCGACATGGCCAGCCGCGCCGGCGCGGGAATCCTGCACAAATACCACGGCCGTGCGCTGCTGGTTGCGACCGGCGCCTGCGCCGTGCACTGCCGGTACTGCTTTCGCCGGCATTTTCCGTACGCCGAGGAATCCGCCCTGGCCGACGGATGGCGCGAAGCCGTCGATCACCTGCGCGCCGATCCGTCCATCAGTGAACTCATCTTGAGCGGCGGCGATCCGCTGAGCCTGAGCGACCGGCGGCTCAAGCAGCTCACCGATGCGCTGCAATCGGCGCCACACATCCGCCGGCTGCGCATCCACACCCGTTACCCGGTGGTGCTGCCGGAGCGCATCGACGACGGTTTGCTGCAATGGCTGTCGGGCCTGCCCTTGCAGAAGGTCGTCGTCATCCACGCCAATCACGCCAACGAACTGGACGACAGCGTCGCCACCGCCTGCCGCGATCTCGCCGGCGCGGGCGCCACGCTACTCAACCAGGCCGTGCTGCTGGCCGGCGTGAACGATTCGGTGCCGGCACTGGCCGAGCTGAGCGAGGCGCTGTTCGCGATCGAAGTCCTGCCCTACTACCTGCACCTGCTCGACCGGGTGCAGGGCGCGGCTCATTTCGAGATCGACGAATCCGCCGCGCTACGCCTGCATGAAGAGCTGATGCATCGGCTACCCGGCTATCTGGTGCCGCGGCTGGTGCGCGAGGTGCCGGGCGCGGCATCCAAGACACCCGTCACGCCCAGCGCGCAGCGTTGCTGAGAGAATGAGCCACGACCTGCGTTTAGGAGTCTCCAGCTTGGCCGAGCAAGCCGCCGTTCCGATGATCGTCCTGACCCGGCACCAGGACAACGTCGAGGCCATCAACAGCACCCTGCGCAAGGCCGGTCACGCCGTTCACTGCAACTGGATCCGCGAGCTCAACGACCTGGGTGAGGCGCTGAACCAGATCGATCCGCACATGCTCATCGCCTTCGCCGGTCCGGACGCGGCGGACAGCACCAAGATCATGGCAGTGGTGGCCCAGTTCGGCGCCGGCCTCCCGGTATTGATCGCCCGCGAGCAGGTCGATGAAGACATCATCGCCGCAGCGATGCAGCAAGGCGCACGCGACGTCGTGACGTTGAAGAATCCCGTCCGCCTGCAATCCATCGTGACCCGCGAGCTGGAAGCGCACTGGCAGACACGGACGCTGAAAAGCACTCTGAGCTCGGCGCGCGAATACCGCGACCAGCTCAAATCCTTCATGGCCGGCTCGGCCGACGCCATTGCCCACGTACAGGAAGGCATCCTGGTCGATGCCAATCCCGCGTGGCTCGACCTGTACGGCTACTCCGCCGCCGATGCGGTGGTAGGCACGCCGATCATGGATGCGTTCGATCCTTCCGCCCATCCAGCCATCAAGGGCGCGCTGGTCGCCTGTCTGCAAGGCAAGTGGTCGGATCACTCGCTGCGCGCACAGGCGCTGTTCAGCGACGGCAGCAGCGTGCCGCTGGAAATCGAGATGGCTCCGACGGAGCTGGAAGGCGAGCCCGCAGTGCGTCTATGCGTCGCCGCACAGAAACGCGGCACCGCCAATCTCGACGAGCAACTCAACGATGCACTGGAACGCGATGCCGCCACCGGCACGCTGCAACGCAAGTTCTTCGTCGAATGGCTGAAACAATCGCTGGCACAACCGATCAAGGCCGGCGTGCGCCAGCTGGTCTCGATCGAACCGGATCGGCTCGACTCCATCCTCGACGACGTCGGACCGCTGCATGCGGAAGATTTCGTCAGCCAGCTCGCGGGCCTGATCGACGAAGTGCGGCAGCCCAACGATCTCATCGGCCGCTTCGGCGATGGCGCCTTCATGCTCCTGATGGAGCGCGGCACGCAGCGCGACATCGAAACGTGGGCCGGCAACCTGACGCGCAAGGTCGCGTCGCAGGTGCTGCGCATCGGCGACAAGCAAATCTCCTGCACCTGCAGCATCGGTATCGGGATGATCGATGCGCGCTCGCCCGATGCAGAAATTTCGATGAACGACGCGATCAACGCACGCCGCGAAGCACAGCAAGCCGGCGGCAATCGCGTGCAGATGATCGACCGCCAGGACGAAGACACCCGCCAGCAGGCCGCCGACGAGATCTGGGTGCGTCACATCAAGGGCGCGCTGATGGAAAACCGCTTCCGCCTGATGCAGCAGCCGATCGCCAGCCTGCTGGGCGAGGATCGCGGCATGTACGACGTGCTGGTGCGCATGCTCGACGAGCAGGGCCAGGAACTGCTGCCCTCGGAATTCATGGCCGCCGCCGAGCGCAACGACCTGATGAAGAACATCGATCGCTGGATCATCGGCGCCTCCATGGCGTTCTGCGCCAGCCGCAAGGTGCAGCAGTTGTTCGTGCGGCTGTCGAAGGACTCGGTGCGCGACAAGTCGTTGTTGCAGTGGCTGGCGAACCAGCTCAAGGCCGCGCGCATCGACCCGGCCCACATCGTCTTCCAGGTGAGCGAACAGGTCGCCACCGAATACCTGGCCGACGTCACCGAACTGGCGGCCGGTCTGCGCAAGGCCGGCTTCCTGTTCACGCTGGAACATTTCGGCACCGGCCGCGATCCGCAGCGCCTGCTGGCGCACCTGCCGGTGAACTACGTGAAAATCGACGGCACGCTGATGCAGGGCCTGGCGGTCGACCAGAATCTGCAACAGCGCGTGCGCGATTTCGTGGATCAGGCCAAGTCACGCAACGTCAGCACCATCGCCGAGCGCGTCGAGGACGCCAACACCATGGCCGTGCTGTGGCAGCTCGGCATCGAGTTCATCCAGGGCTATTTCGTGAATGAGCCGGAGCAGGTGGTGATCGGCTGAGGGCCGACTTGGACGACTTCGCTAACAGGTAATGTCGGCTGAAGTTGGGACTGCTTTGTTCCTTCAGAGGCATCGGTGGCTAGCGGAGGCTCGGGCAAGGGATGGCTCGTTTCGGGACCGCCCGTGAATACATCCCTGTAGGGCTGCCTCAAAAACATCCCTGTTTTTGAGGCTCCCGAAACGAGCCATCCCTTGCCCGAACCTCCACCGACAGGGCGTTGCGACGTTCGGCTAAGAAAAAGAAGAAGAACCGTCTTTCTCACCACAACTACGCACCTGGCCTTCGTTCGGCAGGCGCGGCCGTGGCCGTGGCCGTGGCCGTAATGGTCCGCGGCGTGGATAAAGAAAAGGGAGAACCAAGAAATTGCGCTCTCGAATCGCAGCGACAATCAAAGACGCCGCTAAAGAGATGCGCTAACTGCGAAGTGAATGCGCGGCGTAACGTGACGCAAGTGTGAGTACAGCGAAACCCGTGCTCACCCACCCCACCGCCGCAGCGGTAGTGGTCCGTCTGGGGGATCTGTTTTCGGGAGTCTCAAGAACAGGGATGTTTTTGCCGGCAGCCCTACAGAGGACGTATTCACGGACGGTCCCGAAAACAGATCCCCCGGACGGGTCGCCGCGGTCGACCGGCACGGCACTCCTCATCTGACCCAGCCCACCCGTCGGCTCCATCGATGCGAGGCCCGAACTACAACCGCGGCACGAACGACGAGGTGCAACAACCAGCAGGAGCGCCGCCGCAGCTCTCGTCTCTAGCCCTCGACCTCCAGCTGCTCCACCTTTCTCCAGCCACGTGGCAGCACCGCGCCGCGCTGAGCGCGCTCGCCGCGGTAATCCTTCAGCTCGCTGAACTTCAGCGTCATCTTGCGATCTCCCGAACGCACGATCAGGTTCTGCGTCGGAGCGACCACGGCGATGGCAGTGAGAAATTCCTCGCGGCTTTGCACCTTCTTCGAGGACAGCCCGAAGATCTTGTTGCCCTTGCCGCGCGGCAGCTCGGGCAGATCCTTGACCGGGAACGCCAGCAGCTTGCCATCGTTGCTCACCGAGCACAGCAGTGCGTCTTCGGCTGCCGGCACCAGCGAAGGCGCGAGCACGCCCGAACCTTCCGGAACCTTGAGCACTGCCTTGCCGGCCTTGTTGCGTGAGTGCAGCTCGCCCAGCTTCACGACGAAACCATAACCGGCATCCGAAGCGATGACCCAGCGATCCTCCGGGTCGCCCATCAGCACGCCGGCGAAGGTCGCGCCATCGGGCGGATCGATGCGGCCCGACAGCGGCTCACCCTGCCCTCGCGCTGACGGCAACGTGTGCGCAAGGAGGCTGTAGGCACGGCCAGTGCTGTCGAGGAACACGGCCTGCTGCGTGCTGCGGCCACGAGCCGCTGATTGGAACGAATCGCCCGTCTTGTACGACAGGCTCGCCGGATCGAGTTCGTGTCCCTTGGCGGCGCGAACCCAGCCGCGTTCGGACAGCACGACGGTGACGGGCTCGCTCGCGACCAGCTCGGTTTCATCGATCGCCTGCGCGGCGGCGCGCTCGACGATGCGGCTGCGGCGATCGTCGCCGAAAGTCTCCGCGTCCGCGGTCAACTCATCGCGCACCAGCTTGTGCAGGCGGGCCTTGCTCTTGAGGATCTTGTCGAGCTCGTCACGTTCCTCGGCCAGCTCCGTCTGCTCGCCGCGGATCTTCATCTCTTCCAGCTTGGCCAGGTGCCGCAGCTTGGTCTCGAGAATCGCCTCGGCCTGGATCTCGGTCAGCCCGAAGCGCTTCATCAGTACCGGCTTGGGCTCATCCTCGGTACGGATGATGCGGATCACCTCGTCCAGGTTCAGGTACGCCGCCAGCAAGCCGTCCAGGATGTGCAGGCGCGCCTGCACCTTGTCGAGCCGCCAGTTCAGGCGCTTGGTCACGGTCGCGATGCGGAACGTCAGCCACTCCTGCAACAGCGACTTCAGGTCCATGACCTTGGGCCGGCCATCCAGGCCGATGATGTTCAGGTTGACGCGGTAGGTGCGCTCCAGGTCCGTCGTCGCAAACAGGTGCGCCATCAGTTGATCGATGTCGACGCGGTTCGAGCGCGGCACGATGACGATGCGCGTCGGATGCTCGTGATCGGACTCGTCGCGGATGTCCTCCACCATCGGCAGCTTCTTCGCCTGCATCTGTGCGGCAACCTGCTCCTGGATGCGACTGCCGGACACCTGGTACGGCAGCTGCGTGATGACGACATCGCCATCTTCGATCTCGTACACGGCGCGAGCGCGGATCGAGCCGGTGCCATTCTGGTAGATCTGCTTGATCTCGGCGCGCGACGAAATGATTTCGGCGCCAGTCGGGAAGTCCGGGCCTTTCACGTGCTTGCACAGCTCGCTCAGCGTCGTCTCCGGCTCTTCGAGCAGGCGCACGCACGCCGTCACGACTTCGCGCAAATTGTGCGGCGGCACGTCGGTGGCCATACCGACGGCAATGCCGGTAGCACCGTTCAGCAGCACGTTCGGCACACGCGCCGGCAGCAGCGTGGGCTCGTCGAGCGTGCCGTCGAAATTTGGCGCCCAGTCGACCGTTCCCTGCCCCAGCTCGGACAGCAACAGCGAGGAATAC
>DATMEZ010000083.1:0-10524 GCA_035556415.1 Povalibacter sp.
GCATCCAGGATGGCCGCCCGCAATTCAGGATCGATCTGCGCATTCAGCAACGCCCGTTCCATTTCATCGCGGGACGCATGACGCAGCTTGGCGTCCTGACCCAGGCTTTCGAGAAAATCGATGACATTGGACATGCAGTTCTCCCTTGGCAGTTATCGTCTCTTACACCACGATCCGCGATCAATGGACCACAGGCACCAACGGTGCGATGTGTGATCCGGATCCGCCTTGCACACCCGCGAGAAGCCGACATTGAGGAGCAGCCCACGGGCGGCCCGATGATCCGGGGCGATCTGCGCCCGAACCTGGTCCACCGGCAACCTCCGGAATGCCAGCTCCACCGCACCTGCGTACGCCTCCTTGCTGTAGCCCAGGACGCGAGCGGGTGCCGTCAGGATTATGCCCGCTTCCACGTGACGTTGGTGCGCGTCGAGCCGCTGCAGGCTGCAAATGCCGACCGCCCGAGCGGAGGCTTGCTCGATCACGGCATAGAAGAGCTCCGGGTGGTCGCCCTGCGGGCGTTGCAGCAGCCGGCGGAAACGGCGCAGGGCCTGGGCGCGGGACAGCGGCGTGCCGATGAAGCGCATCGTTTCGGCATCTGTGTACAGCTGGCAGTACAGCTCCGCATCGTCCTGCAGCAGCGGGCGCAGGATCAGTCTCGTGCGCACCGTGCGGGTTTTGCCGGCAGGCGCGTTCAAGTGGCCCCGCCACCGTCCAGGTCCAGGGCGGCGAGTCGCTGGCGGCTCTCGGGATCGGGCTGCAAGGCCGTGGCCGGCGGCACGACCAGGGTGACATGCATGTCGATGTCGGCCGCCGGCAGTTGCTGCAGCTGCAGTCGCTCGACTCGGGGGGATTGCGCCGGCAGCGTCGCGGCCCGATAGACGATGACTTCGTGGTCCGGGCTGTAGTCGCGCGTCAGCACGTCGACCAGCACTTGCCGATAGGCCGGGCCGGTGCGGAAGCGTGCCAGCGAGCGGTCGCCGGCGACGCCTACCTGCCACAGCACCAGGTAGGCGGAGGGGTCGACGCGCCGGCGGTAGAGCATGAACTGGCTGGCCTCGTAGTGCTGGCAGCCGTAGGTGCCCGGATCGATGCCGAGATCGGCGTACAGGCAATCTTCCGCCGATACCCCCGGTTCCATGTGAGCCGGATAGCCCTCGGCGCGCGCGATCTCGATGGCTTTGTGCGGTGGCCAGGCGAATACGCCGGGATGGCCGTAGAACGCGCCGCAGACTTTCTTGCCGGCACGCACCTCCTGCAGCATCGCGTCCACCATGCGGCGGTACGTGTCCATACGCGATTTCCCTTCCTGGTAGAACGATTGCAGGCTGCGCACGTCCGGATGCATCCGGCTCAGCCACAGCTCGACGATGCCGTCGGACAGGCCGGCGAACACTACGTCCGAATCCTGGATGTAGCTGCGGGTCAGCGGTGTGAGATGTGATCCCAGGGTCATGCCGACGCCCACGCAGACCAGCCGTCCAGGTGCAGTCATCCCGGCTCCTCGAGCGGACGCGACGCGGCCGCGAAAACCACTAGCTTGGGCGAGGCGGTAGTGGAAGTCGAGAGCTCATGGTTGGCGCGACGGCCGATCACGACAGCGATGGTTCGAAGCGATGTCAGCTAAACCGCTTGCGAGCAGACGAATGCCGCACGGCGAAGCAGGCCGGCGTGTGTACAACTCATCTACGGTGATCCTGTGGGGGGTGATCCTGTGGGGTGATGACGCGGATTGCGTCTGCGCAGCGTCGGGTTCACGATCCGGTCTTCCCGCAGCTGCGCTTGTCGAGGACGATCATGTCCAGCGCTCCCCATCCCGATATCTGGCTTGCCGCCGGCGTGCGCACGCCGTTTGCGAAGGTCGACGGCCCGTTGGCCAAGTTCGATGCCATCGCTCTGTCGCTGCCAGTGGTGCGCGCCATGATCGAGCAACTGCACGGCGCGACGCCGGACTTCGCCGCGTGGGGCGCGGTGGTGCCGAATCTGACCTGGAGCAACATTGCCCGCGAGGTGTTGATGGACGCCGGCGTGGCGCCGGCGGTCACGGCGTTCTCCACCATCATGGCGTGCTCGACCAGCATGATCGGCGTCATCGAGGCGGCCGGGATGCTCAATGGCGTGAATCGCAATCTGGCGCTGGTCGGCGGCGTGGAGAGCATGAGCCGGGTGCAGCTCGGCCTCGGGCAGTCGCTGTCGGACTGGATCCGGCAGTTTCAGCAGGCGCGCTCGCTCGGACAGAAGGTGTCGCACCTCACCGATCTCAGGCTCGGCGATGTCCGGTTGTACATTCCGGCGGTGACCAATCGCACCACCGGCAAGAGCATGGGCGAACACACCGAGATCACCGCGAAGCAGTGGCATATCCCACGCGAGGCACAGGACCGCTACGCACTCGAAACGCACCAGCGTGCAATTGCGGCCTGGGAGCGGGGCTTCTTCGATGACCTGGTGATTGCGGTCGATGGCCTGCGTCGCGACACCATTCCGCGTTCGGATACATCGTTGGAGAAACTGGCGAAGCTATCGCCCGCGTTCGATCGCACCAGCGGACAAGGCTCGCTCACCGCTGGCAATTCTTCGCCATTGACCGACGGTGCGGCTGGCGTCTGGGTCGCCACGCAGGCGGGACTCGCGCAGTTGCCCGCTGACATTGCGCGCGTGCAATTGCTCGATTGGGAGATTGCGTCGATCGATTTCCGGGTCGAAGGCTTGTTGATGGCGCCGGCATTCGCGATTCCGCGGCTGCTGGCGCGTCACCGCCTTGCGTATGACGACATCGATCTCTGGGAAATCCACGAAGCATTTGCGGCGCAGGTGCTGTTTCATGTCAAGGCGCTGGAAGACGAAGCATTCGTGCGCGACAAGGTTGGTGTGGATGCAGCGTTCGGCAGCTTTCCGCGCGATCGCATCAACCCGAACGGCGGCAGCGTGGCGCTCGGTCATCCATTCGGCGCGACGGGGGCAAGAATTCTCAGTCAGGCAGTGAAGGAGCTCGCGAGCAGACCGCGCGGCGCGCGCGCAATCGTGAGTATCTGCGCGGACGGCGGACAGGGTAGCGTCGTGTTGTTGCAGACCGTGTAGATGTCAACGTCGATGAAATAGTCAACCGACAGCGACGAGGCGGACGCTTGATCGCTGAAAATCCATGTAGTATAAAAAAGCTGCGTAGTGCTAAAGCGCTACATGAGCAGCCGTATCGTCGGGGCGGTGCGCCAGCTCTAGTTGCAATGGACTCCATGGAAAAGAAGCGACAAGGAGAACTGGCATGAAAACCCGTCACAGGCGCGCAGTCACCGAGGGCGTCACGTTTCGCAGCCTGGTGCGCGACTGCGCCGAAGAGCCCGAGATCGTCGAATCGTTCAACAAGGCCTACAACGCGCACCTGAAGGCGCCCATCAAGGCGTTGTTGCAGGATCGCTGGCCGATGTCGGTGTCCACCGAAGAGGAGATGCACCTCGGCTGTTTCATCGTGTTCGTACACGAGAACATCTGGCTGCGCCTGAAACGCGTACAGACCAAACTGGGGGTGGAGCCGCTGCCGCCATCCAGCCGCTAAAACCGGGGAGGGGGCGAGGGGGGCCGGGAGCAAGGAGAGGCGGTTACTGTTCCGCCTCTCTGACGACTTCCCACATGCGGGTCTTCAGGGCGGCGCACAGGCGTTCCAGGGTTTCGATGCGGATGTTCTTGCGTCCGCGTTCGATGGCCGAGTAGTAGGTGCGATGCATCTCCACCATCTCGGCGAAATTTTCCTGGCTGATCTCGAGCGCTTCCCGGCGGCTGCGTAGCGCAGCGCCAATACGTTCGGGAAGCGGCCGGCGTTTCATGACGCCACGCTAACTACCGCACCGCAATAGAACTACAGTGCAAAAGCGCTACATCGGGTGCGGTCTACTTCAGAAGCTCTTCGGCTTCTTTCAGCACCTGCCAGGGCTTGCGGTCCACCGCCATGCAGAGCTTTTCCAGCGTGTCGATCCGGTACTTGACCTTGCCGGTTTCCAGGCGCGAGTAGTTCACGCGGTGCGTGCCCATGCGTTCGGCCGCGTCGTCCTGATTGAGCTTGAGCTCCTTGCGTCGGGCCTTGAGCGCTCGTCCGATCCGTCGGGGTAGCGTGGAGACCCGCTTCGGCAGTGGCGCAGGCTTCTTCGTCGGCGTCCTTTTCATGGACACCTAAGCTATAGCCTGTACTGCAATAGAGCGACAGCACAAAACTACTACATTTGCAAGCCACCGCGCCGCCGACGCGCGAGCTACGCGCAACAGACCGGTGGCGGTGCGGTCCGGTGTGTCACTTCTGTGGCCGCGCGACTGCGGCGCGTGTCACGCGCGCGTGCGCGGTAGTAGTCGTGTCCACCTACGTATCCGCGCGGTAACTACGTCGCGTGTTGACACGCGCCTGCGTGGTAATTGTGTTGCGTGTTGGTCGCACGTCTGCCTGGTAGATGTGCCGCGTGTTAGCCGTGCGACTGCCTGGTAGTCGTGTCGCGTGCCGGCCGCGTGTCTATCGGATAGTCGATGCTCGTGTCATTCCGTGCCTCAGCTCGCGTCTGCGCTGCGGCGGCGTGCTGCGCGCAAATCTGCAGCAGGTCAGCAATCACGGCTTCCGTCGTTGGCCAGCGCCCAGCGCCACGCCCGCTCACGGTGATGTCCGCGCCGTTGGCGCGCGTGATCCGCAGCCGGTTCCATTCGTTGCGAGTCTGCGCGAACGGATCGTCGGTAGGCACGGCTTCGAGCCGGATCTGTCCGAAGTACTTGTTGCCCAGCTTCCACGCCCGCGCTACCACCCTCAATGTCTGGTTCTCGCGCTGTGTTGACTGGTTGCGCAGCAGAACGGCGGTATTGAGCGGATCGACCTCGATTGCATCGAGTTCGTGCCCAAATGCTTCGCACGCCAGGATGCTGAGTTTGCGCGCGGCATCATGTCCGAGCAGATCGTTGCTCGGATCAACTTCGGCGAAGCCGCACGCCTGAGCTGCGCGCACCGCTTCGTTGAGCAACAGACCGTCGGTGCAGCGATCGAGCACGTAATTGCAGGTGCCGTTGAGAATGCCGGCTATCGATTGCACTTCGTCCGCGCTGGCGGCGCGGCGTACGGCTTCGATCATGGGAGCGCTGCCGCCGACGGCTGCCGAATAGCACAAGGCCACGCCATTGCGCTGCGCTATGGCCGTCAGCTCCGGTCCCGCTTCGGCGATCAGCGCCTTGTTCGCAGAGACGACGTGCGCGCCATGCATCAGGTAATAGCGCACCAGCGATTGCGAAGGCTGCACGCCGGGCAGGGCGTCGACGACGATGTCCGGACGCAGGTCGACCAGCGAGTCCGGCGATGAGTGCAGGAGCTCGGAGGGGATTCCCGCGGCAGCATGCTGGGCACGATCGCGCACCAGGATCCCGGCCACACGGAAATGTTCGGGCATGGCGCTCAGGCGCTGATGGACGCCGAGGCCCACGGTGCCGAGCCCCAGGATCAGAACCGACAGCGGCGCGGGTTTTGCTGCTTCGGTGAGCTCGCGCGCCAGCGGACCGACTACGGTCTCGTACGGATGCGCGACGGCTGCCACCTCGGCGCTCGCCGAGAATCGTTCCAGGAACCGCACCGCTTTCGGTTGAATGAGCTGGGTGGCGCGCTCCACCGCCTCGGCGTAGCCCATCGTCACGAAACGACGCGAGGGTGCTGGCGCGCTCAAGGCGGGATCGCGCTCGTAAACGCCATCGACATCCTTCACCAGCCGACAACGACGCGTGCCCAATGCGTTTGCCAGGTAAACGGCAGTCAGGTCGGATCCGCCGCGACCCAGCAAATGCAGCCGGCCGCTGCTGTCGTAGCCGAAGAAGCCCGGCACGACCACGACTGGGAATTCGTCGAGCAGCGCTTCGATGCGCCCGCGATCCACGCCGACCGCTTCACTGTCGAGCACGGTGCCTTGCGTCTGCAATCCGATTTCGCGCGGATCCACGACACGGGACGCAACACCGGCTCGATCGAGTGCGATGCCCAGCAGCGCGGCACTATGTCGCTCGCCGGTTGCCAACAGCTCGGCCGTTGCGCTGGGTTCGGGTTCTGCGCAGAACGCGTGCGCGTCGCGCAATAACGCTTCCGTGGAATTGCCGATAGCCGAAACGATTGCCACCACGCGCCAGCCGCGCCGGTACCAGGAATAGATTTCATGGACGGCCGCCGGAAGGTCCGCCGCGCTGCGTAGTACCGAGCTGCCGAATTTCAGAACGATCGAATCGTGCGCCACCGCTGTCTCCCAGGAGGATCCGAGGGCGGGGAGGCGCTGCGCCGATGGCGGACAGAAAAAAACCTGCCCGACCAAAGTCGATAGCAGGTTCCTGCCGCCGCTTTAGCCGTATTTCTTTCGCGCCCGCAAGCTGAGGATCAAATCGGCGCGTGAGACGAACCTTAACCAGCCGACTGCCGGGGCGTCAAGGCGGCGCGACTGACCCTCACCGCGTTGCCGTGCCCGAACGTGACCATCTCTTAATGTAGGGGCCTGTGCACGGAACGTCTGCCGGTGTTTTCTCTCCAAACAGGTATCTACTGAGTAAGGAGAAGCACCATGTACGGCGCGCTCAGATCCGGATTCATGACCCTGCTGCTGGCGGCAGCAGTGCCGCTGGCCGGCCAGGCGGCCGCGCCGGTCGGCGATCAACCCATTCAGTCCGTGTGGAAGCCGCAGGAGATCCGCTATTCCTACATGGGCTTCACCGCTGCCTACGGCTGCAGTGCTGCAGAATCGCGCTTGAAGAAAATCCTGCTCGCGGTGGGTGCGCATCCGCAGACCAAGGTACGCGCCAACGGTTGCTACAACGACCGGCCGGCCAAGAATTTCTTCATCTCGATCACCACGGCAACGCCGGTGGCGGCGCAAGACGTGAAGCCCTCGGCGCGTGAGCAGTCCGAGCAGGCGCTGATCGAGAAGCTGGGTGGTTCCAAGGCCATCAGCGCCGAGCCGTTCCCGGCACAGTGGCAGACGGTGAACCTGTCCCGCGATCGCAAGCTGGATCTGCAGCCGGGCGATTGCGAGCTCATGCAAGGCTTGCGCGACAGCGTCCTGCCCAAGCTCTCGATCAAAGTCGTGGCCGATGGCGTGCAGTGCACGCCGCATCAGCTGAGCATTCAGACGCCGGAGCTGACCGTCTCCGCGCTGGTTCCGGTGCCGAGCGCCGACGTCGGCAAGCCGGTGACCTGATCGAGGTCCACGTCAGTCGAGGTACACCCATGTATAAACTTCGGCGTTCATCGACCCACAGACCCCGCCGCAGATCCGGCGGGCCGGCGGAGCTGGCCCGGGAGGGTGCTGCCAATGCGCATCTCGGGCCGCCCGGCCAGCGATCGGATCGTCCCGTCGATCGGGAAACCGATCACGGCCGAAAGGGGAGAGTCGACGCCGCAGAGCACGAGGCCGACCATCTCGAGGTGAGGCTGGAGGTCGACTCGGCGGCCGCGCGCTGGCTGCGATCGGGCCGGCAGCAGGAAGCGTCGACCAAGTCCTGAAGCATTCGGCGGTATTCCTGTCATGCCCACGCAGGTGGGAATCCATCCGAATCAGCCACTCCCGCGCTCTCTTACGCGAAGCAGGCCCTGCGCGGGAGTGACGGGTAGATTCACAATCCTTCCTAACCGCGGCTTTCAAACAGCGACGCGCACGGCTCCAGCATCACGGGCGACAAGGTGATCTCGCGCGCGATCGCCACCTCGTCCGCCATGAGCCGATCCGCATTGGTGAACGGAACGCGTTCACGCAAGGCAGCATGTACACGCTGCAGCGGTGCCGATGTTTTCAGCGGACGGTGGAAGTCCAGTCCCTGGCAGGCAGCGAGCAGTTCGATCGCAATGACGTCGCGCGAGTTGCTGGCGATTTCCAATGTCCGGCGCGCGCCATGCGTGGCCATGCTGACGTGATCTTCCTGGTTGGCCGACGTCGGAATGCTGTCGACACTGGCCGGGTGGGCCAGCATGCGATTCTCGGCCACCAGCGCGGCCGCCGTGACCTGCGGAATCATGAAGCCCGAGTTGAGGCCGCTTTCGGCGGTGAGGAAGGCGGGCAGGCCGCTCATTTTCGGATCCACCAGCAGCGCGATGCGACGTTCGGCGATGGAGGCGATCTCGCAGCCGGCCATCGCCAGGATGTCTGCCGTGAACGCGACCGGTTCGGCGTGGAAGTTGCCGCCTGAGACCACTTCGCCGGAATCCGCGAACACCAGCGGATTGTCGGTGACCGCGTTCGCTTCGATCGCCAGCACACCGGCGCAATGATGCAGCAGGTCCAGGCTCGCGCCCATCACCTGCGGCTGGCATCGCAGTGAATACGGGTCCTGCACGCGCGGACAGTCACGATGCGAATCGCGAATCTCGCTACCGGCGAGCAGTTGCTGGTAGACCTTCGCTACTTCGATCTGGCCGCGTTGGCCGCGTGCGTCATGGATGCGCGGATTGAAAGGAACATCGCTGCCTTTGAGCGCATCGACGCTCAGCAGGCCGCTGATCACCGCCGCCGAGAAAACATCCTCGATCTCGAACAATCCCGCGAGCGCCAGCGCCGTGGAAGTCTGCGTGCCGTTGAGCAGAGCAAGCCCTTCCTTCGGTCCGAGCGTCACCGGCTCGAGCCCCAGTTCCTGCAGCGCCTCGCGCGCCGGCTTGATGACGCCATTACGCCGGATCTGGCCTTCACCGAGCAGCACCAGCGACATGTGCGCCAACGGCGCCAGGTCTCCCGATGCGCCCACCGAGCCTTTCGCCGGGATGCACGGATATGCCTGTGCATTGACCAGCGCGACCAGGCGTTCGATGACCGTCTCGCTCACGCCCGACAGCCCGCGCAGCAGGCTCACGATCTTCAGCACCATGACCAGGCGCACCAGATCGTCATCCAGCAACGGGCCGACTCCGGAGCTGTGCGACAGCACGATGTTTCGTTGCAGCCGTTCGAGCTGATCGGCCGGGATCGCGGTGTTGGCCAGCAACCCGAAGCCGGTGTTGATGCCGTAGGCAGGGCGACTGCCCGCCGCGGCTCGCAACACGGCGGCGTGCGAGGCGCGCACCTGCTCCCTGCATTCCGGAGACACCGCCACCGGCGACCAGCGCCGGTACACGTCTCGCAAGGAACGCAGGTTCAGAGGCTGCCCGCCCAGTTGCACGGTCGATTCGGAGGCGTTCATCGGTGGACTTCCTGATCCTTGGTTGATTTCAGTCGCGCAGCGACGGCAGGTTGAGGCCCTGTTCACGGGCACAGTCGATGGCAATTTCGTAGCCGGCATCCGCATGCCGCATCACGCCGGTGCCCGGGTCGTTCCACAGTACGCGTTCGATGCGGCGCGCCGCGGCATCGGTGCCGTCGCAGACGATGACCACACCGGCATGCTGCGAATAGCCCATACCCACGCCGCCGCCGTGATGGATCGAGACCCAGGTGGCGCCGCTCGCCGTGTTCAGCAACGCGTTGAGCAGCGGCCAGTCGGACACCGCGTCGGAGCCATCGCGCATGCTCTCGGTTTCGCGGTTGGGCGAGGCCACCGAGCCCGAGTCCAGGTGATCGCGGCCGATCACCACCGGCGCCTTCAGTTCGCCACGCTTCACCATTTCATTGAACGCCAGTCCCAGCCGGTGGCGCTGACCGAGGCCGACCCAGCAGATGCGCGCCGGCAGCCCCTGGAACTGGATGCGCTCGCGCGCCATGTCCAGCCAGCGGTGCAGGTGCGGATCGTCCGGAATCAGCTCCTTGACCTTGGCGTCGGTGCGATAGATGTCTTCCGGATCGCCTGACAGCGCGGCCCAGCGGAACGGGCCGACGCCGCGGCAGAACAGCGGACGGATGTAAGCGGGCACGAACCCCGGGAAAGCGAATGCATTGGCAACGCCGGCGTCCTTCGCTTCCTGGCGGATGTTGTTGCCATAGTCGAATACGGGGATGCCTTGCTCATGGAACTTCAGCATGGCGCGGACGTGTTCAGCCATCGAGGCGCGCGCCGCCTTGGCGACGGCTTCCGGATTCTTGACGCGCTGCTCGTCCCACTGCGCCAGCGTCCAGCCCTGCGGTAGATAGCCGTTGACCGGATCGTGCGCCGACGTCTGGTCGGTGACCGCGTCCGGCCGCACGCCCCGACGCAGAAGCTCCGGCAGCAGCTCGGCGGCATTGCCGAGCAAGCCGACCGAGATGGGCTTGCGTTGGCGAGCCGCGTCTTCGATGAGTTTCAGTGCTTCATCCAGCGACTCGGCGGCGATATCGAGGTAGCGGGTCTGCAGACGCTTGGCGATGCGCTCGGGGCGGCATTCGATGGCGAGCATCGAGGCGCCAGCCAGGGTGGCTGCCAGCGGCTGCGCGCCGCCCATGCCACCCAGGCCCGCGGTCAGAATCCACTTGCCGGCCAGGTTGCCGCCGAAATGCTGGCGTCCCATCTCGACGAAGGTCTCGTAGGTGCCCTGCACGATGCCCTGCGAGCCGATGTAGATCCAGGAGCCGGCCGTCATCTGGCCGTACATCATCAGGCCCTTGCGATCGAGCTCGTTGAAATGCTCCCAGT